>JBEKVS010000005.1:0-44309 GCA_049513795.1 Occallatibacter sp. | reverse complement strand
GCAATCAATGCCTTCAATTCAGGAATGCGGAGAAAATGTTCGATCGTATCCTGGGGATAGGTTTCAGGCTTTCTTAGATAGGCTTCCCCGGCGGCAACATCGCCTGCGAGTGTTTGCAGAATGGCGAAGTTCGCCGTGTCGCGATGCTGGATATTTCTGATCAATTCCACGGCTTTGGCGGCTCGACCCAACTGCAGCTCGACGCTCACTTCATCCATCAGCATATTGTCGGCCAGGTTGGCATCGACCTCGCGGCCTGCATCTTGAATTGCGCCTTTGAACAACTCCTCGGCCTTGGAGTAATTGCCGCCATCAGCGGCCAGCACGGCTTGAGCTTCAAGGGCAGTGTAGAGCTCGGGCTGATTCTTCGCCCATTCTGCTTCCCGATGCAGCGTCTCCGGATCGCGCTCGATCATGGCGATCCGATAGAGCGCCTGGTGAAGCTCCGGCGCATCCTTGCCCTGCGCCTGCGCCTCGGCGACGACACGCTTGGCATCGGCAAAACGATTGGCCCGTTTGTAGGAGTCAACAAGGATCTGGTAGCCGAGCTCGGTACGCATTTCGAAGAATGTCAAAGCGTGTTCGGCTGCCGCGATTGCGCGCTTATAGTCTCCCACCTGCGCCTCGGCGTTGGCCAGACCCTCCCAGGCGGTCGGGTCGTCCGCATACACCTTGCTCCATTCGTCAAAGTTGTTCGCCGCGGCTTCGAGGTCGCGAGTGGCCATCAGATAGTAGTTGGAGCGAATATAAAATTTCTCCGCCTGACTCACATTGCCGGCCAGTTGAAACGCCTTCTTGTAATACGCGCTTGCCGTATCTACCGAGCCCAGGTTGTAATACGCCGTGCCCAGGCTGGCCTGGGCCATGGCAAATTTGGGATCGATGTCGACAGCCTTCTGGAAGGCCTCAATGCATTCCTTCAGTTTGCCCTTGTTGCCCAGCTCCGAACCGATGTTGTAGTCCTTGAGCGCTTCGAAGGAAAACGTAGTGGCTTCGATCAGAGGCACATTGAACTGGTCCAGCGAGCGATTTGGCTCGCCAAGCTTGACGCGTGCGCGGCGGGCCAGGTCATCGAGCGTGTCAAGGGTTGCGTCAATGGTCACCGCATGCCCTTTGAAGACGGCCAGGTCCTGTCTGGTCGTACAGTTCACAGCCTCGAGCGTAAGGTCGTATCCGAGCGGACTCGCGCGCTCGATCTTTCCTTTGAGGAGCGCCTGGTACCCGCCCCGCGCGCAGACCTCGAGAGCAATATCGCCCAGCAGCGGCGTGTCGGCGGGTTTCTGCATCTGCTGGAGGGTTGCGTGGGCCAGACCGTCGCTCATCAGCTGGATGTATGGCGTTTGACTCAGGCCAATGACCAACCCGCTCTTGAGCGTGTGATTGACGGATGAGTCGCCGGCCAGGTTGAGAAAGTCCGAGATCATTACTTTGCGCAGTTGCGGCTGGGGACGAAGCCATCGGAAGCCGAAGTATCCTCCGACAGCCAACAGCACACAGGCGGTGACGCTCCAGGCCAGCCATTGGCTGAGCGTGCCGCGCGACACGGACCCCGGCAAACTCCGGGCAGGAGCCAGCGCCGCTTCCTCCACCGGCTGCTCCATCACAATGCGGGTGCGCTCTCTGATCCGTTGCACGACCACTTCGCCCGGTTGACCCAGTCCGGGTTGCTCAAGTCCGGTTTGCCCGAGTCCTGGCTGTTCGCGAACGGCATCGAGCGATTTCTGTTCGACTGCGGCGGCGAACTGGTACCCCCGCCCGGGCACCGTCACGATGTATTTCGATCGGTCGCCAAATGCTTTGCGCAGGGCGGAGATGTGCTGGACAAGATTGTCCTCTTCGACGAACGACTCCGGCCAAACCGACTTGAGCAACTTCTCTTTGGCCACCACCTCACCCGGAGTTGCGACCAGGCAGGCGAGCACCTCAAAAGCCTTCGGCGTGAGCGAAATCAGCCGGCCATCGCGCTCAAGGGTGCGGCGAATGGGGTTCAGCTCGAATTCGTCGAAGCGGTACAAACTATTTTTATCCAACAACATAGCAAGAACTCGGAACAATTCGTAAATCTTCGTCGCCGGTTCGGGACATTTCGCCGCCATTTGCGCCTAAATGTGTTCCAGATAGCTGTATCCGGCAGCTGATCGGAAGACGATTGAGACGACTTTTCGAAACTCTAACAGCCGCGGCAACGCGTGCAAAGCAAATTGAGGGAACGCCGGCCCTTCGGCGGCGGATCGAGATCACCGTGGAGCGCGAGGTGGTAACGGTGATTGAAGCTCTTGGAACTCGCGGAAGAGGAGCCGGCGCAAGAGGGACCGACGCAGGGACCGGCCAATCAGAAGAAGCGGGTGAAGAACATTGCTCCGCCTGCGGACAGTTGATTGGGGCCCAGTTGACTCGTCCCATGGCTCCGTCGACCGATGCAATGCCGGTGGAAGATCGCGCTACAAACCATCCAACTCCGGCTCCGTTGAGCCCGAAACGAGAGGTGACGCCATGATGAATACGCTATTCAAGAGTCTGGAGCCAAATCGAATTCGCTTTGCGCTCGCTGCGGCAATGCTGGCGGCGGTCGCGATCGCCGCTCCCAGAGGGGCAGCACAAGATATCCCTTGTCTGCATTGCGACGCTCAATCCATCGTCTTCAACCCGTCCTGGGTGCAGCAGTTCCCGGCAACCAGCCCTTCTGCGCGCTCAACAGCAGCCATGGTCTTCGACGCGACGCATGGCCAGGTTGTGCTGTTTGGCGGGCAGAACAGCCAAGGAGTGGCCCCGCCAAACCCGCCAGTAGTCTTCAACGATACCTGGACCTGGAACGGAACCAACTGGATTGAACATTCGCCGGCGAGCAGCCCTTCGGCGCGATATGCTCCCGCCGCCGAATACGATGCCGCGCAGGGTCAGGTATTGCTTTTCGGCGGGGAAGATGTTCAGAACGGAAACTATTACGCCGACACCTGGACGTGGAACGGTGCAAGCTGGACCCAATTGTTCCCGGCGACCAGCCCCAGTCCTAGATTCGGATCGGCATTAGCTTACGATGCACAGGGTCAGCTGGTTATGTTTGGCGGGACTTCGTTTGAGGATGGGGTAGGGGAATACTCCCCAAACGACACCTGGACATGGAACGGCACTACCTGGGCGCAGCAATTCCCGGCAAATAGCCCTCCGGCTAACTATTCGCCTGCCATGACTTACGACACCGCACAGGGTCAGGCGGTGCTTTTCGGCGGGGTTATGGTGGAAGAGACGGGTTTGTTCGTCGGCAACCAAACCTGGACGTGGAATGGTACAACCTGGACCCAGCAAGCCCCCGTCACAAGTCCCCCGACGAAATTTGGCGATGGGATTGCTTACGATGCTGCGGCCTCCGAAGTAGTGATTTTCGGCGGGCAAGAATCGGACATTGGGCCTTCCACCACGGCCGATACCTGGACGTGGAATGGAACAACCTGGAGCCAACCAGTCTTGGGCGCGTCCCCCCCCGCGAGAACCGACGCAGCCATGACCTATGACGCCGCGCATGGCCAGGTGGTGCTGTTTGGTGGGCAGACAGCGGGTGGCAGCGACGGCAGCTACCTAAACGATACCTGGACGTTGCAGTTCGGATCTGCCAGCCTTGGCAACGCCAACGTATGCGCCCCGGGGCAGACCATTCCGGCGCCCTGCAGCCAGTCGGCTACATTGAACTTCACCATTACCGGCGAGACCGTCGGATCGATCCAAGTTCTGACTGAAGGCGCGCCGAATCTCGATTTCAAGCAGTCCGCGAGCGCGGGCACGTGCACCGCCGGGGTGTATACCAGCGCCACGGCCTGCACGGTTAACGTCACCTTTGCGCCAACCGTCCCTGGAGAACGTCAAGGAGCGGTAGTTTTCTATGACGATTCCGGCAATGTGCTGTCGAGTTTGCCCATCAACGGGACTGGTATTGCCCCCCAAGTGGCCTTCAACCCCGGGACACAAACCGTCCTGGCACGCGAACCCAACGGCGTTGTCGTGGACGCAATCGGAGACGTCTATTTCAGCGATTCGGCGACCTACGCAGTGGAAGAGATACCCGCCGGCTGTGCCTCCTCTGCTTGCCAAACGACGATTGGCGGCGGATTCAACGGACCCGCGGGCCTGGCGATTGACGGAATGGGGAATATTTATGTGGCCGATTTCTACAACTCCGCCGTGAAGAGAATCCCCAGCGGTTGCACCTCGGCGAGCTGTGTGATCACTCTGGGCGGCGGATTCAACCGTCCAGATGGCGTTGCGGTGGACGGGATCGGGAACGTTTATGTGTCCGATGTCTCAAGCCCATCGGTGAAGGAGATGCCTGCCAACTGTAGCTCTGCCAGTTGCGTGTCGACCCTGGCGGGGGGATTCTCATCTCCCATGGGTGTGGCCGTTGACGGAAATGGCAACGTCTACGTTGCCGATGATTTAACCGGGGTCCGAGAAATCCCCGCGGGCTGTGTCTCCTCGAGCTGCGTAAAAACGCTGGGAGGCGGCTCTTCCGACCCCTCTGCCGTGGCGCTGGACAGCGCGAACAATGTCTATGTCGCCAATGGTGGAAGCGGCGCCCTGATGGAGATGCCTGCCGGGTGCTCTTCATCAGAATGCGTGACCACCCTGGCGCCCTTCAGCAATCCCGCCGGCGTGGCCCTGGACGGGAACGGGAACATTTACGTTGCCGACGCTGGCGACGGGCAGTTAATTGAATTGAACCGCGCGGCCGCACCGGCTCTGACCTTTGCCTCGACCAATGCCGGGTCAATCAGCACCGACAGTCCCAAAACGGTGACTGCGGAAAATATCGGCAACACGGGACTCAATATCTCCACGCTCAACTATGCGGTGGACTTCCCCGAATCGCAATCGGCTCCAAAGTCGGATTGCGTCCCGGACAGCACTCTGGCCCCCGGCGCCAGTTGCACGCTCACCATCGAATTCTGGCCGCTGACCACTTCGACTCCGGGATTGCTCAGCGAAGATGTTCAGCTCGTCGACAACAATCTGTGGGTCTTCAATTCCGTCCAGCAGATTCCGGTGAGCGGAACGGAGATTGGGCTGCAGGCGTCCACTCCCGCCTTCAGCTTGCCGAGCGGAACCTACGGTGAAGCACTGTCGGTGACCATCACCGATGCGACGCCAAGCCCGGCCATTTACTACACCACGGATGGCACCACGCCGGTCCCGGATGTTGGAACGACCCAACCCTTCACCGGCCCGATTGCCGTGAACGTAACCACCACTTTGAAGGCGGTAGCGAGAGCAGCGGACTACACCCTCAGCGCAGTGGCCACAGCCAAATACACCATCGACCTTCCACCCGCAAAAAAGCCGACCTTCAAGCCCGCGGCTGGAACCTACCATGCCGCGCAAAGAGTGACCATCGAAGATACGACGCCGGATGCGGCCATTTACTACACCACCAATGGGACCACACCGACCTCGGGCTCAACCCTCTACAACGGCCTGATCACGGTGTCTTCCAGCGAGACGATCAAGGCCATCGCCATAGCCCCCGGCTTCAGCCCGTCTGAGGTTGCCACGGCCAAGTACACCATCGACCTTCCCCATGCGAAGACACCTACGTTCAAGCCCGCGGCGGGAACCTATCATGCAGCGCAGCACGTAACCATTGAGGACACGACGGCCGGGGCAACGATTTACTACACCACCAACGGGAAAGCGCCGACGACCAGTTCAGCGGTTTATGGCGGACCGATCGTTGTTTCTTCCTCGCAGACAATCGAGGCGATCGCCGTTGCTCCGGGATTCTCAAACAGCGCGTTAGCCAAGGCGAAGTACGACATCACGCCGAAATAGAAGATGGCAAGCGTCTTCCAGCCTTCGCCGCCTACTGACATTCAACACAAGCCTGCGAGGGGAAGCATGAAGATTACATCCATCGATGCAGACGGCACCGGCACTGCGACCATGAGCATTAACTTCGTCGGACACTTTAACCCTCAGGTGTCACAGAACGGCCAGATAATGAGCCTGGTCGAAATCTCTGACACAATAAACTACGACGTAGGGGTGGCAGTGAAGCAGTAACCAGCGGTTGCGTATAACTCAAGGCGGGCAGTCACCAAAGGCTTCCCGCCTATATTCCAATTAGAGAGAGCTTCCTTGGAAACCCTTCACGCGTCGTCAGACGGCCTTCCGGTGCATCCGGCTCAGCGAGGTAGAAAATCTTCCTTCGCAGGAGAAGTGACGAGACGCTTTCAATTAGTACAACATCGGCTCGGGCAAGTTCGTCTGGGGCATGGCGGAGTTTTACAATGCCTAAAGTAGGGGTACCACTTTAGTCGCCGCGGCCGTCCCTCCGTTTTTGGTACAAGATTGGTACTATTGACCCTACGCCGCCCGCTTGAGAATACCAAGCGATTGATAACAAATGAGTTCGTCTAGGATGCTCGGGAAGGCGGTGAAACTCCGCCACTGCCCCGCAACTGTGAGCGCCCCTTGCCTCGCACCCGGTCCGACCGGGTTGCGATAATTGGCAGTAATTCAGCCAGGATGATTTCGCCACCAGCGAAGACATTGCATATACCACTGAAGTTGAGGCCGCAGGGCCTCATCTTTGGGAAGGTGGCTGATGAAGGCGCAAGTCAGGAGACCGGTCCTCGGCGCTTTTACCCGCTTGCGTTCCGAGGGGAACGAAGGAGCCATTATGTCTGTTTCCGCCGTTCTGCGCGCTCGCCTGAGTCGCGTCTTCAATTCCCGCGTCTTCAATCTCCGCGCCGGCAATGCCCGGTTCATCCTGGTCCTTTTTGTCGCCTGTGCAGCAGTTTGCCCGGCGGCATCGATACGTGGAGTAGTCACCGACCCCACCGGCGCCAAAGTCACGGGCGCCAACGTAGCCTTGTTGGCCAATGGCAAGGTGATTGCGAATGCCGTCTCTACCGCAGACGGGAGCTTTCAGGTCTTGACCGGTGTAACCGGGCGCTTCTTTCTGGTAGTCACGGCCAAGAGCTTTCGCCAGGTACAGACGCCCGGGTTTTATGCCGGCGCATTGGATAACATTGAGCGCAACGTTGTGCTTGAACCGGAGTGGGTTCGAGAGGCGATTGTCGTAACAGCAACGGGAACGCCCACCCCGCAGGCGCAGACCAGCGCCGCCACTACTGTGCTGGGGCCGCAGGATCTTGCGCTGCGCGACGACTTGGTGAGCGATTTGCGCCTGATGCCAGGAACGTTTGTGGCCCAGTCCGGACAGATGGGGGCGCAGACTTCGCTGTTTGTGCGCGGCGGCGATTCAACTTCCAACAAGGTCTTGGTGGACGGCGTGTACGCCGGCGATCTGGGTGGCGGGTTCGACTTCGGAACGCTCTCGACAACCGCGGTGGAAAGCGCAGAAGTCTATCGCGGACCTAACTCAAATCTTTACGGCGCCGATGCGGCCAGCGGCGTGGTCAGCTTGACCACTCCGCACGGGACAACAAATTTTCCTTCGTTTCTCTTTCACGGCGATGCCGGCAATTTGAATACTTCGCGCGAAGAGCTGGAGTTAGCCGGGGCGCACAACAAGTTCGATTATCTGGGCGCGTTCAGCTGGTTACAGACCTCGAACGATCTGCCCGACGATGAGTATCACCTGGCCACCAGCGCCGCCAATGTCGGATGGCAGCCCAGCGGAAGCACGCAGATTCGCGCGACTGTGCACTATGGTGTGGATGCAACCGGCGTCCCGAACACCTGGGACTTCTATCACATTACGGATAGCGCTACGGAGAAGGATCAGGATCTGTTTTTTTCGGGCTCCGTCGACAACCAGACCACAGCTGACTTTCACCAGAGCGCGCGCTATGGCATGACCCGCAAGCGCGAGCAATACACGCTCTGGTCGCAGAGCGGCAGCGGCGTCTTTGATCTCTACGGGGACAGCTTCGGCGATCCGGTAACCATTGTCGGCGCGAATGGCTACTATGTAACTGGGCCAGCGTTGCTGGACTTCTCCGGGACTTATCCGCAAGGCCATCAAATCGTCTCCAATCGCGATCAGATTGTTTATCAGGGCGATTACCGCTTCACGCCGCATATCACGGCGATGATCGGATTCCACTATGAGAACGAGCGCGGAGCAGCGCCGAACAGCACCTATCTAACCCCGGCGCAGCGGACTAACTGCGACTATCTCGCCGCCGTGCATGGCGATTTCAAGAGTCGCTTCTTCTACACCCTGGGCGGAAGCCTCGAGCGCTACTCGTTGTTTGGAACGCAGACCTCGCCGCGCGCAGGGATCTCCTACTATGTGCTGCGGCCGCGGAAGGGAATCTTCAGCGGCACGCGCGTGCTGTTCAACTTCGGCGACGCGGTGCGCGAGCCCTCCCTGACGGACCAGTTCTATTCGCTCTATAACTTTCTGCTGAGCAACGGCGGTCAATCGACAATTACTCAATTACATATAAGTCCGCTGCAGGCGCCTGCGACGCGGACTTATGAAGGTGGGTTGGAGCAGGCGTTTTTCGGAGAGCGGCTGGTATTCCGCACAAGCTTTTTCCATAACGAGTTCGGAAGGCAGATCGAATACGTGGGGCTAAACCTCATTCCAGAGTTGCTGCCCAATCTGACGACTGCTCAGCAGATCTTGCTCGAGCAGACTTTACAGCAGGACGGCGCATACGAGCAAAGCCTGAACACGCAGGCTTATCGAGCGTTAGGTGCCGAGGCCACGGTCGAAAGCGGAATCGGGCGCAATATTTTTCTGCGCGGAGGCTATACCTATCTCGATGCCGTGGTGCAGCGGTCATTCTCCAACGACGATGTGGCGCTGCTGGGGCCGATCCCAACCTTCGACGGCATTCCGGTCGGCGCCGACACGCCTCTGGAAGGGGCGCGCCCTTTCCGCCGTGCGCCGCATACCGGCTTCGTGACGGCCACCTATTCGACCCGGAAACTGACCGGCATCTTAACCTCGGCATTCGCAAGCCGGTCAGATGACTCGGACTTTTTGGGTGGCTATGATCTCAACGGAGGGAACAGTCTTTTGCTTCCCAACCGGAATCTCGATTTCGGATATGCGAAAGTAGACCTCGGAGCCAGTTATCAGTTTCTTGACTGGCTGGGAGTTTACGGCCAGGCTGAGAACCTGACGAACAATCGGCACATCGCTCCGATCGGTTACCCCAGCCTCCCACTAACGGGCAGGATTGGGCTGAAGATCGTGTGGGGCCCAGGCAGCAAACGCTGAGTTGTTGATGCCGGGATCGTGGAACCGGGGATGCGTTATCCAGACGGAAGGCCTTCGCGTTGAATCGGCCATTATGACGAGGCGGCCTTGCGTCTGGACTGAATGCGGATCTTGTGACTCTGGTTCGGTTGATCATGCGCCTACGGCTTGATCAGCGACGGGGCAAAGCCATGAATATTCCTTATAACTTGACCCAGAGTAACAGACTGGTGTCAGCGATACTTTGCCGTGAAGCGTGTCCAGAGTCCTTCTTCGTTTGTTATTTATTCCTTATATGGCCGGAGATTTTCACAGAGCTATCCTGCTGCGGGCTGAGATCATGCGGCGCCTCCGGAGATGAACTCAGCCACCCATAAACAGAGGGTCCCCTGGCTATGCGTGAGATGCGGCACACGAAGAATTGTGTCCATATACGTAGAGTATTGCTGACGAAAATCCATGAAGAATCCAAAAAGAGATAGTAAAGAATTTAGGGTAACTCGCCAGTCTTAATCAACTCCATATCATCCTTGCGATTAACTTACGGAAGTTTTACGCACTTGGCCCGCATGATTGGTTAGTTGGGACCTAGCCTATCTTCCGGCGCCATCGAACGATATTCGCATTCGTTCAGAGCATCATCGGGCCCGCCGGATCGAGGAGCAAGGCCTCATCAACTTTTCTGGAGGCATCAACCTGATGAAGAAGCGGTTCGGCTCAACGTGTTTTAAGTGGCGCGGAGTGGTTTGGGTGGCTGCCATTGTTCTTGCTACGGCGGTTTGCCTGCCGGCAATTGGGGAAGAATCACCAAGGTCCAGCGAGGCGGCTACATCGGCCAATTCCAAAAACACGACCGGAACTACGGGAACGCCTGCACCGAGCTCAACCTCCGCAGCGACTTCAGGAGAGGCTGCGACGGACCCATCCGCGGCGTCTAAACCCGCCGTGGACTTCGCCGCTCTGGCAGCTCCAGGAACAGCTCCAGGCGCAGGGACCAGCGAATCCGTTGCCGCCGCCACCAGCTCTGCATCTTCTTCCACATCCAACACCGCGCCACCATCGGTTACAGTGCCGGTGCAAAATGACGCGGTCATCAAAGAGCTCTCAGACATGAAGAAGCAGTTCGATCAGATGACACAGATGCAGGCGGCCATCAAGGCGCGGATCGGCAGACTTGAATCCGAGCTCAAGACGGATGCTGCGACGGGCGATTCTGTCGCCGCAGAGCAGGACGCCGCCACGCTGCGCGATGCTGCGGCGGGTGAGGGCGGCACTGCGTCAATCCTTGGGCAAGCCGTCGCAGCGCCGCCGGCAGCGGCCGCTCCCGCGCCTCCGGAACTCGGTGCCCAAGTCACTACCCTGGGTGAACCATTCCCCGGCGACTGGACCTGGACGAATAACAACGGCCACCAGACAGATAGCCCCATGGCCACCAAGTACTTCACACCCGAGTTCCGCGCCGACGCCAACTATACCATCGATATGAATCACCCCGAGGACGACACGCTAGGCGGCTCGACGGAAACCTTCCGCTCCGATGAGTGGCAGCTTGAGCAGGTTTCGATCGGCGGCGACATCCGCATCGACAACGTGCGCGGACGCTTTCTCTGCCTCTGCGGCGGCCTGTGGTCGGTCACCACCACGCGCAACGACCCCAGCGTGGTGCGCGGCACATGGGATCTTTCCGGCGCATACAAGTACGTTGCCGAGGGATGGGGCGGCTATCACTGGAACGTGAACCACGGTCTCAATCTCGATGCCGGTATCTTTGTCTCTTACATCGGCCTGTTCAGCTATTACAACTTCGACAACTGGACCTACCAGCCCTCGTTTGTTTCCTCGAACACTCCCTGGTTCTTCAACGGAATCCGGCTGCAGTGGTTTCCAACTTCAAAGCTGAAAATCGAGCCCTGGTTCATCAATGGCTGGCAGACCTATGCCCGGCCCAACGGCAAGCCAGGCTTGGGCGGACAGGTTCTTTACCGGCCAACGGGGTGGTTTGAAGTTGTGAGCAATAACTACGGCCTCGGTGAAGACGATCCGCTCGAACAGCAAAGCCAGCTAATCGGCGGGACGGGGGCGACTCGGTCTCGTGTCCACACCGACAACAGTATCGAATTGAAGTATTACGACAAGCCGAAAAACTTCATGGACAAAATGGCCTTCACGCTGACCGGCGATCTCGGCTGCGAATACGGTGGCGGCGCTGCAGGCGGTCCGTACGCGGCGAACGGAGCTTCTCCTGAGATGGGCACGAGCGACACATACAGCGGTGGCGTGAATTGCCATGGCGCGGCCAACGGCAAGCCCAAGCAGTCCTTCGCAGGATGGATGGCCTACCAGCGGTTCTGGTTCAAAAAGGATGTTTGGGCGATCACTCTTGGTGGCGGCCAGATGACCAACCCCGGTCGCTATCTCACGCTCCTGCCGCCCATCAACAATGCCACGGCCGTTACCGGCACTCCGTACTTCACGGAGAATGCCGGTGACAGGGCGCAGATGCATGACGGGACCTTCACGTTGGACTACATGCCAAGCCAGTTCATCACCTTCCGTTGGGAGACGGGCTATCGCTTCTCAGACATTCCCTACTGGACGGGTCATGGCGGCATCACGCCTCCCGGCGGTGCGAACGGTGCTCCGGCGGATTACCAGTGCGCGGCCGGTGGAGATTCAGGTGCTGGCTATTTTCCAACTGCAAGCGGCGCTTCGGCTGGATTTACCACCGGCCAGGCGCAGGCGATTTCGAATTGTATCGGCCTCGGCTTGAACAACGGCGGCAGCGGTACCAACGCGCTCTGGTGGCCCGATCTGCGCAGGGATCAAACCGTGGCTACGATGGCGATAATGGTCCGCTTCTAACCGAATCCGCGCGTCAGGCCTGCTGGCCTCGGTCACGGCAACACTGGAGTTGCTTGCAGCTCCCGTGTTGCCGGAGAATGGCGGTGTTCGGCGGATGTGCAGGGGGTATCGGTTCCATCGTTGTAATATTCCGAGAGTCCCATGAATCTGTCGCCGACGAACTACTGCGGGGACATTAGCGAAAGCGGCCGGGTGCCATGACTCCTTCCGGTCGAATCCGGTGCATCGGCA
This sequence comes from Occallatibacter sp., assembly GCA_049513795.1. Taxonomy (GTDB): domain Bacteria; phylum Acidobacteriota; class Terriglobia; order Terriglobales; family Acidobacteriaceae; genus Telmatobacter. The sequence goes on along the minus strand of JBEKVS010000005.1, from coordinate 32,050 downwards.
ACAACCATCCGTCCGCAAAGGGGTGAAACATGTTGACGCGAAGAAGCCTGGTAACTGCGATTGGCGTGATGACAGCTAGCTGCGCCGTACCATCACGAGCAACTCAAGAAAAGGACACGCTTCCCAAGCCGCCCAGCAAGTTGGTGCTCGGCCAGAGTGAAGTTGAGGACTTGCTGCTGCTGATGGATACCGATAAGAACGGCAAGATCTCCAAGGCAGAGTGGATGAAGTTCATGGAAGCGGAGTTCGATCGGCTGGATACCGATCATAGCGGGGAACTGGACGTGAAGGAGATTGCACAATCCAAATTGCGTGCAACCCGCCATGCGAATACGGGCAAATAGCTTCGCCGGACTGTGCTCGAAAGCCTTAACCGCAAAAGCCCGCTTCGGCGGGCCTTTTGCTTGTGGTTGTCAATTGCCAGCCTCCGAATAATCTGTCAGCCGCGCAGAAAGTCTTTGGCTTTCTGAATCAACACATCGCGGCTGATGTCGGAGATCGCGTTCGTCAGCGGGATGCCCTTGGGGCAGACCTCGACGCAGTTTTGCGCGAAGCCGCACTCCTGAATGCCACCGTCGCCGGCCAGTGCGCGCAGCCGCTCTTCCTTGAGAACCTTGCCGGATGGATGCTCGTTGAAGAGCTTGACCTGGGCGATGGTCGCCGCGCCCACAAAGCCCGTGTCGTCATTGAACTGCGGGCAGACTTCCATGCAGCAGCAGCAGCTGATGCAATTCGAGAGCGGGTAACTCACTTCCTGCTGCTGCGGAAAGACGCGCGGGCCCGAACCGAGATCGTAGGTGCCATCGATGGGCACCCACGCCTGCACAGCCTTCAAATTTTCAAACAAAACGGACCGGTCGACCTGCAGATCGCGCACCAGCGGGAACTTCGACAGCGGCTCAAGCTTGATGGGCTGCTCGAGATTATCGACCAGCGCCGAGCAGGCCATGCGCGCCCTGCCGTTGATCCTCATTGCGCATGATCCGCAGATCTCCTCCAGGCAATTCGAGTCATAGGTGATGGGCGTGGTGTCGATGCCTTCGGCGGTAACCGGGTTGGTGGCGATCTCCATCATGGCGGAGATGACGTTCATTCCCGGCCGCCAGGGAAGCTCGAACCGCTCCCAGACGGAAGGTGCATCGGGGCTGGCCTGGCGCTTGATTTCGATGGTGACGGTCTTGGATGCCATGAGGCGAGTCTCCCTTTGCTTACTTGGCTGCTGTGTAACTGCGCGGGCGCGGTTTGATGAACTGCGTATCGACTTCTTCGTATTCAATCCGCGGGCCTTCCAGTTGGCCGGTAAAGCTGGCCTTCGAAGTCTTCAAAAACTTCTCGTCATTGCGATCAGGAAAGTCGGGCTTGTAGTGCGCTCCGCGCGATTCGTCGCGCAGCAGCGCGCCAAGAGCCACGGTACGCGCCAGCTCCAGCATGTTCTTCAACTGCCGTGCGAAAGCGAAGCTGGTGTTCGCCCACTGGCTGCGGTCGGATAGATTGACTTTCTTGTATCGCTCCATCAGCTCGACTATCTTGTCGTCGGCCTGCTTGAGTCCTTTGTTATAGCGGATGACCGTTACGTGCTCGGTCATGGTCTCACCCAGTTCGCGCCATAGCTTGAAAGGGTTTTCCGTGCCTTCGTTCTTGAGCAGCCTGGCATTGATCTCGGCTTGGCGCGCGACCTCCGCTGCCGCGCCGCCATCGCCTTCCGCGGCCGGCAGGCTCTTTGCATACTTCAACGCATTTGGCCCGGATACGAATCCGCCATAGATGCAGCTGACCAGCGAATTCGCGCCCAGCCGATTGGCGCCGTGATACTGGTACTCGCATTCGCCGGCGGCAAAGATGCCAGGAATATTCGTCATCTGGTTGAAGTCGACCCACAGCCCGCCCATGGTGTAGTGCATGCCGGGGAAGATCTTCATGGGAACGTCGCGCGGGTCGTCGCCAACAAACTTTTCGTAGATTTCGAGAATGCCTTCGAGCTTCCTGTTCAGCGTGGCCCGATCGATGTGGGTCAGGTCGAGGTAGACCATCGGCTGCCCATCGATGCCCAGGCCGTGTTCATAAACGACTTTATGAATGGCCCGCGTGGCGACGTCGCGGGGAACCAGGTTGCCGTATTTTGGGTACCATTCTTCGAGGAAGTACCAGCGGTCGGCATCGGGAATCTGCTTGATTGGCCGCTTCTCGCCAGCGGTGCGCGGCACCCACACCCGGCCGCCCTCGCCGCGCGCCGACTCCGACATAAGCCGCAGCTTGTCTTCACCCGGAATGCAGGTGGGATGCACCTGGATAAACTCGCCATTGGCGTAGTAAACGCCCTGCTGAAACACAGCCGCCTGCGCCGAGCCCGTGCAGACCACGGAGTTAGTGCTCTTGCCAAAGAGGGCGCCGTTGCCGCCGGTGGCGAGAATGATGGCGTCGGCCGGGAAGGCGCGCAGCTCCATCGTCCGCAGATCGAGGGCGGTAATGCCGCGGGCTACGCCTTTCGAATCGAGGATGGCGGAGAGAAACTCCCAGCCCTCGTACTTCTTTACCTTGCCCTCGGACTCATGGCGTCGCACCTGCTCGTCGAGCGCGTAGAGCAACTGCTGGCCTGTTGTCGCGCCGGCGAACGCCGTGCGATGGTAGAGCGTGCCGCCGAAGCGGCGAAAGTCGAGCAGACCCTCGGGCGTGCGATTGAAAGGCACACCCATGCGGTCGAGCAGGTCGATAATTCCCGGCGCCGCCTCGCACATGGCCTTCACGGGAGTCTGGTTGGCCAGAAAGTCGCCGCCATAGATGGTGTCGTCGAAGTGCTGCGCGGTGGTGTCGCCTTCGCCCTTCAGATTCTTGGCCGCGTTGATGCCGCCTTGCGCGCAGACCGAATGCGAGCGCTTCACGGGGACGATCGAAAACAGATCGACGTTGCCGCCGGCTTCAGCAATCTTGATGACCGCCGCGAGTCCTGCCAGCCCTCCGCCAACCACGATGATTCTTGGTGCCGCCATGAAATCTTCCTATCTTGCTGCTGAAATCAGGTGAAACAGGCTGTGGGGCTGGAACTGAGCAGCCACGATGAGCGCCGTCGCCGCTACTGTGGCAAGCAATTGAACTCCCAGCAAAACGTGGGAAAGAGCTCTACTTCCGCTGGCAGGGAACCGGGACTTATGCAACGTGAGCAAATCCGGAGAGCGCGAACCCGGAGGGCGGCAATCCTGGGGTAGCAAATCGGGAGAGTTCGTCTGCCCCGTCGTTCCTTCGTCTCGCGAATCATCTGTCTGCAAGCCAAGCTCTCTTCTAATCTTCCGGACGACCAGCAACCGGGAAAGCGCGGATGCCGCGAAGGCAGCGAAACAAACCCAAATTCCAATGAGGTATGCCATATCAGCCCATCGCTCCAGCCTGTGCGTAACCCGGCGCCCAGGCGGTCACCACAGAGTGTCCGGATAAATGCATCGTTGTCGACATCGCGGGAGCCACATCGTCGGGAGCATTCTTGTACGCCGGCTCGATGAAGGCCCAGATGCCCGCGAGACCAATCACCAACAGCACCACGCCCAGCGCCGCACACACGTAGCCGAAGCGCTTGCGTGCCGTTTCTCCCGGCGTGATGCCCCACTTGGCCGCGAACAGCCAGACACCGTACGAGAAATGCCAGCAGATAGCGATCATGGCGATGATATAAGCAGCCAGCATCCAAGGATTGGCCAGCTCATGTTGCACCTTGGCGAAGGCCGCGCCGGGATGCTCTGGCAAGCTGACGCCGGAGAAGCGCTGACGATAGACATGCTGGCCGATATAGAGGATAGCGATCAGGCCGGTCCAGCGCTGGGCTACGTACATCCAGTTGCCCGCCCAGGGGTAGTACACGACATTGGACTTGCCGCGCAGCCAGATCCACACGCCATAGAGGCCGTGATAGAGGATGGGCAGGAAGATGAATGTCCATTCCAGAACGCGCACCAAGGGGAGGGAATTGAGGAACCTGACCTGCTCTGCGTAGGCCGCAGGACCCTTAAGCGCCTCGAAGTTCGAGAGAAAGTGCTCGATGAGGAATGCGCCGATGGGAATGATGCCGAGCAGCGAATGCAGCTTGCGCAGGACGAAAGAGTAGCCCTGACCCGCGCGCAGCGGCTGAACTCCGCTTCGAACCGTGGGCGCGGCTGGTTGTTGAGCAGTGGCCATAACGTTGTCGGCTCCTAAAAATGTCGGGGTTCAGGTGAGCGAACGCCGGGTTCCGGGACAAGCGGAAGGAAAGGCGGTATCAGATAGAGGGACAAGACGATTCCAGTCAGATTCCCCTGCATTATTGGAGGCCGACAACCCCCCCGTCAAGGTGCGGCGTGGGACGGCAAGTGGTGAGCCTGGAGTTTGCCTGAACGAGAGAAGATTTCTCGGAGATTGGAACTGACAATTCCTGGCGAACTATCCGGTCTCGGAAGAGCTTCATCTCCCACCTGTTTCGCTGAGCAAGCTGCTTATGAATAAGTAAATGACCTGATGGTTTTCCCGGATTGGGTGGCGCCAGAACCGCAAAAAATAACGCTCAAACAACTCCCGCCGATAAAAATATGGATGCCTTACTCATCAATTCCGCTTGCGGTCACCGCTGGTCTATCGGCCGGCATAGCCGCCGTGGCAACCGGCGCATGGATACGGTCTCGCCGGAGCCTGGCGGAGAGTCTGCGCGAGCGCGAGGAACTGGAGAAATCGTCGAGCCTGCTGGAAGTGGAATCCCAGATCATGGACCGGATGAACGATGGGGCGACACTCACGGAGGTCCTGGACATCCTGACTCATGCCATTGAGAAGATGGCGCCGGAATGCCTATGCTCGGTCCTGCTTCTGGATGAAAAGCAAGAACGGCTCTGGGAGGGCTCGAGAGGAGGGCTTCCGGAAGCGTACATCCGCGCGGTCAAGGGCCTGGTAATCGGCCCCGAGGTGGGGGCGTGCGGGTCGGCCGCATTTCGTAATACAACAACCATTGTGGAAGACATCTCCACCGACCGACGGTTCGCAACGGTGAAGGATTTTGTGATGAGCTTCGGCTTGCTGGCCTGTTGGAGCGTTCCCATCCGCGGGGCCAATCATCGCGTCCTGGGAACGTTTGCCATGTATCATCGCCGTCGCGCCAAGCCGCGCCCCCGCGAACTGGGGATCGTTGAAGCCGCCGCCCATTTGGCCGCCAATGCTATTGAAAGAACCCGTGCCACGGAGAGATTGAAAGAGAACGAAGGGCGCATTGCATTCGCTGAGAAGGCAGGCTCGCTGGGAATCTGGGAATTCGACGTGGCTACAGGTGCATCGACGCTCTCAAAAGAGTTGGCAGTGCAATTCGGCTTGCCCGACGCCGCGCAGACGCTCAGTCTCGAGCAGATGGGCGCCCTGATTCACCCCGACGATTGGAAGTTGATGGGCGCACAAACGGCACAGGCTTACATTGATCGCAAAACCCTCCGCAATGAATTCCGTGTCTTGCTGAGCAGCGGTGTCACCCGCTGGCTGCGCTCGCAAGCGCGCATTGAGTATCGGAACGATCGGCCGTACCGAGTGATCGGCGTCTCCGTCGACATCACCAAAGAAAAGGAGATTATGGAAGGTCTTGCTTTTCAGGCGGCTCACGATGGTCTTACAGCAATTTGGAACCGAACCGCGATTCTGGACCTTATGCTGCGCGAGCTTGATTCAGCGACGCGCCAAGGCACATCGACAGGCGTGTTGATGCTCGACATCGATCATTTCAAGCAAGTGAATGATACCTACGGGCACCTGGCCGGCGATGCCGTTTTGAGAGAGTCGGCGATCCGTCTGCAACAAGCTGTCCGATCCTACGATCTGGTTGGGCGATATGGCGGCGAGGAGTTTCTGGTCGTGTTTCCGCGGTGCGACAGAGAGCAGTTGGAGGGATGTGCGAAAAGAATTCGAACCGCATTCGATCGGGAGTTCGTGGTCTTGGAGGGGGCCCCGATCAAGATCACAGTCAGCGGCGGCTGGACGATCGTCGACTCGACTGTGATTGGACAACAGGAAGCTCTGGCAGTCGCGGACGCTGCTTTGTACAGAGCCAAAAGGAACGGGCGAAATCTCATCTTGGGTCAGGATGCATACGATGCGAAGACGGAAGTCGCCGCACAGTGATTCGTTTCTGGCGGTTGACCCTGCAGTCTAGCCGTTGATCTTTTTGAGCATCGCCACGATGGCCCGGCCCCGGTGGCTGAGCGAGAGCTTGGTCTCAAGATCGATCTCAGCCATGGTTTTATCCAGTTCGGGCAGGAAGAAAAGCGGGTCATAGCCGAATCCGCCGGTGCCGCGCGGCGAGTCGAGGATCTGTCCTTCAGCCGATCCCTCCGCCGTGTGCAAGGCTTCCCCGTCGCGGGCCGCGACCAGAACGCATCGGTAGCGCCCGGTTCGCTGTGCTGGTGGCACTCCAGCAAGCCGCTGCAGCAAGACCATGTTATTCCAAACGTCACTGTTGTCATTGGGTGCGTCCGGCGAGTCCACCAGGCCTGTGTCGGCGGCAAACCGCGCCGAACGCACGCCGGGAGCGCCTGCGAGCGCGTCCACTTCCAATCCTGAGTCGTCGGCCAGAACCAATATGCCGCGCGCGAATCGGGAATAGTAGACTGCCTTGAGCGTGGCATTGGCCATAAACGTTGCGCCGTTTTCTTCCGGGGAGGGGATCGTAGCCAGGGCTGGAAGCGGGTCGATGTCGATCCCGTGGATCAGTGCGGCAGTGCGAAAGTCGCGCAGCTTTCCCTGGCTGGTTGTGGCGGCGTAAAGGCGTTGAGCCATGAAGAAAGTGTAACGGTTGGTACAGGTCTCAACCGGGCGTAGGCGACAATTGCCTGGCGGACGATCGAGGAGAAAATCCTTTGACAAAGCCAGAGCGGCTTCTATAAGGTTCTTCCGTCTGGCAAACAGTTTCATTTGGTAAATATGTGTCGCAAATCCCCGCAAACTGATTCCTTCACAGTGTGGATGAGCGCGCTGCACGTTGGGTCAGGCTTCTTCGAAGAGGTTGGAACGTGATGAAAAAGAGATTCTGTACGGTGTTGGGACTGGCTTTCGCCGGTGCGATTTTGCCCATCGTGGCGCGAGCGCAGGCGAGCGCTGCAAAGACCGGCCCCGCGGAGTTGCGCGTGGACGATCTGAAGACGCCGCTGGGCATCGACGACCCTGCGCCGAAATTCTCCTGGCAACTGCAGGACGCAACACGTGGAGCCGTGCAAACTGCGTATCAGGTTCTTGTTGCATCGAGCGCCGCCTCGCTAAGTGCGGGCAACGCGGATGTCTGGGACAGCGGCCGCATCGAATCGGGCGCCAGTTTGAATGTCCACTACGGCGGGCCGACGATCGAGCCGAGCAAGCGCTACTACTGGCGCGTGAAGGTGTGGGGAGTGGAAGCCAAACCATATGCGCCGAGCGCCGTGAGTTGGTGGGAGAGCGGCCTGCTACAACAGAATGCCTGGCACGCGGCTTGGATCGGCTACGAGACAGCGGAAGAGGATGCGGTGCGCCATGCGCCGGCAGCTTGGATTGCCAGTCCCGATGCGAAGGCCCTGGCGGACGAAAAGAAAGACGAGCAACACTTCGCCTATCGCCAGGTTGTCACGCTGAACAAGCCGGTTAGGAGCGCGACGTTGTATGCGACAGGGCAGGACACGGTCGCAGCCTGGGTGAATGGCGCCAAGGTGCTGACCGCCGATCCCTTCCCCCCATACAAGCAGATGCCGTGGAAGAAGTTCGTCCGCGCCGATGTGACAAAGAAACTGAGCGATGGCGTGAATGCCATCGCGATTGAGGCCGTGCACTATGTGGCCAATCCCAACGGAATGGAAGTAGAAGATTCACCCCCCATGATCGCGACCTTGATCGTGAATTACGCGGACGGAACAACCACCGCTTTTGCCAGCGACACATCGTGGAAGTCGTCCATTCATGCAGCGAATGGTCACGGCCGCGACGACTGGCAGCAGAAGGGCTTCGACGACTCAGGCTGGAAGTCGGCCGTGGTCTGGTCGCAGGCGCCGGGGCCGGGAAATGCGCCGCTTGGCCATCCCTGGATTCCCGACTCGGTGAAGGCGCTGCGCCGCACATTTGATTTGAACTCGCCCATCAAGTCGGCTCGCCTCTATGCGACGTCGCTCGGGGCCTATGAAGTCTTCCTCAATGGCAAACGTGTCGGCGACGATGTTCTCGACCCCGGATGGACCGACTACCGCGAGCATGTGAAGTATCAGACCTATGATGTGACGGGCCAGGTCAAGAGCGGGAAGAACGCCATCGGCGCGCTGCTCGCACCGGGCTGGTACGAGACACCGCTGGAATGGTTCCAGCAGCCCAACAACTACGGCGATACTCCGCCTGCGTTGAGAGCGCAATTGCGCATTGAGCACGCCGATGGCAGCGTGGATTGGGTCTCGACCGACGCGAACTGGCAGGCAGGCGAACTCGATATTCAGCACTCCGAGCTCTACGACGGCGAAAGCCAGGATGCGCGCCGCAAACAGCCGGGTTGGGATACGGCGACTTTCGCCGGGACTGGATGGAAATCAGTCGAGACAATCGACCCCAAGCCCACCAAGATAGAAGCCCAGGACTTCCAATCCATTCGCGTTGAGCGCACGCTGCAACCAAAGTCCATGACGCAGCCCAAGCCTGGCGTCTACGTCTACGACTTCGGCCAGAATTTTTCAGGAGTCGAGCGGGTGCGTTTGCAAGGCCTCGCAGGGACAGATGTGCGCCTGCGCTTCGCCGAGATCGTGAACTCCGACGGCACCGTCTATCTCGACAACATGCGCACCGCGAAAGTAACCGATCACTTCATTCTCAGCGGAAAAGGAGTTGAGGAGTTTTCGCCGCAATTCACCTTTCATGGATTTCGCTATATGGAGTTGACCGGCTTGCCCACGCCGCCGGCCAAGGAAGCCATCAGCGGCCTGGTCTTCCACACCGACGCGCCATTCACGGCAAAGCTCACAACCGGCAGCGCGATGATCAACCAGCTATGGAGCAACATTCTCTGGGGTCAGCGCTCGAACTTTGTCGGCATTCCCAGCGATTGCCCGCAGCGCGACGAGCGTCTTGGTTGGATGGCCGACGCTCAAGTCTTCTGGCGCACCGCGACTTACAACATGGACCTCGCGGCTTTCTCACGCAAATTCGGCGGCGACATGCGCGGCACGCAGTCGGGCACGCCGTACTACGGGATCTACTCGCCCGGCACAGCTACCGAGTCGTCTCAATCGGGCGCCGGCTGGAGCGACGCCGGCGTTGTGATTCCCTGGACTTCGTGGATCCAAACCGGCGACACCAGCATGATCGAACAGAACTGGGCGGCGATGGAGAAGTATCTAGACGCCATCGATGCCCACAACCCCGATGGGCTTTGGATGCATGAGGCGGGCATTCCATTTGGCGACTGGCTGTCTCCCGAAGGCAAGACCGACTACGCGCTCATTGCAACCGCATACTGGGCTTACGACGTCGCGCTAATGAAGCAGATGGCGCACGCGACGGGTCGATCGCAAGATGAGCAAAAGTATGCGCAGCTTTTCGAGAAGATTCGCGCTGCCTTCGAGAAGAAGTTTGTGCATGACGACGGCTTTGTGGCGGGTGCGGACAACACGCCCTCGCCGTTCGGAGAGATCAACAACCCCAACGCCAAGAGCAAAGGCGGCGACACGCAGGCCGGGTATGTTCTGGCTCTGCACATGAACCTGCTGCCCGACGATCTGCGCGCCAAGGCTGCGCAAAAGCTGGCCGACAAGATCGAAGCCAATCATGGCCTGCTCGGAACCGGTTTCCTGGGCACGCCCTATCTGCTGGAAGAGTTGACCAAGGCCGGCCACGTCAAGCTGGCTTACAAGCTGTTGCTCAATACGGAATATCCGTCATGGGGCTATCTCGTTGGCCACGGCGCGACGACCATGTGGGAGCGCTGGAACGGCGACCAGATGAAGGCCGACCCCAGCATGAATTCGTACAATCACTATGCCTATGGCGCGGTTGCCGACTGGATCTATCGCTATGCGGCCGGCGTAGATGCGACCCCCCTCGATGCCGGCTTCCACACCGTCAATCTGCACCCGGTGTTTGATCAGCGCTTGGGCCACATCGCCTTCGACTATGCTTCTTCTTACGGGCCGATTCATTCCGACTGGAGCATTCAAGGCAAGACAGCGCAATGGCATGTCAGCATTCCCGCCAACACGACGGGATGGCTGGCGCTGGACGGACCGGAGGCGGCGAAGTACAAGCTGGATGGAGCATCTCTGGCTTCGAGCAAGTTAGCCAAGGCCGTAACTCGCGATGGTCAGAGCGGCTATGAGCTAGCTGCCGGGAGTTACAGCTTTCAAGTTGATGTCGAGTAACTGAAGAACCAGGCGCGACAGTGAAACAGGCCGGTGGCCGATAGGAGAAAAAGGCGTCTCTCCATTTACTGGCTCGCATTTGAAGGGAGAACCCTCTTGTCGATTGTCGCCGCCATCGGATGGCACTTGCTGGGCGCCGCTTCAGGCGCCTGCTTCTACGCGCCCATTGAAAAGGTCAAGAAATGGTCGTGGGAGACAACCTGGGCCATCGCCGGCTTCTTCTCATGGATATTGCTGCCTATCGGCGTGAGTCTCTTGCTGCTGCCCAACTTCCATGACTTCTACGCCTCCATGGGTCCGCACCTGCTGCTCAAGGTAGCCCTGTTTGGCGCTATGTGGGGCGTGGGCAATGTAAGTTACGGGCTCACCATGCGCTATCTCGGCATGTCCATGGGAATCGGCATTGCCATCGGTGTCACCTTGGTGGTGGGCACGCTGATTCCGCCAGTGATTCATGGCCAGGCCGCCATGCTCTTCACCACGCGCGGCGGCTTGTTGACCGTGGCCGGCGTGCTCGTTGCGCTTATCGGCGTCGGCGTCGTCTCCTTCGCCGGACATCAGAAAGAATTAGTGCTCAGCGGAGAAGTCCGCGAGTTTAACGTCAAGCTGGGGCTGCTGCTCGCCGTGATGTGCGGCATCTTTTCCGCCGGAATGTCATTTGCCATCGATGCCGCCAGGCCTTTGGAAGCGGAGGCTCTGCGTCTTGGTGTAAGCCCGCTCTATGCCGCGCTGCCGAGTTACGTAATCATCATGGGCGGCGGTGCGATTGTAAACCTGAGTTACTGCTTCATCCGTCTCGCCGCGCTCAAACGGCTCTCGCTTCGCGCCGACCTGGCGCAACCAAGCGGGTTATTGATGAAGAACGCCGTGCTTGCTTCTTCCGCCGGTATCATCTGGTACCTGCAGTTCTTCTTCTATGCCTGGGGCGCGGCTAACGTTCCGTCGCATTTGTTCTATGTGAACTGGATGCTGCACATGAGCATGTATGTGCTCTGCGGCGGTCTTGTGGGTCTCGCGCTGGGCGAATGGGCCGGCGTTGGCAGCAGGCCGGTGCGGCTGCTCTGGGCTGGAATCCTGGTGATTATTGCGGCGGCGAATCTTGTCGGGTTGGGGATGGCCGCTTCGTAGTGCAGGCTGGATAAATCGTGCTGGCCCACCCTAGCGGCAAAAACAAGTACACCGCGAGGGTGGGGCACCCCAATGTCCGAGACTCGTCGACCGCCTGCTGGGTGCCGGGTGCCCCAGGTCTCGCTTCTGAGACCTGGGAAACCAGAGTCTTCGCTGGCTCTCGGTTAGCTAGTCGACCGCCTGTTCCACGCGCAGGTCGCGTGAAGAAGCCCCAACGCTTACCGTGCGCTTGCCAGTTGCCATCTTCCAAGCACCATCTTTCGTCGACCAGTATTGCAACTGCCGCGGTTCCACGTGGAGGGTTACGGTTTTGCCTTCGCCCGTGCCTAGATGGATGCGATCGAATGCGGCGAAAGCGCGAACGGGGAACTGAACGCCATCGGGAATCTCACTCGGTGCGCTGAGATACACCTGCGGCACTTCGTCCGAATCCATGCCGCCGGTGTTCTTGATGTGCACCTTCACGTCGAGCCCGCCGTCAGATGCTTTCTCAACCTTCAAATCGGAGTACTCGAATTTGGCGTAGCTGAGTCCGTGTCCGAAGGCGAAGAGCGGTGTTATACCCTCCTTGTCGAACCAGCGATAGCCCACGTTCACGCCCTCGCTGTAGGTGGTCTTCCCGTCGACGCCCTTGCCGGAGCGCTCTGGATGCTTGGGATCGGTGGCCGGATAATCCGCCAGGCTCTTGCCCCAGGTCACGGGCAGGCGGCCTGCGGGGCTGGTCTTGCCGGCGAGGATGTTCGCTGTCGACCATCCGCCTTCGTCGCCCGGCCACCACATCTCGAGCACGCCCCTCACCTTGTCTACCCAGGGCAGCGCAACCGGCTGGCTGGTATTGAGCACGACGATCGTATTCGGATTCACGGCAGCAACTTCCTCAACCAACTTGTCCTGTTCGCCGGGAAGGCCGAACACTGGCTGCAGGCGTGTCCAGACGAAGACGACGGCGACCTTGGCGTTTTTGGCCGCGGCGATGGCAGCTTCGTGATCGGCCTTGCGCTTCTCCGGCGGATACCAGTTCAGACGGACTTGAACTGGAGAGGCTGAAGTATCGGGGCTGATCTTGACTTCGATCGCGTGCGCACCTTCGCTGAGTTCAAGCGACCGGCGAACGTTGTCCAGCCCATCGGTTGTGGGAATCGCATTGTCCTGATTGGCCTGCAGAATATCGCCGTGCACGCCGCCCTGGAAGGCGCCGGTTCCGGCCAGCCGCTTGCCGTCGACGGAGATGTTTGCGTTGGCGCCCAGAGCCTGCAGATACAGCCAGTAATTGCCCCCATGGGGAACGGTGAGAGTGCCCTTCCACGAGACTGTCGAGTTCGGCTTGAGCGCATTTCCGTCCTTGGATGTGAAGTCGAGCGTCGCGTCTACCTGCTCGGCGCCGTCGCCGGTGCGCACCAGCCCCGGCTTGCCGTCGTGGCTCAGGGCGCTGGCCGGAATGGCGGAGCCGGTCATGTCGTCATCGACGGCCAGCTTGATGTTCGCATTGCCTGTGACCTTCTTGAGGGCATCCCACGGCCCGACCTGGCGTCCCGGCAAGCCCACCGAGCGCTCGCCGCTGAGGCCGATGGAGTCGACTTGCAGAGCGGTAGGTCCGATGAGCACAACGTCGCCCAGTTCAGAGGCTTTCAAAGGCAATACTTCGCCTTCGTTCTTCAACAGCACCGCCGCCTCTTCGCCGGTCTTCTCGATGATCTTGGCGTTGGCGTCAATGGCCTGCGCGGTCACATCGTGCTTCGACTGCCCGTCCATGTAGCCGAAGTGGACGATCTCGTACAAGACTCGTCCTGCGGCGCGAGTGATTCTGGCTTCGTCGACCGTTCCGTCCTTGAGCGCTTCGGGCATCTTTTTGGGGTCTTCTTTGCGGCCAAAGTCGCCCATGTTCATGGGGACCGGTCTCGGCTCCTCGGGCAGATGCCCGAAGAAACCCTCCATCATGCCGGCCAGGGCGTTTGTCGGCGGCGGAGGAGGAACAGGCACAGAGTCAAAAAACGAGGGAAGCATAAAGCCCCCGGGCGTGGGCTCGCCGGGCATCTCCATATCCAGGCCGGCGTTGATGAACTTGACCGCATGCACCGCGCCCCAGTCCGACGTAACGAAGCCCTTGAAGCCGATCTCGTCGCGCAGAATCTTGGTCAGCGTGGAATCGTTGCCGCAGGCAAACGTGCCATTGATGCGGTTGTAGGAACACATGATCGAGGAGACGTCGGCCTTCTTGATGGCTGCCTCAAAAGGCGCCACGTAGACTTCATGCAGCGTCTGGTCGTCGATCCATGTGCTGCCGCCCTCGGAGTCGTAGCCCACGTAGTGCTTGATCTGCGCCATCACGTGCTGCGACTGAATGCCTTTGACCTCGCCCACCGCCATTTGCGCGCTCAGGAACGGATCTTCGCCATAGGTATTGAATCCGCGCCCAAACTCCAGGTCGCGATCGATGTTCACGAACGGCTGCAGCGCCACGTCGATGCCCAGCGCGCGAGCCTCGCGGCCAATCACCACGCCGTTTTCTTCCGCGGTCTTGGTGCTGAATGTTGCCGCCACGCCCATGGTCGCCGTCTCGCCTTGCGAAGGGTGCCGCACCAGAACGCCCGGCGGTCCATCAGCGAAGCGCAGACCTGGAATGCCGAGCCGAGGAATTCCGGCCAAATAGCCGGCCTGGCCCTGGTAGACCGCCGGGTCTTCATGCGTGCCATGGATCAGCGTCAACTTTTCCGCGAGCGTCATCTGGCTGAGCAGTTTGTCGACGCGCGCATCGCCCGTCACCACGGGCACCGCTTGTCCAACCGCCATGGTTGCGCACAGTAATACCGCGCTTAGCATCAGCGGCGTCGTTCTTACCACGGCCGCTTTGGCCATGATCCATTCTTTTCTTCCCAGACAAGATCTCACGTTTTTAACGCTCCTCTACTAAGTGGACGAGTCAGATTGACTTAACGACGCATGCCGGTCGGTTACAAGCGAAGACCGGCCGACGCTGCCGGCTGGCTGACATGAGCCCCGCAACTTTGTCGCACGTAACGGGAAGCAGTGTAGAACACGGAGCCGGCTTTTGTATGTAACTGGCGTCCGGGGGCGCATTCGAAGGATGTCCGGCAGTGGCCAACACAAGACTCTCGTCTGATAAGCAGCGTGGTTCGCGGTCGCCTGAGCCAGCAAGAGTCTTGTCGCGTCAGAACATTCGAGAACGGTAAACTGTTGCTGAACTTGAATTAGCAGGGTTTATTTTGCCGAGTTGGACTGACAAGCCCGAACACGCTTCGCCCCACAGGGCCTTCGCCGATTGCATCAGTCTGACCCGCGTCTTGATGGCGGCGATGCTGTGTCTCTCCGTGGCGAATCCAGCGCATTGCCAGGAAGATGAGGTAAGCCCGCACGATGCGAGCGCCGTGCGCGTTTCCAATTCCGCGACCGAGCCGGCCCTGTTCAGCGCCATCGATCTTCGCCGAGAGTCCAATTTCTTCGCCGAATCTCTGCAGCCGCCCAACTTCGAAGCGGTGCTTGCGAGAGACGGAAACGCGGTAAATGGCGCCGAGGCCCGGGAGCCAGTGGAGAGCAACCTGGTGATCGAGGGTTTGGCCTCCTATGGCCACTACAGGATTTTCGCCAGCGGATCCGCTACCAAGCTCTATACAGCAGGCGTCGAGTATGACCGCCATTCCTGGGGCCGCTTTCTGGGCGCTCGCATGGATTACGTGGCGGAGTTTCTGCCCGTGGTGCTGCTGAACGCGCCGCTCACGCAGGACATCTGGGGTTCTCCAACCAGCCTGCAAAGGAAGATCGTTCCTGGAATCGGATTTTCGCCCATCGGTTTCCGCTTGTTATGGAGGGACAAACGGGCGATCAAGCCCTATCTGCTGGCCAAGGGAGGCATGCTGGTGTTCACACAAAAGGCGCTCTCTCAACAGGCGAGCTACGAGAATTTCAGTTTGCAATCGGCCACCGGGGTGAATGTCAAAATGAATGAACGGCTGGACCTGCGCCTGGGCCTGTTCAGCGATTTCCATTTCTCCAACGGATTCATCGTGCCCGTGGACCCCGGGCTCGATGTGATGAACGCAAATCTGGGAGTGAGCTATAACCTCAACAACGTCAGGAAATAGTCCTCACGGAAGCGGGAGAACTGCCTCGAGCCCGGCCGCGACAAGATCTTCGCGGAGCTTCTGTACCGTCGAAAACTGAATGGCTTGGATGCCCAGCGCCCGCGCAGCCTCGATATTGATCAGCTTGTCGTCGAGGAAGAGCGTCTCTTCGGGTTGCGTGCCGAGCTCGGCGAGCACGTGCCGGTAGATAGCCGGGTCGGGCTTGGCCATGCGGAGTTGAAAGCTCCAGACGAGGACGTCGAAGCGGGGCAGCCAATCGAACTCTCGCATCATGTTTTCGAGCACATTATCACCCATGTTGGAGAGGATTGCGGTCTTGAATCCGTGTTCCTTCAGCGCAAGTTGCCACGCCAGCATCTGCGGATTCTGGGTCGTCCACATCCGCGCGTCCCAGGTGTTGAGCTCCTCCAGGAGTTGTTGAGCTTCTTCCGGCTCGTGGTGGAGTCCAGCCTGCGCGACGAATTTTTGCCAGAAGGCGAGGCCGGTCAGCTTGCCCTCGTCGTAGGCGTGGCGATCGGCCCAATAGAGAGTCTCGAAGCGATCGAGCGGCAACCCGGTCATGCGCAGGAGCGCCGCGTGGGCCACTGGTTCCTGAGAGTCGGTGAGAACCATCCCGTAGTCGAAAACCACTGCGCGCAGATCCAATCTGCCCTCCGTCTTTCATGGGGTTCACCGGCCTTGGCCCGCTCTTGTATGGTGGAAAAGAGCCCTCTATCTATTGTGCCTGAGGGAAATGCGGCGCATGCGATAAACGCCGGGAATCATTGATGGGGTTGATTTTATGCGCTTTTCGCGGCGGACGGAATGGGATACGGGCGAGAGTACCCTGGCGCGGGCGAACCGGCTGCGCACCCAGGCTGGGCTGCCTATCGCCGACCTCACCGCGTCGAACCCCACGCGCTGCGGATTCGAATATCCGCTGGAATTGTTGCAGGCGCTCACAGACCCTGCGGCACTGGACTACGATCCCCAACCGCGCGGGGCTCGTGCTGCCCGCCAATCGGTCTGCGCGTATTATGCGGACCACGGCGTTCGAATCGGTGCGGATCAGGTCATCCTCACCACCAGCACCAGCGAGGCCTACAGCTACCTCTTTCGGCTGCTCTGTGACTCTGGGACCGAGGTCATCTCCCTCCAGCCGAGCTACCCGCTGTTTGACTTCCTGGCGGCGCTCGACGATGTAAGACTGAAATCGGCGGCGCTTGTCTACGACCATGGCTGGCAGATCGATCCTGAGGGTTTGCGCCAGGCCGTAACGCCGGAGGCACGGGCTATCATGGTTGTCCATCCCAACAACCCCACCGGGCATTTCACCAAGCCGTGGGAGGCAGAGGAGCTGGCGAAGGTGTGCCGAGAGTTCGACCTGTCTCTGATTGTCGACGAGGTGTTTCTTGACTACGGCTTCGCAGGACAGGGCTTCAGCTTTACAGCTGGTCTCGATGGCGTTCCAGTATTTGTGGTGAGCGGGTTGAGCAAGATCACCGCTCTGCCGCAGATGAAGGCAGCCTGGATTGTTTCCACCGGGCCGGCATCCGCTCATGCCCTCGATCGGCTGGAAGTGATTGCAGACACTTTCCTGTCGATGAACGCGCCGGTGCAGTGCGCGCTGCCGCATTGGCTCGGGGACCGCGCCGCCATGCAGGACCAGATCAGGGAACGCGTAGCGGCGAATCTGGCCGAACTTGACCGGCGGTTGAGCGGATTGCCGGCGGTGCGGCGGCTGAAACTGGATGCAGGCTGGTATGCGACGCTGCGTATTCCGGCCGTCCAACCCGATGAGCAGACAGCACTTGAGTTGCTTGCACGCGGGGTTTGGGTGCAGCCAGGGTACTTCTTCGGCCTGCCTGATTCTGGCTGGCTGGTGGTCAGCCTTCTCGCACGGAGAGACGAGTTCACATCTGGAGTTATTTGTCTAGTTGACTATTTTCGAACGCATCAAGGTGGTAACAGTGCGGGCATATTGCATGAAGTAGAACTTGAATAAATGCCCCGCAGGTCAAGGTAAACAGGTAAAAGCTCGATAGAAAATTCTCAAATTTACATGTTGCGAAGAAATGGATTGCTCTTGCGTTCGACGCCAATTGTCGTCGCTGGCCCGTGACCTGGCAGTACTTTTGTCTCGTCCGGAAGCGCCAAAACTCTCGATTCGATGGAGTCGATAATTTGATCGAAGTTTCCGCCCGGCCAGTCCGTGCGCCCGATGCTGCCGGCGAAAAGCGTGTCCCCGGCGACGAGGAGTTTCAGCGGAACAAAATGCAGGCAGACCGAGCCCTGCGTGTGGCCTGGGGTATGAATTACCTGAGCCGGGCAGGAATCGAGACCCACGCTCAGCCCATCGGCAAGCAGGTCGTCAGGTGGCGCCGTCTCCGGAGTGTCGATACCCAGCAGTCCGGCCTGCATGTCCATAATGCCGAGCTGCGGCAGGTCATTCTGATTCATCAGGATCGGTGCGCCGGTGAGCCGCTTCAATTTGAGCGCGCCGCCGACATGATCGACGTGTCCATGGGTAATGAGGATTTGCTTGAGCTTGAGGCCGAGTTCGGTCAACCGGCGATGGATGCGGCCAATGTCGTCGCCCGGGTCGATGACGATGGCCTCGCCTGTCTGTTCGTCTCCCATGATGGTGCAATTGCACTGCAGCGGGCCGACCTGAAAAGTCTCCATGATCATGCGTTTATTGTAGGATCACGCGGTCACCGCGAGCGGCAGAGCCGAGCGAATGTGGGCCGGCTTGCGGAAGGTGATCGCGTAGAACTTGCCGCCCTTGAGCATCTCCACATGAATGTCCTCCATCTCAGGCGGCACCAGGTCGACTGGCACCGTCACGGGCTGTTGGCGATCTTTGAAGAACTGGCCCGTGTAGGGCATCTTCTCGTAGGTACTCTGCACATACTCTTCCGTTTCATCTTCGACCAGCAAGAGGCCGCCCGGCTTGGCCACACGGATCATCTCGTGTATCGCCTTGGCCCGATCGTTGAAGAAGTTGATCGCGCCCGCCGTGTAGACCACGTCGAAGCTGGCGTCGGCGAAGGGCAGGCTCTCGGCATTGCCCAGGTAGAGGTCGCCCTCCATGCCCCAGCGGCGCAAATTGTCCTGACAATTGCTCAGCATCTCGGCGGAGAGATCGAGGCCCGACAGCTTGGCGCCGCGGGGAAGGTACTTGAAGTTGAGGCCCGTGCCCACCGACGTTTCAAGCACGCGATCTCCCGGTTTCACCTCGACCAGACGCATGTAGTCAAGAAAGTACGAATCCAGATCCAAGCCTCGAAACGCCGTGACCACGCGCTGCGTGTCGTTGTAGAACCCTCCGATGGTTTCGTAGAGATGGTTGTACTTGCCGTTATCCCCGGTCAGGTCTACCGGCTGGATGAAGCTGGGGATGCCATCGCGCACCGGGAATCGCTCGCCCGAGCTGCTGACCAGCGCTTCTTCCTTCCCGCCACCCTCGAAATGCAAGGGGCTTCCCGTCGAAGGACTAAGGAGCGCAGCGAGATTCTCCGGGCGGGCAAACCAACTGAGCTGTCTGTCCGATCTGAAGGCCGCAATGATGCTTAGAGCGGCGAGTCCGGCAAGGCTTGCCCAGCCGAGGGCCGTGCCAGGAACGGCAAGGTCAATCGACGCCGCGCCGCTGAAGTGAGAGATCAACTCCAATCCAGCCGCCATGGCGAGGCCTGCGCCCGCGACCCAGGTTGTCGCACGGGACTCATGGTTCCACAACCAGACGATGGTCGCCGCAAACCACAGAACGAGCAACCGTGAAAGACCGAATTGATCAGCATTGCCGATCCGCAACGCCGGCAAGAGGAGAGTTGTCGTGGCCGCCGCTGCCAACGGAAAGGGCAAAGTTGCCAAGAATCCGGACAGACGCGGGCTGACGACGCGATGGAACGTGAGCGGCAACACCGCAACCACCGCGATAAGAAGCAGCAACCCAGCATGCGCGAGCGCCTGTCCAGCGCCTGTGAGTGGAACCTTGCGCCACCCGAATAGAAGGCTGGGGATGAAGGCAAAAGCCAACAGCCAGAGGAACCCGCGGCGCGGCTTCTGTGTTCCTACAAACCAGACACCCAGGATCGGCTGCGTCCAGGCACCGACGGCGTTCAAGAAAAACCCGAGCACAAACAAACCTGCCACAACCCAGGCCACAACTTGCGATTTGCGATTGGCATGAACTTCGTTCTGCATTTGACTGTTCTCCTCTTCGTGCTTGCCCCGCCCCGTTGAGCGAATTGGCGTGCAGTAGAATGGTTGGAATCTCAATCCAAATCAGCATCTTTCATCAGTCATTTCCCGCCTCTCAAATCGCCTACTTTAATTCCAGCGCGTGCAACACTGCCACGGCCGACTCGCTCCACTCAAGCGCCGCTTTTAATTGGCCTACGCCGTAGTTAAGAGTGAGCATCCAAAATGGAAATCCGGGGTAGTGCGAGCTGTGCGCGCTTCCCAGCACCTGGAGTTGCTCGAGGGTCGCGAGCATGCGTCGGCACTTCTCCTGAAACCTGCGGACCTGCTCGATGGCCACAGCAGGCCCGGCCTCATTGGCGAAGAACATCTTGAGCAGGAACTCGTCGCGTGGCGGGTCGTCACGAAAGGGAACTGCCAGCCACTTTTGGAGGTTAGCGAGGCCAACCGCAGTAATGGAGTATTCCCTGCGCCTAGGCCGCGTTTGGGAGCTTGAGGCGTCGGCTACGATGAGGCCGTCGGCTAGCAGCCGCTTCAGGGTTGGGTAGATCTGTCCAAAGCTCTCACCCCAGAAAAAGCCCACGCTCTGCTGCACGGTCTTGCGAATCTCGTACCCCGACTGGTGGGGATGGATAGCGAGTATGCCAAGGAGGACGTAGCTGGTTTGCTTCCGTTCCATATAGCTACAAGATATATCTACAAGATATAAATGTCAAAAGATCTACCTGAGAACGCAAGTGAGTAACCTTGGGGAAACAGAAAGGGCAGACCGTTTGGCCTGCCCTTTTGCGCTGAAAAATCGAAGCTTGGTAGTCCGGATGGCCTCTACTTTCCCGGTTTGGCTGGTGCGGATACGGGAGCCGATTTGGTCCCCGAGAGCACCGAATGCGCAGCGGTCGTGCGGTAGTAGAGGATGGTGAGACCGATGGATGTAAACATGAAGATGACCGCCGACCAAGTGGTGAGCCGGGTGAGGACGTTGGCCGCGGCGCGAGGCCCAAATGCCGTCTGCGAGCCCTGGCCGCCGAAGGCGCCAGCGAGGTCGGCCGAGCGGCCTTGCTGCAGCAGGACAACCCCAATCAGGAAGAGGCACACCAGCACGTGAATGACGACAACGACGTAGAAAAGAATCTGCATTTGAACTGCTTTCTGCCGCTCTTCGGGTTGAACCGGAAGCGCATTTGGTGCGGAGGAGGGGACTTGAACCCCTATGCCTTGTGGGCGCCAGCACCTCAAGCTGGTGCGTCTGCCAATTTCGCCACCTCCGCTTGAGGTGAACCTTACGAGTATACCAAAGGACGAGCGCGGGACGAAAGGCTGGGAACAGCGTCCTGCGAAGCTGTCTATTACGGGTAAGGGAGTGTACCGGCAAGAAGCAGCCTAGTTCGCCGGCTGAGGCGATGCTGCCATCTTTCCGCGCAGCCGCAACTCGGCATCGGCACTCCAATACTTGCAGTCGAGACGAATGAAGACGGACGTATAAGGGATCGCCATGTCCGTCTTGAGCACCAGGATGTTGAAGTGTTTGCTGGCCTCTTCGATGTTGGCGATTACACGGTCGTGGAGCACTGACTCGACAGGATAGTTGTGCAGCAGATCGTGAATCTCGCTGCGGTACTTTGAGACGCCTGGGGCGTCATCTTCGGCGATGAAGGGCAGCTCGGCGTCCATGGAGATGACGGGCCGCACGTGAATCGATCGGTCGATGGCCCCCAGCACGTAGTGCACGACTTCCAACTGGCTGGACCCGGTTTCGATGGTCTCGATGCCCGGCGAGGCCTGCAGCGGATAGGCGGAGTCGACGACCAGAATCCAGTTGCGATGGCCGAGCAGCGGCATCGCCTGGATAACCTTCTGCTTCCAGCCGGCGCTCGCGGCGGAATCGGCGGCGTGCAGCAACGTGGCGACAAAAAACAGACCAAGAGCGGTCAGGTATCGAGCGGTAGGGTATCGGCGCATTGCAAAGTCCTCGGATCGCGGAGGTCTGGGCGGGCACTGGCTTGCGCCCAGTGAAGAACATTACACGATTCTGAGCGCGGAGAGTGAAAGGGCGAGTTCACAATATGCGGCAAGGGATCTTGAAGGGGCCTTGGGCGACGGTTTTCGGAGGCTGCCGAAAAGGCCGGCTCCGGTCTGAACTAACCGAGCAATTAAACAATAAGGCGGCCCATCCAGGCAGCGAGCGCCTGCTGATCGGGCGTTCCTGCTGCGTGTGCGGCCTGGACGTTGCGGCGTTCTTCCGGCGCGCGATTCTGGCTGATCTTGAATTTGCCCTCGACGCGCGCGATCGGGATGCGGAAGCCGACGATGCCGGCCAGCATGGTGCGGCGGAATCCATCCGGCATGGTTCGCCATCGCTCGCCATAGGCAGGCTCGTTGGCCGCGATGAGACCGGAGAGAAGTGCTTCTTTGCCCGCTTCGTCCTCGACCAGTTGCATGGTTCCGTAGGCATGGATGGCGATGTAGTTCCAGGTGGGAACGGAGAGCTCTTCGGTGTAATTCGTGGGCGAGACGTAGCTGTGCGGACCGGGGAACACGACCAGCGTTTCGCGTCCGGCGAGAACTTGCCAGTGGCGGTTCGCCTTGGCGAAGTGACCCTCCAGCAGGCCGTGTTCGCCTTCGTCCTTGACGACGAGGGGGAGATGAGTTGCCGCGAGCGGGGATGGCGCTTCCTGGGTTGACTGCGGGCCGAAGAGAATGGCGAAGGAATAGGCGCGCATGGCCTCAATGAGGATGGATCGGTCGGCGACCTGGTTGAATTTGGGTGAGTACATGTTGATCTGAGGATACAGTGAGGCGGGTTGAGGTTCCGCCCCCCCTCCTCGGCGGGACAGAGAAGCCGGTTCTTCGACTCCGCTGCGCTTCGCTCAGAATCACAATCGTGTCAGGGCTCGGAAAGCCTCTGAGTGGTGAATTCATTTTGCAGTCGCTTTTGGGGATTTGATCTTCTTTTCGTGTGGCCCGCGATGTGCGCGGGTGCGCATGTGCGGCCCGTCTTCAAGATCGAAGGCGGCATTCACGAGAGCGATGTGCGAAAAGGCTTGGGGAAAGTTGCCTACCAGCCGCCGACGCTGGATATCGTATTCTTCCGAAAGCAGGCCCAGGTCATTGCGCAGCTTGATGAGGCGCTCAAACAGCGCCCGCGCTTCGCGCACGCGGCCGATCGCCTTCAGGCTGCTGACCATCCAAAAACTGCAAGCCAGAAAGACGCCCTCGCCGGCGGGTAGGCCATCTTCAACCTTCGCGGTGTCGTAGCGCATCACCAGACCATGGGGCATCAACTCTCTTTCAATCGCTTCCACTGTTGCCGTTACCCGCGGATCGCTGCCGGGAAGAAAACCGACCACTGGCATCAGAAGCAGCGAAGCATCCAGTTGGTCGGATCCGTAGGCCTGCACAAAGCAGTTTTTCTTTTTGTTGAAAGCCCGCGCACATATCTCGTTATGAATCTCGTTGCGGATCCGTTTCCACTTATCGACGGGCGCGTCATATTCAAGCTGCTCGGAAAGAAGCACGGCGCGGTCAAACGCCACCCAGGCCATCATCTTCGAATATGTGAACTGCTGTGGCCCTCCGCGTGTCTCCCAGATGCCTTCATCCGGTTGCCGCCAGATGTTCTCCAAATGTTTCAGCAGCAAAACGAGCACGCGGAAGTCGTCCTCGGTGTGTCGGCCCATGTTGTGCTGGGCGTGAAAGAAGCAATCCAGCACCTCGCCATAGATGTCGAGCTGCACTTGCCCTGCAGCCGCGTTGCCAACACGCACCGGCTTCGATCTCTCGTAGCCTGGCAGCCAGTCCACCTCCCACTCCACCAGCTGCCGCTCGCCCTTGAGGCCGTACATGATCTGCACCTGCTCGGGACTGCCGGCCAAGGCGCGCAGCAGCCAGTCCTGCCACGCAGCCGCCTCGTTCATGTAGCCGCCGTTGGACAGCGCCAGCAAAGTAAATGTGGTGTCGCGCAGCCAGCAATAGCGATAGTCCCAGTTGCGCACGCCGCCAATCGCCTCGGGTAATGAGGTAGTGACTGCGGCGACCACGCCGCCCGTGGGCCGATAGATCATGGCGCGCAAGGTAATCAACGAGCGCTCGACTACGTCGCGGTATTTTCCCTTGTATTTGTGGCGGCTCGTCCAACGGCGCCATCGCTTCTGGCAATCGTTCAGGACCTGCTCAGGGTCAATGCGCCGCGGATTGGGCTTGAACGAAATTCCGTATGTGAGCGAGAAGGAGATGCGATCGCCCTTGCTCAATTCAAAGTCGGCCACCGTCTTCAGGTTTTCTCCACGCAGCGGAATGGTGGCGCGCAGCACAGCCAGGTTGGGCCCGGCGACGGCGCGGACGCCGTTTTTGATGCGGGTTACCCACGGCACCGTGCGGCCGTAGTCGAACCGCAGCGCCATCTCCATGCGCAGCGCGACCTTTCCGCGAATACCTTCAACGATGCGGACGATATGCGAGTTCGTCTGCCGCACGGGCATGAAATCGATGAGCCGGAAAGATCCATCCGCATGTTCGAACGTGGTTTCGAGAATCAGCGTATGCGGCCGATAGCGCCTCGTCGTCTTCCACTTGCCTTTCGCTGGAGTGATCTTCCAATAGCCGTTTTCATCATTGCCAAGCAGTGCCGCAAAGCATGCTTCCGAAGAGAAATCCGGCCAGCATAGCCAGTCAATGGAGCCATTCCGGTCTACCAGTGCGGCGGTTTCGCAATCGCCGATCAGCGCATAGTCTTCAATCTTTCCCGGCATATATGTTTAACGCTTGTGTACTTGAGCCGAACTCACAGTTGGCTCTGTCACTTGGATGCAGGGAATTTGGACACGGCTAAAGGTTCTCCGGCTCCGCATGGGAATGAAGTTAAAAGATGGAGCCGAGCTTGGCGAAGGAATCCAATTCGAGCAGATGTTGACCGTCAGGGGCAGGATCGATCGCTGCGTGTTCCAGCACCCACGTGTCTTTGTGAAAAAGGAAGACGGCGTGCATTCCGGCGGTGAGCGCCGGGTTGATATCGCTCTTGATGCTGTTGCCGATCATCCAACTTGAGTGCGGAGCGAGTTCGTGGCGCTGGATCACTTCACGATAGGTGGAAGGGTCTTTCTCCGGGACGATTTCGACGGCCGAAAAATGCTGTGCGAGGCCGGAGCGTTCGAGCTTGCTCGCCTGTTCTGCCTGGTCACCCTTGGTCATGAGAATCAGGCAATGGCGAGAAGCTAAGTCAGCCAGAGTGTCGGAGACGCCGGGGAGCAGTTCGATCTCCTGCTCGGCGATGGAGCGAGCAAAGCTGCGCACGCGCTGAATATTGTGTTCGCTCACCGGCGCGGGGCTGAGCTGCTCATAGACGGCTACCAGGGAGCGCGTAAAGCTGGTGAGGCCGTAGCCGTGGGCGAGAATGGTGGCGCGCTCCTGCGCGTTGAGGGTGCTGCGCACTTCGGCGGGTGAGTATTCGTGGTGGTTTAGAAAGCTGATAAAGGCGGCAATAGCGCGTTCAAAGTAGACGTTGTTTTCCCAAAGGGTGTCATCGGCATCGATGAGCAGGGTCTGGCCGGAAGGAAATCGGGGCATGGAAACTATGGTAACGAATTTGGTGATGAAGGTTGTGGATCGCTTGGCCGGGCCTCGCATAGATTGCCGGAAGGCAACGCAGTTCCTTCGACTCCGCTTTGCTCTGCTCAGGATGACAGGTTTGTGAAAGGGTCCAACATTACGGTTGCGACGGCAGCGTGTATTCGAATGTATAGGAGTGCTTGCCCCCGGCAATGGTGATGGTAAGCGTTCCGGCGATGCCGGTGAGCTGCGCGGTGCCGGAGCCAGGCACCACCGCGACAGACAGCTTGTAGCTCCCTCCTTCCATCGCGCCGATGTGCTGCAGGGCGAATGAGCCGGTGTGGCTGTGAAGTGTCCCAGTGAGCTGCTCGATGGCCACATAGCCGGCATTGCCGGATGAAGGCTCGCCGGCGCCGAGCATCTCGCCCTTCGATGTTGCGTCGAGGTCGCCGTGGTATTGCTTCACAATTGAGTAGCGGCCGATCAAAGTGCCCGATGTGGCATCATTCGCGGGCAGGGGTGTAGTTTTCACATCGAAGGTTCCTTCAGCATGGCGGGTCATGACGGGGTCCTTATGAAGCATTCTGGGTGCGGGAGCCTGTGCGTGCGCGTGGGTGCAGAGCAGCACGCAGCAACAGATCATGAACAGGAGCTTGCGAATCATCGTAAGCTTGAAAGTAACACTCGCCTGGAGTGCGCAGCAATCAGACTGCTTCGGATTAGGTGTTGAGAATCCCAGGTCTCAAAGAGACCTGGGGCACCTAGCACCAATGGTCGACTCGAAGATCCGATCTATGGTGTTGGCTGAGCGGCGATCCATTTCTGCAGATTCGGTTCCTGAAGCTTACGCAGTTCCGTGCAATTGTCGATGCTTTCCAGGGCGTGCTTGAGGGCGCGGTCGGTGTCGGGAACTTTGTGCTCGGTAAAAAAGCTCTTCACGTCGTCACGAGCGTCGGCGGAGCAGAATTCGCCGGCGGAGGTCACAAGATAGAAGCCGAGTTCGGGAGTCAGCAACGAGTGAATCGCCTCCCAGTGGCTCTGGATGAACTTCCATGCGATGTCGCGGGTTGCATCTTTCTCCATGGCGAATGAGACCTGGAACAGTGCATCCTGGTTGCGCACCTTGCCGGAGATTGCGTACTCAAGCGAGCGCTGGGCGAGAGCGGGATCTTCAAACTCGGCGAGCATACGCAGCGCGCCCTCCTCCAAATCCGGATTGGTGGAGGTTTCAGCGGTCTTCTGGAACAGGTCGAAGAGCGCGGTGTCGCCGTTGCGCGCGGCAACGTCGAGGGCGATGCGGGCGAGCGTACCATCCACCGAAGCTGGATCGGCCAGGTATTTGGCGCTGATTTCGCGGGCCTGCGCCAGGATGGCGGGATCTTTTGCGTACCGGCCCAGCTCTTTGAACAAGGTGGCGCGGAGCGAGGCGGTGTTGGGCGAATCGTTTTTGGAGGGCGGCCCCAGCTTTTCGTACTTCGGCGCGAAGGTTCTGCTCAGCCATGCATCGAGTGCGCTGCGTTCCTGACTGGTCGCGGCAATTTGCGCGTAGATGGCGTTGAAGCTGTTCGTCGCATTGGTGACGACCACTGCACTGCTGTCGCCCTTGAGGGCAGCGACCAGATCGAGGAAATCGCCGACCGCGGCTTTGTTGGCTCGCACCTGCGCCCATTCATCGCCGGTGAGGCTGATGCGCTCGGTTGGTGTGAGGCCGGACTCGACGTGAGCCACTAAATCGGAATACACGCTGGCCGGATAGGCGCTGCGATAGTAGCCCTTGCCGCCGGCGTTGGCGAAGAAGAGCGCAGTCCCGGGAACGGCGAGCGAACTGTCGCCCGGTGAAAGCACCTCGCAGTCTTGCTTATCTTTTCCGGTTTTCAAGCAAACCGGGATCGTCCATTTCTGCTGAGGATTGGGCTCAGCTGCAGGGCTGAGGAAGAATCGCTTCTGCGACACGGAGACCGATCCGTTGGCCGGTTCACCGAAGGTGAGCAGCGGCTCGCCGGGTTGCGCCACCAGCGATTCCATGATCTTGTCGACAGGCTTGTGGCTGGTTGCCGTCTGCGCGTTCCAGAAGTCCTCGGCGGTCGCGTTCGCGTAGAGGTGTGCCGCAAGATAGTTGTGCACCCCCTTGCGGAAGGTTTCGGGCCCAACGTAATTTTCGACGGAAAGCAGCACTGCGCCTGCCTTGCCGTATGAGATGCCGTCGAACATCTGCTCAATCTCTTCGCGGGTATTGGCGGTGGCGCGGATAGCATGCGTCGTGGGCTGCGCGTCGAGGTCCATCGTTCCTTCCTGATCGCTTTGCGTGCGCTGCCCATATTCGTCGTTGGCCACAAGCTGGTCGATGTCCCACTCCGGGTGCATCGCGGCCACCGGCTTGTTTTCCATCCAGGTGGCGAAGCCTTCGTTGAGCCAGATGTTGTCCCACCACTGCATGGTCACCAGGTCGCCGAACCATTGGTGCGCCATCTCATGGGCCACGACGAGAGCCACATTCTTCTGCGCGTCCAGCGATGCGGTTTTGGGGTCGAGCAGCATATCGGTCTCGCGGTAGGTAATGGCGCCGAAGTTCTCCATGGCGCCGGCCTCGAAGTCGGGCAGGCCAATCAGGTCGAGCTTTTTCAACGGATAAGGAATGCCGAAGTAGGAGTTGTAATAGTGAAGGACATACTTTGCGATTTCGACGCTGAAGGCCGTGAGGTCGACTTTATCGGGAGTCGCGCAGCCACGAATCTTCACGCCGTCCGACTCGCCCTCTGTGCATTGGAAGTCGCCCACCAGGAAGGCGACCAGGTAGGTGGACATTTTGGGCGTGGTGAGGAACTTGAGTGTGTGCTTGCCATCGCCGGGGCCTGGCGTATCTGAAACGATTGGCCCGTTGGAGATGGCCGTGTCGCCGCTGTCGATGACCAGCGAAATGTCAAACGTTGCCTTGAAAGCTGGCTCGTCGAAGGAAGGGAAGGCGCGCCGCGCATCGGTGGATTCAAACTGCGTGACGGCGTAGTTCCGCTTGGCGGTTTTGGAGAGGTAGAAGCCGCGCAGTTCGTTATTCAGAATGCCGGTGTAATGGATGGAAATCGTCGCTTTTCCGGCCGGCAGTTGGCTGGGGACGGTGAAGGTGGTCTGCTCCTTTTCCTTGTCTTCGGATGCGGTTGCGGCCTGCTCCTTGCCATTGGCCTTGACGGTTACTGACTGGAAGGCGATCTCGGCCGAGTTCACGGTGATGGCACTGGCTGGTTCGGAGAGGGTGACGTCGATTGTCTCGACGCCGGTAAACTTGGCCCCTTTTAGATCAGGCGTGAGCAGAAGCGAATAGTGCTCGGGGCGAACGGTTGTGGGCAAGCGCTGCGCGCCGGCGTTAAGCGCTGTTGAAAGACAGCAGCAAAGTGCCGCCGAAGCGACGAGAAAAGAACGTGACGAAGACCGAAGGGAAGCTGACGTCATACAAACCTCAAGGGCTGAGTTGAAAGCTGGTCCGCGCCGCGTGGCCGCCGTTATCCATGCGGCTGGAGCTCTTTGTCTTCTGCTTCTTGTTTCTTGGGGAGCAGCGAATCAAGCAGCAATAAACATGCGCCTGTCACGACGGAGGAATCGGCCACATTGAAGTCCGGCCAATGATAGCTGAAGATGTGGATTTCGATAAAGTCGACCACCGAGCCGTAGAGGATGCGGTCGTGCACATTGCCCAGCGCGCCGGCGAGAATGAGCGACAGGGCGACCGTTGTAAGAGTGAATCGGTTGCCCAGCCGGACCAGGGCCACCAGCACGGCTAGCGCGGCAAAGAGCGAGAAGGCGATCAGCACCCATCGCACCAGGTGCGGTGAGTCAGATTCGGCGAAGAGGGAAAAGGCCGCGCCGTCGTTGGTCCAGTGGGTGATACGCAGAACGCGAGGGATGACCGGGATGGCCTCGCCCAGCCGGATGTGCTGCGCAACCCAGGTCTTGGTGATGCGGTCGGCGAGGATGATGAGCGCGGAGAGGCCAAGCAGCCAAGGCAAACGGCGGGGCACGAGTTTGCTCACGAAGCGGCCTCTTCAAGAAAAAGGGACGATGGCGTCGCCGACAAACCTCCGTGCCCCATCCTTCCGACTTCTTCTTGTCGGAAGGGTGGGAAGGCACGAACCCCAAACCTCTGTGGTTTCCCACCCTTTTCGGTCGCCGCGGCGACGGCGTAAAAAGGATGGGGCACGGAGCGATTGGTCATAAGGTGGCCTCCACGGGCGGCTCGATGCCCATTTCGGTGAGCGCGCCTTGGCAGCGGGTGCAGACGTTTTCCCAGATGCCGTAGCTGGAGACTTCGGGCATGAAGTTCCAGCAGCGGGCGCATTTGTGGCCGGAGGCGGGCAGAACTCTGATATCGCATTTACTAAATGGGCTCAGCGAATTGCCCCGCAGAATTGCGACTTTATAATCGGGGATTCTAGACTCCGCGACATCAATTACCGTGACCCTGGAGACGTTTAGGAGCTCCTTAAGCCCGGTTGCGTGCCGCTGTAAAAGGGCCAGTTGTTCGTCGGATGCATCGATTTCAAGATCGGCTTCAAGAGCCTTACCAATTCGCTTTGCTTGGCGAGCAGTTTCCAGCTCTTGAAGAGCATGGTCGCGAACTTCAAAGATCTGCGTCCATCCCTTGATCAGCGCGGCTGGGTCTTCCGAAAAGACTTCCTCCGGTTTCGGAAACTGCGCCAGATGCACGCTGGCTTCGCGGCCCTCGACCTCAGGCAGATAATCCCACACTTCATCGGCGGTGAAGCTGAGGATGGGCGCGACCAGGCGCACCAGCGCTTCGGTGATCTGCCACAACACAGTCTGCGCCGATCGCCGCGCGAGGCTGGTGGGCGCGAAGGTATACATGCGATCCTTGAGCACGTCGAGATAGAACGAGCTCAGATCGACGATGGCGAATTCGTTCACGGCGTGATAGACGCGATGGAATTCGAAGGCCGCATACCAGTCACGGATCTTCTCCGTCAGGTCGCGGGTCCGCGCCAGCATGTAGCGATCGAGCGGAAGAAGATCGGCCTCGGCGACTTTGTCGCGAGCAGGCACAAACCCATGCAGGTTGCCGAGCAGAAATCGGAAGGTGTTGCGCAGCTTGCGGTAAATGTCGGCGCAGCGCTGCATCAGGTTTTCGCTGGAGGCCATGTCTTCGCGGAAGTCAATCGACGCAACCCACAGACGGACGATTTCGCCGCCCAGGCGATTGGCGATGTCCACCGGATCGACGCCGTTGCCGAGCGACTTCGACATGGCGCGGCCTTGCTCGTCGAGCGTCCAGCCCACGGTGGCGCAGTGCGAGTAAGGCGCGCGGCCGCGCAGGCCCACCGAAGTGAGCAGGGAAGAATGGAACCAGCCGCGATGCTGGTCGCCGCCTTCGAGGTAGAGCACCGGCACGCCTTCATTGTTTTGAAAGGCGGTGTAGGCGTCTTTCAGGTCGGGGTCGCTCTCGGCTACGGCGAACCAACTAACGCCGGAGTCGAACCAGACGTCGAGGATGTCGAACTCTTTTCTAAATGAGGTTCCACTGCAATGGGCGCATTGCGTTCCAGCGGGCAACAGACCGTCCGTGGCCTGGGTATGCCAGGCTTCGGCGCCCTCCCGGTCGAAGAGCTCGTCGATTTTGCGATTCAGCGCCGCATCCATCACCGGCTGATTGCAACCGTTACAGAGGAATACGGCGATGGGCACGCCCCAGATGCGCTGGCGGCTGATGCACCAGTCGGGCCGCGTGGCGATCATGTTGGTGATGCGCTCCTTGCCCCAGGCTGGATCCCAGATCACCTTGTCGATCTCCTCTATCGTCAACTGGCGAAAGGTGGTCTTGCTTCCATCGGCGCGCTCGACTTCGGTTTCAAGGTTGATGAACCATTGCTCGGTGGCGCGGAAGATGACCGGTTTGTGGCAGCGCCAGCAGTGCGGGTAGGAGTGGTGGAGGTCGGCCGTAGCCAGCAAGGCGCCCGAGGCGCGCAGCATCTCGATGATCAGAGGATTGGCCGCCCAAACCTTCTTGCCTTCGTAAGGCGGTGGGTCAGGATGGTGCCAGGCGTGCTCATCGACGTGGATGAAGCCGCCGGCATCGACGCGGCAGGTGGGGTCGAGGCCATAACGCTGGCCGGTGTAGAAGTCGTCTGCTCCATGAGCGGGCGCGGTGTGCACGGCGCCGGTGCCGGCGTCGGCCGTGACGTAGGTGGCCAGAACCCCGAGAATGCTGCGATCGAGAAACGGATGCTGGAAGGTGACGCGGTCAAGGACCGAACCCTTGAAGCTGGCTAGCTCGATGGTCGGGCCCAGATTGCAGGCTGCGGCGACGGAGCCGGCGAGTTCGGCCGCGACGATGTAGACGGGGCCGGAGTCCTTCGAGTCTGTGCGTTCCCACCCTTGCCGCGAAGAACCAGGCAAGGATGGGGCACCCGGGGTATGGGTGTTGGCCTGCAGAGCTACGTACTCGAAGTCGGGATGGAAGGCGACGGCTAAGGACGCTGGGAGGGTCCAGGGAGTCGTTGTCCAGATGATGGTCCAGACTTCGCGGCCGGCCAGCGCCGGGTCGATGGCCGCCGGATCGGAGTTGAGCCTGTAGCGCACATAAACCGATGGACTGGTGTGCATCTCGTATTCCACTTCCGCCTCGGCCAGGGCGGTGCGGTCGTGGATGCACCAGTAGACCGGCTTCAGCCCGCGGTAGACGAAGCCCTTTTCGAGGAAGCCGTAGAAGGCTTCCAGGGTGCGCGCTTCGTAGTCGCGGGC
>JBEKVS010000004.1:0-82538 GCA_049513795.1 Occallatibacter sp. | reverse complement strand
GCGATTCTCGCGGCCAGCAGGGTGTCCGCCGGCTTCTCCGGGGAGAGCTTGAGGGCCTCAAGCAGGTCATTCGAAGCCTCTGCCGGATCATTCGCGAGATCGATCTCCGCCAGGGCGCGCCACGCACGGGCCTTGGTGGCTGGGCCTGCATCCCCGGGGTCCAGATGGGTAGCGATGGCCAGCTCCGGGTGTGCATCTTCCGCTTTGCCCTGGCGGGCAAGCAGCAGCCCCAGCGACAGATGCGCCTCAAACGATTTGGGGTCGGCGTCGATGGCGCGCCGGTAGAAGCCCTCGGCTTCCTTCGTCCGGTCCTGCGCATCGTCGACATAGCCGGCGTCAAACAGGGCGCGCGCATCGGTTGGGTGTTCGGCCAGCCACGGGTTGAGTTTGGCTTCCGCGTCCTTCCAGTCCGATTTGGCGATCGCGCCTTCCGCCTCGGCTACTTGGGCCGAGACCACATCGGCTGGCGGTTGAGCGGTACCGGCGGAAGTTGTCTTGCCGGGAACAGACGCAGGTTGTTGACCCCGGGCATGAGCGCCTGCCGCTACCGCGGCAAAAAGAGATAGAAGAACGACAAAGCGCAAAACAAAATACCTCGACCTTTCAGTGTAAAGGGGTCAGTGTTAAGGGCCAGGTAAGAGGCAATGTCTGAAGACTGCGCTGAAGGCTTAGGCCTCGGCAATGGCCGCAATGGACACTTTCATGCCGGGAATTCGAACCGGTAACTTCGCGCCTTGCCGCGCCGGCGGGTTCGCCGGAAACCACTTGACCCACTCTTCATTCATTCCGGCGAAGTCAGTTTCTTCAAGAATGATGACTGTGGCACTCACGACCCGGTCGAGAGAAGTGCCTGCGGCTTTGAGAATGGCGGACACATTCTCCAGACACTGTCTGGTCTGCTCCTGGATTGTTTCTCCGACAATTTTCCCGGTGACCGGATTGTGCGGCCCTGTGCCGGAGACAAATACAAGACCCGCTGCCCGAACCGCCTGGCTGTACGCCGGCGGCGGAGCCGGTGCGTTGGGCGTTCGAATGATGTCTCTTGTCATAGGTTTCTCCAATGCTGACTGGGCAGCCGGGATGAACTATCCGATGCTCCGCCTGATTTAGCGGTGCGGATCATCAACAACCCGAGCGTTCCTGAAAGGCCATCGTCTCACAACGCCGTGCCGGGCCATGGCATTCATGAGAATTAGCCGGATTGCGATTGAACGACCCCGCCTGATGCGAGGGCAAACTCCCATGCGGGCTATTTTTGGCACCAACGCAGATTCCAGACATTGCCAGGTAAGACCACTTGCATTCACAAAGCACTGCGGTTTGGACGAACGCCGTCAGTGATCGGAAGGCCCCCGCTGCCGATTTCCAGATAGCGCGCCGGAGGCGGGCATAGTATCCTCTCGGCGAGCGGCGCAAATGCCGCCGCCAATCCCAAACAAGCAGCACCAAACAATCAGCACCAAACAATCAGCACCAAACAATCAGCAAAGGATCGAAGAAAGGCAGGAACGGCATGCATTGGACGAAGAGCCTTGGAACCGCTTTTTGCGCCCTGATAGCTGTAGCCACGATTGCGATGACCACGCCCGTGAGGGCCCAGGAGCCTCACTATCTGCACGCGCTAGCAGAACTGCGCACGGCGCGGGATTACATCCAGTACGACAGGGGCGCACCGCACGGCGACCTGCGTCATCACGCGGTCGATGAGATCAACAAGGCGATCGAAGAAATCAAGCACGCCGCCTGGGACGACGGGAAGAACACCAGGTTTGCTCCCCCGGACCGTGGCGTCACAACAGGCTGGGCCCCAATCCACCAGGCAATTCATTGGATCCAGGATGCGAAAGGGCATGTGGCCGAAGGGGTCGACAGTCCGCAGAACAATGGCTTGCGCGACAGAATCCTCCTCCACGTCGGCGAGGCGGAGCATGCCTTGCATGACCTCGAACATATGGGCGTCGAGTAACCTGCACCTTAGCCTTTAAGCGGCCGGCCTGCTGCAGGCTGGCCGTTTGGCTTTCTGAGACGATCACTCAAGACTGATCGACGCTGATGAGAGCTCTCTCATGAGAGCCCTGGCCCGTCCATGCATCTCGGCAGCACAAAAAGGGCATCGGACCAGTCAGGAGCGTTCAAACCATGGAAACAAACCCCAACCGTAATCCTTCAAAAGACCCCCAACCGTTCCCTCACAAGCCCGTCCAAGCGCCGGCGGCTCCAGGCCTTCCAGAGAAAGAGGGCGACCGCAAGAGCGTTGAGCAGGTAGCCGACCGCCTCGCTCACAAAGGTGCAAAGACCGAGCAGGACTTCGACCGCGATAACAGCAAGCCATTTACAAAGTAGAAGATAGGCTCCCGGCGTGGACACTTTTGTTCACGCCGGCCGAGCCGTATACCACCCTGTCTACCTCTGCGGCAACATGACCTTCGCGCGAAAAAAGAGATTACGTCCCGAATTTCTTTTCCGCAAATTAATTGTCTTCTGTGCGCAGGTTTCTTAGCATATTTTAAGTAGTTGTTATGCACGCAACTCAGTTACATGCGACTGCATCCTACATCACGGCAAAGTAATTCTGTTGCCCAAACTTCATCCCCCAAAGCCTTGGAGAGATCAAACCCATGAGCTATTTGAATACGCAACATATTCCTTTGACGTCCGCCTATCTTTGCCAGGACTGCGACTCGATCGGCAATCATTCGAGCGTGTGCCCGGCCTGCGCTTCCATGGCGCTGTTGAGTGTTGCGGCCATTCTCGACCGGTCGCTGGCCAAGGAAGAGATGCACGTCATGCCTCATCCGCGTCCCCGCGCCATCCCCGTTTTGACAACCATGGTGGCCTAGGGAATTTGGGTGAGCGCCGCTTTTCTGGTTTTCAAATAGTTGATCCGCAAGGCCTGCTTCCACAGGCTCAGCCGCGGCGTGCGTTCTTTTTGAGGTTGCACCCTATAATAAGAATTGGATGGTTGCGCCCCATGGCTCGTTAGGAACGCTGGGGCGCGGCCGAACGTTCTGATCGGTGCCTCCTCTTTGAATGACGCCATCATCATCCGCGGTGCGCGGACCCATAATTTGAAGAACATCTCCTGCGACATTCCTCACGGCAAATTGACCGTGGTGAGTGGAGTGTCGGGGTCCGGGAAGTCGTCTCTGGCCTTCGACACTATCTATGCGGAAGGACAGCGGCGCTATGTCGAGTCGCTGTCGTCCTACGCGCGCCAGTTTCTTGAACGCATCGAGAAGCCCGATGTGGATCTGATCGATGGCCTGGCTCCCGCGATCGCCATCAAGCAGAAAAATTCCACGCGCAACCCACGCTCGACTGTCGCCACGGCAACCGAGATCTACGACTATCTGCGTCTCTTGTATGCGCGCTGCGGAACCGTGCATTGCATCCATTGCGACGGACTTGTCAAGCGCGACTCGATGGATGAGATCGCCGAGTCGGTCTTGGCCCTGGGGGAGGGAACTCGCCTGCAAGCGCTCTTTCCCGTCGGAAGCGCGACGCCTCCGGCAGCAGATGAAGCCAAGGCGCAACCCAAGCCCGCACGCGCCGCGAAGGCCGCCAAGGCCAAGCCATCCGCAGGGGTTGCAGACTCGCCGCACACCGAAACGCTGAAGGCCCGCCTGGCCGAACTCCGAGCCAAAGGATTCAACCGCCTCTATCAGCAGGGAAAAATCGTTGAGTTCTCCACACCCGAATCGCTGCTCGATCTGGACTTCACGCTGCCGGTCTTCGTGCTGCTCGACAGAATCGTCGTCAGCGCCGAAAATCGCGCCCGCATTGTGGACGCAGCCGAGATAGCCTATCGCGAAGGCGGCGAGGTGATCTTCGAAGAAGTTCCTCGCAGCGCGAACGGCGAAGAACCAACTGATCGCAAACGCCATCGCTTCAGCGGCGCATTCGAGTGCAAGAGTTGTCACCGCCCCGGCAAAGAACCCGAACCGCGCCTGTTCAGCTTCAACAATCCCTTTGGCGCATGCCCGCGCTGCCAGGGCTTCGGCAACACCGTCGACTTCGACATGAACCTGGTCATCCCCGACAAAGGCCTATCGTTAGCCGACGGCGCCATCGATCCCTGGAATCGCCCCAAGTATCGCACCTGGTATACCGAGTTAAAAAAGCAGGCCCCGGCGCTGAATATTCCACTCGACGTGCCCTGGCGCGAGTTGCCCGAAGCGGCTCGCGAAGTGGTGCTGCGCGGCAAGGGCAGCTTCGAAGGCATCTTCGGCTTCTTCGCGCAGATGGAGCGCAAAAAGTACAAACTGCATGTGCGCGTGATGCTGAGCAAGTATCGCGGCTATGCCGAGTGCCCAGATTGCCGCGGCCAGCGCCTGCGTGCCGAAGCCCGCAGCGTACGCCTCTCCACGCAGAAGCACGGGGCAAAAAATATCTGCCAATCCACGGCGCTCACCATCGCGCATGCCCAGGAGTTTTTCGCCGCACTAAAGCTCTCCCCGATGCAGGAAGAAATTGCCGGCCCCATTCTCGAAGAGGTGCGCGCGCGTCTAAGTTTTCTCGATGCGGTTGGCCTCGAATACTTGAGCCTCGATCGCCTCGCATCGACTCTTTCGGGTGGTGAAGCACAGCGCATTCAACTGGCAACATCGCTTGGCTCTCGTCTTGTCGGCGCGCTCTACGTATTGGACGAGCCCTCTATCGGTCTGCACACGCGCGACACCGCGCGTCTCATCCGCATCCTCGAAAACCTGCGCGACCTCGGCAATACGATCCTCGTCGTCGAGCACGATGCCGATGTCCTCCGAGCAGCCGATCACCTGCTCGATCTCGGCCCCGGAGCCGGCGAGTTTGGCGGTAAGCTGCTCGCCGAAGGCGTTCTGGCCGAGATCGAAGCCAACCCCAATTCGCTCACCGGCCGCTATCTCTCCGGCCAGGTTTCCATCCCCGTGCCAACGAGACGCCGCGCCCCGGGCAGAGAAAAACTCGTGCTCCGCGGCGCCGAAGCTAACAACCTGCATCGTCTCGACGTCGAAATTCCCCTCGGCCTGCTCGTCGCCATCACCGGCGTCTCCGGCTCCGGCAAGTCAACCCTCATCCATCAGGTGCTCTACCGGGCCGTCGCCCGCGCGCTTGGTCAGAGCGATGGCTCCGACCCCTCCGGCGTGTTCAAGAGCCTTACCGGCGTCGAGCGCCTCAACGATGTTGTGCTTGTCGACCAGACGCCCATCGGACGCACGCCGCGTTCCAATCCCATCACCTACATCAAGGGATTCGACCTGGTGCGCGAGCTCTTCTCAGCTCAGCCCGAAGCCAAGCGTCTCGCGCTCACGCCAGGCCACTTCTCCTTCAACGTCCCCGGCGGCCGCTGCAACACCTGCGAAGGCGATGGCACGGTCACCGTTGAAATGCAGTTCCTCGCCGACGTCGAGCTGCCCTGCGAAGACTGCAACGGCACCCGCTATCAAGCCAAGGTTCTGCAGGTCGAATACAAGGGCAAGAATATCCACGAAGTTCTGCAACTCACCGTCAAGGAAGCCTTGCGCTTCTTTGCCGGCCAAACCAAGCTGCTTGAGAAACTGGCCGTCCTTGACGAGATCGGCCTGGGCTATCTGCGCCTCGGCCAGAGCGCAACCACTCTCTCAGGCGGTGAAGCGCAGCGCGTCAAGTTAGCCGCGCATCTCGCCCAGGTCCGGGCGGCAAATGCGAATGCAAAACCATCGCAGGCCAGCCGCGTCCTCTACATCCTCGACGAGCCTACCACCGGCCTGCACTTCGACGATGTCTCCAAACTTCTCACCGCCTTCCGCAAGCTTATCGACGGCGGCGGCTCGCTGATCGTGATCGAGCATAATCTGGATGTCATCAAGTCTGCCGATTGGGTCATTGACTTAGGCCCCGAGGGTGGCGAAGGCGGCGGCCACATCGTCGCCGAAGGCACGCCCGAGCAGGTCGCGGCGAATCTTCTCTCGCATACCGGCCAATGGCTGGCGGGCGTTCTCTGACGTTCAAGATGCCCGAGATCGGGCTTCGACCAGATTCTTAGACCAAGAGAACACGAGGCCCATACTTGACCAGCTGGGCATCGGCTGTGAGCAAAATCAATGGCTCGCGCACGGCCTGCGCCACAAGTAGCCGATCAAATGGATCGGTATGATGCAATGGCAAATCGGCGACCAGGATGGCGTGTCTTGAAAAGACGGGTAGCTCGTGGAAGCCCGCGGTCTCCAGCAATTGCACAAGTTGCTTGGGATCCGCATTCAGCTTGCCAATTCGGACTTTGATGGCAATTTCCCACAACGCAACCGACGAGACGAATACCGCATCGGCGGCAACAATTCGTTCTCGAGCTTCCCGCGAGAGGTTATTCGGTTCGTAGAAAAGCCAGTAAACAATTTGCGTATCGAGCAGAAGTCGCATCATCGGCCTTCAAATGCGGCCTGAAGGTCCTCCGGAAGTGGCGCATTAAAGTCGTCTGCAATCCATCCCTGCCCTTCCAGAAGACCGAAGACAATGGGCCGCTTCTCTGCCTTTAGCGCAGTCAACCGCGCCACCGGCTTGCCCGCCCGCGCAATCACAACATCCGTTCCCGACGCAGCCAGATCCACCAGCTTCGAAA
Organism: Occallatibacter sp.; assembly: GCA_049513795.1. Classification (GTDB taxonomy): domain Bacteria; phylum Acidobacteriota; class Terriglobia; order Terriglobales; family Acidobacteriaceae; genus Telmatobacter. The sequence continues at coordinate 75,964 of JBEKVS010000004.1, read as the reverse complement.
GCTGCGTCTTCGCCTCGTAGATGTTCACAATCTGCTTGACCCCACTCGCAGTTGCCATCGGGCTCTCCTTGACTTGACCAAGTCTAGTCTAGTACAGATGCGAGGCCGAAATCAACTGTCCGTCCCCTCCCACTCCTGATTTGCCATAAAGTCGATCGATTCAGTAGAAAGGGTAGGGACATTCGCCGGGTCAATTTCTTCTGCCAAAAAGGGAAGCGGGTACACATTGGGCATCTCCATGGGTTCAACGGGCGGCGACGGAAAGCCGCCCCAACCCGCCGACTTGAACGCTCCGCTCATCCCGCACGGGCGATTGATTCCCTTCATCGTCGTCACACCTCTGTTCTTCCTCTGGGCGATTCCCAACAACCTCACCGACTTTCTCATCCGCCAGTTCATGAAGTCGTTCGAGGTCAATCGCTCCGGCGCGGCGCAACTTCAGATTGGGATATTCGTTGGCTACTTCCTCATGGCCATTCCCGCCGGCCAGCTCATGCGCGTCTTTGGATACAAAACCGGCCTGGTCACCGGGCTGATCCTGATGGGCAGCGGATGCTGGCTGTTCTGGCCTGCTGCGCACTCCGATACGTACCCGTTCTTTGTGGCCGCGCAATTCGTGATCGGCTGCGGGCTGTCATTCCTCGAAACCGGCGCCAATTCCTTCATTGCGCAACTTGGACCGACCGCATCGAGCGAGCGCCGCCTGAACTTCTCCCAGGCATTCAATCCACTGGGATCGATTACCGCTGGCCTGGTGGGCACCGTGTTCATCTTCTCGGGCGTCGAATTCAGCAGCGCGGAAACCGCGGCCAAAAGGGCAGCTGGCACCATGCAGCAGTATCTCCACTCGGAAACCATGCGCGTAGTCCCGACCTACCTGGTGCTGGGCACGGTGGCGTTGCTCTGGGCGTTGATGGTGCTGGTGACCAAGTTTCCAGACACCGCCAAAGAAGACGTCTCGCGCGAAGACGCTGGACCGGCAAGAAGGGTCCCGTTATTTCAGAAGCATTTTGTCCTCGCCGTGCTGGCGCAATTCCTCTACGTCGGCGCTCAAGTGGGCACATGGAGTTACTTCATCCTCTACGTCCGCTCGGCCACGGGCATCGGCGACAAGGCGGCGGGTTACATGCTCACCGGCACACTCGCCGCATTTGCCATTGGCCGATTCAGCTCGGCCTGGCTGATGAAGCACTTCCACGCGCGTTCCATGCTGGGCGTCTACGCGGTCATCAACGTGGCCTTGGGACTCGTCGCGGTGATCCAGCCGAACTGGGTGGGCGCCATGTGCCTGCTCACCACCAGCCTGTTTATGTCCATCATGTTCCCCACCATCTTCGCCCTCGGCCTCAAGGGCATGGGCGAAAAAACCAAGACCGCCGGCTCGCTGCTGGTCATGGCCATTCTCGGCGGCGCGGCGATCACCAAGCTGATGGGCATGCTGGCCGATTCGAAAGGCTTGCTGATCTCGTATCTGGTCCCGGTCGCATGTTTCGCCTGCGTAGCCCTCTACGCATGGTTCGGCGGAGAACACAATCTTTCGCAGAATGAAACCGCATGATGCGTTGAGCAGCCGACCTCCCTGAGAGCCCGCAAAATTCATTCGAAACGCACCCGCTCGACCCTTCATTCCCTTGTGTCGTCATCCTTCGTCCGCACCATCGAGTCTGCCAAAAGGTTACTTTCGCTTCGTGAGCCGATTGGACAGTTCTTGTGACTTGTCATCTTCCTCCAATAGCCTCAATCACGGATATAAAGAGCCTTATTCACCCCTGCAGGTTCTCTCGACTGCCAATCCTTTGCTCCACCCAATTGAACTGGAGGCTTTACGTGATGAAGTTGATCAAGGCACTTATAGTGCCGGCAATGCTGGTAGCCTGCATCGCCCAACCAAGCGCGGCATTTGCGCAAGGTGGGTCGATCAGCGGATCGGTGGCCGAATACAACGCCGGGCAATTGATCCTCAACCACGACCTTTTGACGGTGCCGAGCGGCATGGTCACCTATACCGCAAATACGGCTATTCCGGTTGGGACCCTAATGAGCGTGTCTTTGCCGGCAGACCTCAAGTTTACGACGCCGACGCTACCCAGCCTGTCGAGCTCCGCGGCAACCTTTAGCCTGGTCAACGTTACGGGGAACACAGCCACTTTTACAGTCACGGCCTCTACGATTGTCGCTTCCGACACTATCGTCCTGGGCGAATATGACGTGAAGGATGCGCATAGCCTGGAGACGATCACTCCCGTTGCCAGTGCATTGCCCCTGACGATGCAGGCCATCGGGATCGATCCTCAGCCGTTGTCGTTCCCGGAGTTTGCCAGCGATTCCGGAATCCAGGCGGTATTTGTCGGCGCCATCCAGTTTATTGATCTCACGTCTCCTTCGAATGGCAGCAAATTTGGAACTGGCGGTTCCAACGATAGTTCCACGGCGGTCATTTCCGCCATTGCAATCCAGCCGGAAGTGGTCGATTTTCTGAACGGCAGCACTCACGTTCTGAGCCCCAATGGGACACCCAACACCCTTGCTTCATACGACACCGCGAGAGTGGTACTTCCCGGTGCCCTATTTGGAAACGTCAAAGCCTTTTCCTCGTATTCATCCAACTGCGAATCCCCGATTGCTCAGGGCAAGGTAACCTCCAATGCCTTGATTTTTCCGAACACCCCCCTCAATCAAGAGATCTTTTTCTGCGTGAAGGCCACCGGCAACAAGATGGTAGAGATGATCGGTTTTCCTGGCGAGGGTTTCGTGGGGCCTGGCCCTGGTTTCACCACCGTTCAAGTGGCTGCCAACCACCCCTACGATGATTATTTGCCTTCCTCTAACGTGAACGTCGAATTCCCCGGGCTGCTTTGCTACACCTACGCCGCCAGTTTTGGTGGGGCCTGCATCGACGAATATTTCAATCTTCTTGGTCCTGGTTCTGACCCCGAAGTCGACAATTAGGCAGCCCGCCCGATCTTTTGTAGCAGCGAGATTGTTCGCGTAGCGCGGATATCACCGCTCTACCCTAATGGCAAACTGGAGGCTTTACGTGAAGAAGTTGATTAAAACACTTGTACTGCCGGCAACGCTGGTCGTCTGCGTAGCCCAACAAAGCTGGGCAGTCCCGCCCCCGACCGGTGGGTCGATGAGCGGCTCTGTAGCCGAATACAACGCCGCGCAAGTGCGCGACAGCCACGACCTGCTGACCGTGCCCGCCGGCATGGTCACCTATACCGCAAATACGGCGATTCCCATCGGGACCGACTTCAACGTCTCTTTGCCTGAAGGTTTCGAGTTTACAGCGGGGCCAACGCTGACGAGCACCGCGGCGACCCTCACGCTGCTCGGCCATCCCGGAAGGACGGCCAGGTTTGTTGTGGAGGGCGCCGAGGTTGCCGTAGGCAACACGATCGTGCTGGGAGGCTATAGAGTCAAGGCTGCGAAATCGCTCGAGACAATCACCCCTTCCGGTAACGCGTTGCCCCTGACTATGCAGGCAATCGGGATCGACCCCCTGCCGTTGCCGTTCAATGAGTTTGCCAGTGATTCCGGAATTGCGGCGGCGTTTGCGGGCAACCCCCTCTATGTCGATCTAGGTCCATCTTCGAACGGCAAGGAGTTCTTTGTGCCCGCCACGATGTCAACTCCAGCAATGGACACGCTCACGGTGCAGTTGGCCAGCGTTACAATCACTGCGGAAACAGTCGACGCGACAAGTGTTCCTGTTCTGGCTCCTGACGGCAATCCCAACGCCCTGTCGCCCTCGGACACCGCGTCGTTGCAACTTCCCGGGTTCTTGTTTGGAGGCCTCAGTGTCTACGCCTCGAGCAGTGCTAGCTGCTTGGTGCCGAAATGGAAGGGCAAGGTAACTTCGGGCGCCTTGACCTTTCAGAGTCTTCCCATCAATCAAGAGGTGTTTTTGTGCGCCAAGGGCAGCGGCACTCAAATGGTGAAACTGTTGGGATATCCTAACGGCGAAACCACTTTCGGCTTCGAAACTGCTTTCCTGCTGAACAGCCATCCCGACGACGACTTTTTGTCGGCAGGCAACGTCGGCTTCAGGACTTTCACGAGTGTTTGCTACGCGGTTGCTCCCCCTTTGAACAACAATTGCGCGCCCGTGTTTTACCAGTACTTCAAGCCTAACCCTGCTCCTGAAGGTCAATAGTAGAAGCGCATCTCGACATCGCCTGATCAAGCTCGTACCACTTGATCAGGCGACGAAGATCAAGAAATCGTTCCGCCCCGCAATTTAAGTTTCGCTCCGTCTGCACAAAATTATCCCGATGAGGCGCATCCTGATCTCAAGTGTCTCTTGCATGCCCAGGTCATCCAGTTCGATCTCATTGGCAAATAAGCCGCTTCTGCGGTCCCTACAGTCCCTGTCCGACCCCACCCCCTCCACCGATTCTTCGATAGACCAACGAAAAAAAAGAGGTTAGGTCAACAATGACCTGATGCACCGCATCGAAACAAAGAAGCTACCTGTTGGGAATCGGAGATAGGTGGGGGGGGGCAACCCGCATAAGCCCAATCAAATCAAAATGGGCCTCAGCCCGTGAGGCATGCTTTTCGAAATTCTCTCTGCCAATTGCGCCTGTTTCGCAGCCTCTTACGCTCGGCTCATTCAGCAACAACCGGGTTGATCAGCGATCCCAGCCCGTCAACCGTCACCGTAACCGTCTCACCCGGCCGCAGCCAGCGTTTCGGATTGCGGCCGAGACCCACACCGGGGGGCGTCCCAGTGGAAATAACATCCCCCGGCAGCAACGGCGTAATCGAAGAGAGATATTCGATCAGCTCGGGGATCTTGAAAACCAGTTCGCTCGTCGACGAATTCTGCAAAGTTTCCCCATCGATGCTGAGGCTGATCCTGAGCTTATGCGGATCGGCAATCTCATCCGCGGTCACGATCGCCGGTCCCATCGGGCAAAACGTGGGAAAGCTCTTCGACATGGACCACTGGGTGCTCGCGAACTGCACGTCGCGCGCGCTCACATCGTTGACCATGGTGTAGCCGTAAACATGATTGCGCCACTCTTCAGCGGCCAAACGGTAACCGCCGTGGCCAATCACGAACGCAAATTCTGCTTCATAATCCGGCTCACTGGAGTTCACCGGCAAAACAATCGGGTCGTTTGGACCGACAATGGCCGTCGCCAGCTTGAAGAACACCACCGGCGTTGTCGGCAGGGCCATCCCCGATTCAATTGCGTGGTCGCGATAGTTCAGCCCGATGGCAAAGACGCGCGGAGGGTTAAGCAGCGGAGCATGCAGACGGACTTCGCTGAGACGATAGGCTGGAAAAGTATTGCCATGATCAGGCGCCGTGATGCCGGCGGCAATCACAGCCAGCGTATCGGCGTAGCCGGCGGCACTCAAGTCCACCACCAGGTTGCCGTCTTCGAGCAGCGAGCCGGGTCGGATTCTGCCGTCGGCGAGAGAGAAGGATACAAGTTTCATCAACGCTCCGTTCTGTTTTTGATAGCTTGGCAATTCTCATTGAAACTGACTGTCATCCTGATTAGAGAATGTCATCCTGAGCGGAGATGGGCGCGTTCTTTGCGCACATCGGAGTCGAAACCCTGCCCTGAGCGTAGCCGAAGGGGAACTGCTTTTTGAATGTCCACGGTCCAAACGTTTCGCGGTCCTTACGCGGCCGTCAAGCCGCCGTCGATGGTCAACAGTGACCCGGAAATAAATGCCGCCTCATCGGAAGCCAGATAACGAACCATGGAAGCAATCTCCTCCGGTTGCCCCATCCGGCCCATTGGCTGTCGGGCGCGCAGTTCGGCACGCGTCTCTTCCTTTGTGTCTTTGTGAAACTTCTCCAGGTAGCCCTCAACAAATGGCGTCTCCACCGTGCCCGGACAGATGGCGTTGATGCGCAGCGTCTTCGGGTAATCAATCGCCAACTGGCGCGTCATGGCAATCACCGCACCTTTCGTCGTGCAGTAGGCAAACCGCTGGCGAATGCCCACCAGCCCCGCAACGGAGGCGATGTTGACAATGGTTCCCGTGTGTCCTCGCCCGTTGTTTCCGCCCGCAGTCTGGGCCGCAAACAGCAACGGCAAAAATGCTCGAGTGACAAGGAAGACCGATCGCACATTGACGTTGATGAGGCGGTCAATTTGCGTCGCGGCAGCAGCGATTGAAGCAGCGCTGGTGACATCAAGGTGCATGGCCTTTGTTCCGGGAAGTGAAGCCGCTAGCGCCTCTGCCGCGGAGACGTTAATGTCCGCAATCCACACCCGTGCGCCGGCCCGGGCAAGCTCTTTTACAGTGGCTTCGCCGATGCCGCTGGCCCCGCCTGTGACCAGAGCGCTGCGGCCATCGAGACGGAATGGCTGCGATTGTGCTTGCTGGTTGTGAACTTCAGAATTGGGCGGATCAGCGTGGCTCATTGGGCAGGCTCAAGAAATTCAGTGGGCAGGAGAAGTATACCGCGCGAGAATTTAGACTGCGGGGCCGTCTTTGCACCCTCGCGAAGATCGGCCAGACTATCAGCTGCGTTGCTCGCGAAAATCCGCGATGATTTTAAGATAAGCGCGCGCAGCCTCGGAGATGATCTCCGGTTTTCCCTGGTCAATGGCCGCCAGATTCACAAGGTCGCTGCCCACGCCCAGTGCCCGCGCCCCCGCATCAAGAAAGCTCACCGCCGTGTGGTGCGTCACGCCTCCGGTGGGGATCAGCTTCAAATGCGGGAACGGGGCCAGAAGAGACTTGAGATAGCTTGCGCCGCCCATCGCCGAGCAGGGGAAAATCTTCACGTAATCCGCTCCCGCATTCCACGCGGTGATGACCTCAGTAGGCGTGAGCGCGCCAGGGATGGATAGCTTTTTGCGAGCTTTGGTTACGGCCACAACATCGGGATGGAAGCTGGGGCTGACCACAAACTCCGCGCCGGCCTCAATGGTTGCCTCTGCCTGCTCGCCAGTGGTCACCGTGCCGGAGCCGAGCAGCAGACTTTCTCCATATTCGCTCCTCAACTCGGCGAGCAGATCGACAGCGCCGGGAACCGTCATCGTCACTTCAACCACCGTCACACCGCCGGCCAGCATAGCCTGCACCACTGCGTGTGCTTGCCTGGCGTCGCGGGCTCGCAGCACCGGGATCAGTCCAACGCACTCCAGCCTTTGGGTTGTGGTTTCGGTCATTCTGATTCCTCTTCCGTGCGCCTGGCACCTATCGTGCGATGCGCGCCGAGCCGCCTTTGATAAGCCGTTCCACCTCGGCAAGCGTCGCCATGCTGGTGTCGCCGGGAGTCGTCATGGCCAACGCGCCGTGCGCCACGCCACAGCGCACCGCCCAGTCGATGGACTTGCCGGCGAGCAACCCGTAGATGAGCCCGGATGCAAAACTGTCACCGCCGCCGACCCGGTCGTAGATGTCAATATCGCGCTGCGGAACATGAACAAATTCGTCTTTGTAGATTGCAATGGCTCCCCATGCGTTGCGGCTCGCCGTCGAAGCCGTACGCAGAGTACTTGCAATGAGCTTCAGGTTGGGATAAAGCGCAGCCGTTTCGCGCAGCATGTCTTCATAAGCCGCAATGGGCAACTCCGCGAAATCTTCAGAAACCCCTTTGATCTCGACCCCTAGCATCGCCGAAAAGTCCTCTTCATTGCCCAGCAGCAGGTCTACCTTGCGCACCAGTTCGCGGTTCACCTGCTGGGCCTTAACCTTGCCGCCAATGCTCTTCCAAAGGGAGTCCCGATAGTTCAGGTCGTAAGAAACAGGCGTGCCCAACCTGCGCGCCGAGTCCATCGCTTCAGCGGCCACTTGGGCCGTCGAGGCAGAAAGAGCCGCAAAAATTCCGCCGGTGTGAAACCATCGCGCTCCGGCACTCAAACCGAAGATGGAATCCCAATCGAAGTCGCCAGGATTAAGCTGACTGACCGCAGTAAGGCCGCGATCGGAACAACCGGCCGCGGCGCGAACGCCAAAACCGCGCTCCGTGAAGTTGAGCCCATTGCGCACCTCACGGCCCACGCCGTCATAGGGAACCCACTTGATCAGCGACGTGTCGACGCCGCCTTGCAGAATCAGGTCCTCCACCAGCCGCCCGACCGGGTTGTCGACCAGCGCAGTCGCAATCGCGGTGCGCAGGCCGAAGCAGCGCCGCAATCCGCGCGCCACGTTGTATTCGCCGCCACCCTCCCACACCTGAAACTGGCGCGCGGTATGGATGCGGAGATCACCGGGGTCGAGGCGCAGCATAACCTCGCCGAGCGAGAGGCAATCCCAGCGGCGAGGCGAATCGGGAATCAAGAGTTGATCCATGGCGAGAAAGACGCGTTGATTGACTCTTCATTTTACTTGCCGCGAGCCATCCACCGCACGCAGAACAATTCGAGCCAGGCAAGTCGACAAGCTCCGGGCGCAGCCGCGCCGCCCTGCATGATAGTGTTTTTGGTTGGGCGATGAATCCCGCGAACGATCGGGCATCGCGACGCAGTGAATTGAGGTAAAGTGCAGGATGAGCCAGGGGCTCTTTGATCTGACGGGCAGGGTTGCAGTGGTGATGGGTGGTACTTCGGGCCTCGGGTATGCCATTGCGCTGGGGTTGGCCCGTGCGGGCGCGGATGTGGTAGCCACTTCACGGCGGCAGGAGCAAGTGGAACAAGCGGCGGGTGAGATCGAGGCCACCGGTCGGCGAACTCTTCGGGCGACATGCGATGTGGCGGACCGTGCGCAGATTCAAGCCCTGCGCAACGCGACGATGGAGAAGTTTGGCAAAGTGGATATTCTGGTCAATGCGGCGGGGATCACATTCAAGTCCCCGACGCTCGATATCGCCGAATCTGATTGGCAAAGAGTGATGGATACCAACCTGACAGGGACACTGCGCGCGTGCCAGGTATTTGGCGCAACCATGGTGGCCGCCGGCTATGGGCGGATCGTCAACATTGCCTCGCTTTCGACTTTCGTGAGCTTTTATCAGGTGGCGGCCTACTCGGCAAGCAAGGCCGCCGTCGCGTCGCTCACGCGCAGCCTCGCCGTAGAGTTGGCGCGGAGCGGCGTGAACGTGAATGCCATCGCGCCCGGAGTCTTTCCCACCCCGCTGAATGCGAAACTGGTGCAGGGAACTCCGCGTGGAGAAGAGCTGCTGATGCGCACACCTATGGGACGATTTGGCAGGGCCGAAGAAGTAACCGGAGCCGCAGTATTCCTCGCGTCCGAGGCAGCTTCCTTCGTAACTGGTCAAGTGATTGCAGTCGACGGAGGCTTCCTGGCCAGCGGGGTGAATCAGTGAAACATTTAAGCTCTGGAGAAGTTACCGGATGAAGATTACAAATGCGTATGTGAATATAACTTCGCCGGGCCGGAATTTTGTAACCCTCAAGGTCGAGACCGATGAAGGTATCTACGGGCTCGGAGATGGGACCCTCAACGGCCGCGAGTTAGCCGTGGCGAGTTATCTCAGCGACCACGTGATTCCATGCATTATCGGACGCGATCCGTTTCAAACCGAAGATTTATGGCAGTATCTCTATCGTGGTGCTTATTGGCGGCGTGGGCCGGTGACGATGGCCGCAATAGCCGCAGTGGATGTGGCGCTGTGGGACATCAAGGGCAAGGCCCTCAATACGCCTGTTTATAACTTGCTGGGCGGCAAGAGCAGGGATGGCGTACTGGTTTATGGGCACGCCAACGGGAAGGATACCGAGAGTGCAATCGAAGATGTGGCGCGTCATGTAGACGCAGGCTTCAAGGCGATCCGAGTTCAAAGTGGCATCCCGGGACTGTCATCGACTTATGGAATTGGCAAGACACCGGGTCGCTACGAGCCCGCCGAGCGGGGATTGCCTTCAGAGTATGAGTGGTCGACCGAGCACTATCTGCGCCACATTCCGACTCTGTTCAAGCGGGTGCGCGAAGCCTTCGGCGAGGAACTTCACTTGCTGCACGACTGCCATCACCGTCTCACACCCATTGAGGCCGCCCGCTTGGGCAAGGAGATCGAGCCATTTCATCTTTTTTGGATGGAAGATCCAACGCCAGCCGAGTTACAGGAAGGCTTTAAGATCATCCGCGAGCACACCACCACTCCCATCGCCGTCGGGGAAGTCTTCAACTCCATCTGGGATGCCCACGATTTGATCCGCAACCAGTGGATTGACTATCTGCGCATGACGCTGGTGCATGGCGGCGGCTTCACGGCGCTGAAAAAGGTGGCTGATTTCGCCGCGCTCTATCATGTCCGCACGGGCTTCCATGGAGCGACGGACTTATCGCCAGTCACCATGGCCGCGGCCCTGCACTTCGATACCGCGATTCATAACTTCGGCATTCAGGAACTTATGCCGCACACAGCGGAAACCGACGCTGTGTTTCCGCATCGGTATTCCTTCAAAGGTGGAATGATGTTTCCAGGCGATGGGCCAGGTCTGGGCGTCGACCTCGATGAGAAGTTAGCCGCCAGGCATGAATATCAAAGAGCCTATTTGCCCGTGAATCGAAAATTAGATGGGACGCTGACCGATTGGTAAGCAATTGATGTCGTAAAGTCATAAACAGGAGCAAAGACGATGAGCCGAAAGCTGAGAATGGGAATGGTCGGTGGTGGCCCTGGGGCATTCATCGGGCCTGTACACAAGATGGCAGCTGAGTTAGACGGGAAAATCCAACTCACCGCAGGGGCATTTTCGCAATCCGCTGAGCGCTCCCGCGCTGCCGGTGTGAGTTTCGGAATCGATTCCAGCCGAGCCTACTCGAGTTATCAGGAAATGATGAGCGCCGAAAGCAAGCGCGAAGATGGAATTGACTTCGTAGTCATCGCAACGCCGAATCACCTCCATCTGCCAGTCGCAGAAGCGGCGCTTGCCGCCGGCATCGCTGTGATGAGCGACAAGCCGGCCACGGCATTGTATGACGAAGTGTTGACGCTCGAGAAGGTGGTGGCCAAGGCCGGTTTGCCCTACGGCTTGACCCATACCTATGCCGGCTATTCACTGGTGCGCGAAGCGCGGGCCATATGCGCGGCGGGTTCGATCGGCCCCATCCGTAAGGTCGCCGTTGAATACCTGCAAGGATGGCTGAGTTCCCCCTTGGAGCAGACCGGGCAGAAGCAAGCGGCCTGGCGTTCCGATCCCGTGCTGAATGGGCCCGGCGGCTGCATCGGAGACATCGGCACGCACGCGTTTCATCTTACCGAGTACGTAACCGGCCTGAAAGTAACAGCAATAAACGCCGCCTTGCGCAGCGTCGTCCCGCACCGCAAACTCGACGACGATTGCAATGCGATGCTGCGACTGGACAACGGTGCAACTGGGACCCTAATGGCTTCCCAAGTTGCCGCAGGTGAAGGAAATAGCCTGCGTTTGCGCGTTTACGGTGACAAGGGTTCAATCGATTGGCAGCAGCAAGATCCAAACCGGCTTCGCGTCAAGTGGCAAGATGGCCCCGAGGAAATTCGCCACGCATCAGCGGGCTATCTGAGCGCCGATGCTCGTGCAGTGACACGGCTTCCCGGCGGGCATCCGGAGGGATATATCGAGGCCTTCGCAGTGTTGTACCGGGAGTTCGCCGACACGCTTGTCGGTTGGCGCAAGGGCGAGTCGAATGCAATGCCTGCTACTCTTCCGGGAATCGAGGCCGGGGTCCGTGGGATGCGATTCATTGAGCGGGCAATTGAGAGTAATACATCAGAATCCTGGGTTGAGTTCTAGCATTTAGATTCGCTACAGAAGGGGGAGAGCATGAAAACGATCAAAGGGCCGGCAATTTTTCTGGCGCAATTTGCAGGAGATGCGGCGCCATTCAACACGCTGGCCGGCATGGCGCAATGGGCGTCGGGCCTGGGATTTGTAGGCGTGCAGATTCCTAGTTGGGATGCAAGACTCTTCGACTTGAAGCAAGCTGCTGAAAGTCAGAGTTATTGCGACGAGTTACAAGGAGTTGTCCGTCAAGCTGGACTCGAGGTTACCGAGCTATCCACTCATCTTCAGGGCCAGTTAGTAGCCACACATCCGGCCTACGATGCCGCCTTTGCCGATTTCGCACCTCCTGCATTGAAAGAAGACAAGAAGGGCCGCCAGGCGTGGGCAGTGCAGCAATTGCTCTATGCGGCGCAAGCCAGCAAGCGCCTGGGATTGACCGCGCATGCGACCTTTTCCGGCGCACTGGCATGGCCGTTCTTCTACCCCTGGCCGCAGCGCCCGGCGGGCCTTATCGATGAAGCGTTCGCGGAGTTAGCGAAGCGGTGGATGCCGATTCTCAATGCCTTTGACGAAGTCGGCGTCGACGTCTGCTACGAGTTACATCCCGGTGAAGACCTGCATGACGGCGTAACTTTCGAGCGATTTCTGACTGCCGTCAATGGCCACAAACGCGCCAACATTCTCTACGATCCGAGTCATATGATCCTGCAGCAAATGGACTATCTTGGCTTTCTCGATCTCTATCATGATCGCGTCCGGGCCTTCCACGTCAAAGACGCCGAATACCGGCCCAGTGCCAGCAGCGGCGTCTACGGCGGCTATCAGGATTGGATCGACCGCCCGGGCCGTTTCCGTTCGCTTGGCGATGGCCAGATCGACTTCAACTCCATCTTTTCTAAAATGGCGCAGTACGACTATCCCGGCTGGGCGGTGCTGGAGTGGGAGTGCTGCATCAAGCATCCCGAAGCCGGCGCGGCCGAAGGCGCAAAATTCATCAAGGAAAAGATTATTCGCGTCACCGATCGCGCCTTTGACGATTTTGCGGGTGCCGGCACGGACGCGGAGAAGAACAAAAAGATACTCGGATTGACTTAGTCCGGAAAGTAAGCGACTGCCAAGTGCCCCAGGTCTCGATGGCGAGGCCTGGACAGCATAAGTCTTCGCAGTCGGATACTTAGTGCGAACCTTCCGTACCGCGAATGAACTCTGCGGTCTGGTCGTGCAGACCCTTCAATGCCGCCTCGTTGACATAGACCATGTGGCCTGTCTGAAAGAAGTGGTAACTGATGTTAGCCTGCAAGTTCTGCGGGATTGGCAGGTGTTTCATTTCGTAAGTGGCGCCGAAGTAAGTGCAACCAAGGTCGAAGTATCCGCCCATGAGCAATACTTTCAACTTCGGATTCCGCTTCATGGCTGCCGCCAGGTCCGGCATCACATTCACGCCTGATTCCGAATACTGAACGCCCGGCGGATTGTGGCTCAGGTTCCAGTGAAAGTCTGGTTGGCGCGCGCTTGGTTTGTAAGTCATGTCTTCGCCGAATTTAAGATTCTCGCGAGCGTATTGGTTGATCGCCGTTACGAAAGCGGACTGTGTCGCAATGCTGAACGGGTCGTATCCAGCTTCTTTGCTGAACGGGTCCATGTCAGGGCCTTCATAGCGTGTGTCGAGGCGGCCCGTAGTAATTCCCGACGTCGATTGCAGCTCTTTTGAGAATTCTCCGCCGCTTACGCGCAGATTGGCCTTGATCCAATACGCCGCAGGCAGCCCGGTATAACTCTGAAGCTTATCCGCCAGCGCATGTTTGCGGTCCTCCGGTAGATCCGCTCCTTGCAAGAGTGCAGTTGCATATTCACCCAGGCTGAACTGCTCCACCTCGCGCAGAAATGGCTCCAACTCCGCTGGCCGATTTGCCAGGCGATGGTGATACCAGGCAGTGGCGGCCATCGACGGCAGTGCAAGGTAATAGGGCTGGTCGATTCCGGGATTGGTCTCCGGACCATCGGCGCTGTTGTCAAAGCTGAAGATCTGCGATAACAAAATCACGCCGTTCAGGTCTACGCCTTGCAGCATACGGCTTAGCACTGCGCTGCGTGTGGTCCCATAACTCTCGCCAAAAATATACTTGGGCGAATTCCAACGATCGTACTTCGTGAGAAAGCGGCGAATGAAACGATCGAAGGCATGCGCGTCTTCGTCTGTGCCCCAAAACGCCTTGCCCGCATCTTTGCCCAGCACGCGGCTGAAACCCGTTCCCGGCGCGTCGATGAAGACAAGATCGCTAACATCGAGCAGGCTGTATTGGTTCTCCACCAATGGATAAGGCGCGCCCTCCTGATGCTCGCCATCGGGAGTTACAACCCGCTTTGGACCGAAGGCTCCCATGTGCAGAAACATGGTTGCGCTTCCGGGGCCGCCGTTGTAGAGAAATGTGATGGGCCGTGACCCGCTCGCGGCGCCTTTCTTGAAATAGGCCGCGTAGAAAATTCGCGCCGTTGCAGGCTGATCCTCAGGCTTCGCGGGCAGGTCGACACCGGCATCCGAAAGATATTTGCCGTCCAGGCCAATCGTCGCATCCTGCACGTCGTTTGAACCAACGGTCAGGGTTCCGGCAACGGCACGGTAAGCTATGGCCTGGCCCTCGACAGTGATCGAGCCCTCGGTTTCTGAATCAGGGTGAGGCGCAGGCATGGGCGATGATTTTGCTTCCGCATCTTTCTTTCCATCCGGCTTTGAATCCGGCTTGTCTTGAGCAAAGGCGCCATGCGCCCCGATCAATACCACGAGCAAGGCGCTGAAAAATCTAATTTGCAAGCATTTGGGGAAATTCAAAGACGGGCCTCCGAATGTGTGAGCGTTTGAGCCAGCAGTATACCGCAGGTGCACGATCACGGAAGGCTCAACTGTCCATTCCGCAAGCCACAACATTCATGGGGCACTTCAGATCGCGATCCCAGCAGACTTATAAATCTGTGTGATGTAGGTCATGTCTCGCAGGCCTTCTTCGCCCGGCGACTGGGGCTCCAGGTTGTTTTGCACACAATGCGAAAAATGTTCCGCTTCCGCCTGAAAGTGCGATGGGTCGCGGGCCGGGTTGGGCTCGTCAATGTCTTTGCCGTCGACAAAACCGCGCAGGTGCAGGCCTTCGTACACAAAAGCCTGATCCACCTGCAGCCAGCCTTTCGATCCGTAGACATGATAGTAGCCCGGCATGTTCGCGCCATAAGTCGTGTTGCAGGTAGCAAGCACTCCGGAAGGGAAGCGCATGGTCCAGGAAGTATTCTCTTCGACTTCGGCGAAGCGAGCGTCGTGGTCGTTGGTTGAGGCATACGCGGAGATGTGTTCCGGCTCTTCGCCGGTTAGATAGCGGCACGCGTTGAGCGAATAAATGCCCACGTCGAACAGCGGTCCTCCGCCGGCGAGTTTCTTGTTTGTGCGCCATTCGTTCGGGCCCATGTTGAACCCGAAAGAGCTTTCTATGGCTTGAACCTGGCCGATTCCGCCATCGCGGATGAGCTTGATCGCACGCAGATTTGTCGGCTCGTAGTGGCATCTGTAGGCGATCATGAGCTTCACGTTGGTAGCCTTGCAAGCGGCGATCATTTGCTCGCAGTCGGCCACATTGGTAGCCATGGGCTTCTCGCACAACACGTGCTTGCCCGCTTTCGCGGCGCGCATGGTGTACTCGGCGTGCATGGAGTTCGGCAGCGCCACGTAGACCGCGTCGACGTTGGGATTTGCGGCAATCTGGTCGAAGTTATCGTAGTTATAGATCGAACTCGCAGGTATTCCATATTCGGCAGCGAGGCGGTCTGCCTTGTCCCGATGCCCGCTCACCAGCGCAGTAATTTGCGAGTTGGTTGTTGAGCGTGAGCCGGGCATGAAATGGCCGGCGATGCGGCCCAGGCCGATGACGGCATAGCCGGTCTTCTTGGGCGTCTGCCCGATTAGCTGGGGTGTGAAGCGGGCTGCAAGGCTGAGTGTTCCGAACTTGGCGAAATCTCTGCGGGTGATGGACATGGCGACGGAGTCTCCGAAAACGATGCGGACAGGATGGCGGATGCCAAGCCATACCACTATAACTTAGTATCGGGGGCATGGAATTGTTGATTATCGATGGTCGCCCTCTAACACTGGCCGAGATTGAATCCGTCTCGCTCAAAGGCCGGCAAGTAAGCATCTCTCAGCCAGCGTTGAGGCGTGTGGCTGCAAGCAGGGAACTGATTGAGCAGATCCTCGCCGTTGGCCAGACGGTCTATGGAGTCAACACCGGGTTCGGCAAGCTGTCTGACGTTCGCATCCCTTCGGGCAGCCTGGCTCAGTTGCAGACCAACCTGGTGCGCAGCCACGCGGGCGGCGTTGGGCAGCCGCTTGCGGAAGCCGAGGCGCGCGCCATGCTTCTGTTGCGTGCCAATGTTTTGGTGAAAGGTTTCAGCGGCTGCCGCGTCGAACTCGTAGAACTGCTAGTCGCGTTGCTCAATGCGGGTGTGCATCCCGTGATCCCGGAGAAGGGTTCGGTGGGCGCGAGCGGCGATTTGGCTCCGCTTGCGCATTTGGCCCTGGTGGTCATCGGCGAGGGCCAAGCCTTTTTCAAGGGCGAACGCATGACCGGAGGCGAAGCGTTGCGCCGCGCCGGTCTAAAGCCCCTGGGTCTTGCTGCCAAAGAGGGGCTGGCGTTGCTGAACGGGACCCAAGCTATGACCGCCGTGGGCGCTCTGGCCGTTGCGCGCGGCCTGCGGGTTACGCAACTTGCCGACGCCGCGGGAGCCATGGCGCTCGAAGCCCTTATGGGTACGCCCGCCGCTTTCGATGCGCGTATTCACGAGGCGCGGCCTCACCTGGGGCAAACGGCTTCTGCGCAGCATCTGCTCAAGCTCATGGCGGGCTCGGAAATCCGCGAAGCCCACCGCGAGCACGATTCGCGTGTGCAGGATGCCTATTGCCTGCGCTGCATGCCCCAGGTGCATGGCGCTGTTCGCGATGTACTTCGCCACGTGCAAAGTGTCCTGGAGATCGAAACCGGCTCGGCTACCGATAATCCGCTGGTATTTCCTTCGCAAACCTCCATAGCCGCGCAACCCAAAACGCCCGATCCTGCAATGCCGAGTCCCATATTTCCGAGCCAGGGGGAAGTTCTCTCCGGCGGGAATTTCCATGGCGCACCTCTCGCCTACGCATTCGACTATGCAGCCATTGCGCTTACGGATCTGGCCAGCATCATGGAGCGTCGCATCGACCGTCTGCTCAATCCGGACATTAACGAGGGTCTTCCGGCTTTTTTGTCGCCCGATCCCGGTCTTTCCTCGGGATTCATGATTGCCCAGATTGTCGCCGCGGCATTGATCAACGAGTGCCAGGTACTTTCCCATCCCTCATCCACCGGCAGCATTCCCACTGACGGTGGCAAAGAGGACCACGTATCCATGGGCATGACTGGAGCTATCAAGCTACGCCAGATTGTGGAGCACGCGGAGCGCATCGTTGCCATCGAGTTGATGTGCGCGGCGCAGGGCCTCGAGTTCCGCAGACCGCTTAAGTCGAGCTACGAAATCGAGGGCATCTATGATGCGGTTCGCTCGGTGGTTCCGCGTTTGGAACAAGACCGGGTGCTCTCTACGGATGTCGACGCATTAGCCGCCGCAGTAAGGGCCGGCGCATTCAACCAGTGGTGCCAGTAAATCCAGTCGCACAGCCCGCATCATCAAGGCTTTGCTGCGAAACGCGATGCCGGAATGGTGATCGATCCCATGCGCCCGGAGTTCTCGTCCACCACCACCAGGCGAACCGAGCCGACACCGGGCGCCAACTCGACAATCTGGTTGAAGGGAACTCCCTCGCGCAAATATTGCTGATAGCTGGCGGGCTTCAAGCGCAGCCCCATTGTTTGTCCGGTCACACTGGCCTTTGTCCCCGACACCTCGCGCTGCACCAGGAACACGTCCAGCTTGTCGGTCCACAATGCGTCCGTCTGGGCCAACGCAAGGTCTGCCGCGCCGATGCCGAGCTTCACCGTGTGGCCATTCGAGGCCGGCAACAGATCTGCGGTGAGGTTGATTTCGGTCATATCTTCCGGGTCCAGCACAGCTTTGCGAAAACGATCTTTGAAGGTTGTGGGTTCCTGGCGGTAAAAGAATCCGGTGCGATAACGCAGCTTCACGTCTTTTCGTCCCGCGAGCCGAACGCTGATGAGGTGGTACTTGTCATCAGCGATAGAAGAGGGAGTAAAGCTCAGCAGATAAGTGGCGCGGCCGTCATCCACCACGCTCTTGAACTCTGAGACCATGTCGCTGGCGCGGCGGAAGGTGCGGCCTCCGGTGGCATCGGCCAATTCGCGATAGACGCCCTGGATGGAATGCAGGTCCTGCTGCATTTGGGCCGTTACGCGGCCGGGGCGCATGTCGCTGCCACAGGTATCGATGTCTCCACCGTTGGTCAGCTCCGAGGATGTCGTATGGCCGGGGCCTGGCATGCTGACGAGACCGCAGCCGGAGGTGCCGGAGCCGGGGGCGCCGCCGACCTGGTTCGCGGTGGCCGTGGGGTTGAGCATTACGTTCCGCTCGGCGATACTGGCATCGATGCCTCCGGCCTCAAGCCGCGAAGTGTCGAGCGGATACACGCTCACATGCGCGTCGTTCATGGCCTCCTGCGCCCGCAAGACCGAAGCCTGAATCACGCGGTCGCCCTTGTCGATGTTGAGCGAGCCGTTGGTCCAGTCGGCAAGAACGTTGTCGCTGGCGATCCACACCAGGCTCTTGTGCCCCGGAATGGCGCCCAATTGCCGCGCAACATTTACGAGGCCGGAAAGCGCGTCGCGGCCAGGATTGTCGCCCAGGGTGCGAAGCTGCGGATCGGTGGCAGTCTGGTTGCTGGTTGAGTCGATCTGCCGGTTTCCGTTGACGTTGAGCAAATCCTCCGTGCTATGGACGTATTCCATTGACTGGCGATTGCGCGCCTCCTGCTCCTGGCCCAGAGAGAGGTTCTCCGCACTCGGCGTCCACTTCATCAGCGTTTCGGCGAGCAGGGCATGATCGCTGGTCGCATCCTTCAGAATCTGGAATCCGCCCACGCGCATCACGTAAAGCGCCACCGGCACGCTGTCTTCCAGCCCCTTGAGAAACGTGCGCATCTGCTCGCGAACGTTGGACAAATCGTCAAACGACAGGTTGCTGTCGATGAGCAGAATAATCGTGTTGCCTTGCTGTTCGCGCTTCGTAGACGAAGCCGCGTTCGTGGCGTGGTTGGAAAAGGCGTGTGAGTCGGAAGCGGAAGGGTATTCCTGGGAGGCTGCTGAAGGAGTCGCCTGCGCCGGCGCGCCTTCGGCTGGGGAAAAGGAATGCAGACTTGCCTTGGCGCCATTGTCGAAGACCTCAAGCTCTTCCGGCTTGAGGTTGGTGATCGGCCGTCCCTTCTTGTCCAAAGCGACAAGCGGCACATCGACCAGGCGGGCATTTACACGAAGGGTCACAGCCGACTCAGAGCCGGCTTGGGCGACGTCCGGAATGTTGGGAAGCCCGGCCTCGTTTGCAACCGTAATCTCTGGAATGACCGGATCGGGCGCGGGGCCAGTCGCAGGCTCGGCAGCAGCTACCGCAGCCAGCGTAGACGGTTGCGGCGCCAGCGTGCTGCTCTCAATGGCCGTATCCTCGGCAGGCTTTTCCGCCGGCTCGTTCTCAGTCGCGACGATGGGAGATGAGGGAAGCGCGGATGCAGCAGCTTCATTGCCCGCAGCAGCTTCCTTCCCGGCGATCACTTTGGACTCCGACCGGAAGAGATGAAACTCGCGAAAGGCGACATCGTTGAGCAGTGTCTGCCTCGGGCTCTGGGTGACTGCGGAGAGACTCGCCTTCTCAAAGTTGGGTAGATTTGCAGCGTCGTTCCCAGCCGCAGGCGCAACCGCAAAGGCCTTGCCCAGGGTTTTCAGATCCGGTGATTGGGCCAGCGCGATGCCGCGCGTGGGGCAGAAATAGGTTCTGCCGCCGATTTGCGTAGGCCCGTATTCGACGGCGATGTCCGCCCTCCCAATCGGATTCCCGGCCGGAACATCCGCCAGCACAGTCAGACGCAGAATGGTGCCGGTGTCGGGGTCGACCGTGATCTCGCCGTGATAGCCGACTCGTTGCGTGAGTTGGCTGACCTCAAAGCCGTACGACTCCGCAATGCAGCAGAAGCGCACGTCATAATGAGATTTCTCTTTTGGCACTGTGTACTTGAAAACTGCCTCAGGCCCCGATCCGGCCAGTTCCCAGTGGCTCCATGTCAGGCGGCTATGGGCAGCATCGATCAGCACCGTGCCGAGAATGGGTCCAAATTCCCCCCAGGTGGTAAGCCCTTTGTCGGGAGCGTGCGCCTTCTGGTTCTTGTCCGCACCTGCATCGACGAACTCGCGGCCATTTCGATAAAGCACCGTAACCCTAGTTTTGCCCGCTTCGCGCAGCGGATTCTCGGCACCCATTCCTGCCGCGTCGGGTCGCGTTTCGAACCGCATCGTATCGCGCGCCGCAAAAAGGTTCGGCAGCAGGGGAAGACTCTTGCCGAGATAGTTGACGGTTTGGGCCATCATGCGGCGTTGCGCTGCGGCGTCCGGTGTCGCGGTCGCAGGGATGTCCGCGGAGGGCGGCTCGAGGAAGGCCGACGTGTCGGCCAGCGCGATCAAGGCATGTTGCGATCTCTCACCGGGAAGATTCACGCGAAGCTGTTCGAGCCGCGCCGAGCTGAGCCGTTCGGTGAGCTCCATCCCTGCCAGTTGTCGGGCCAGGTCGGAATCCGCCTTGGTCTTCGCTCCGGCCAAGACCTGTTCCAACTGCTCGACGGTCATGCGATTGGCCGGAAAAAGTGGTAGAGAAAATCCTGAAAGCATCACGCAAACCAAAAGCTTCCGCATGGCGCGCACCTCAATCCCTATTTTGGAACGACGGATGAAACGTTATGAAGCCCTCACCGGAACAGCATCCTGGTGCAAGACTGGGCGTGTTCAAACATTGGCGCTGCAACTCCACCACTCGTAACTCTACCTCAAACGGTTCCGAATTAGCGCCTTGCCTCAAGACCCGCCGCAGGCAGCGTGACCCAGCCCATGCGCCCCGAGTTCTCGTCTACCACTACGATGCGCACCGAGCCCGCTCCGGCTTGCGGTTGTACGTTGACTTCAAATGGAATTCCATCGCTGAGCAGCCTCTGGTAAGTGGCCGGCTTCAACCGCAGGCCAAGCGTCTGTCCGGAGACTTGCACGTGCACTCCCTCATCGTCTCGCTGGACCAGGAAGACGTCCAGCTTGCCGGTCCACAATTCGTCCTGCTGCGCAAGTCCCAGATCGCTGGCGGCAATGTTCAGCTTGAGCGCTGCTCCATTTGTTGTGATGGAAGCGTTGACGATCAAGCCTATGTCGCTACCGTCGGCAGGCCGTGAGATTGCCTGGCGAAAGCGATCCTTCAGACTCGCCGGTTCCTTGTCGTACTCATAACCGGTGCGATAGCGCAGAGTGAGGTCGCGGCGGCCGACGGCCTTGACGGTGAGCAAGTGGTACTTGTTGTCCGGCGGCTGGTCGGGGGTGAAACTTAGCAAGTACGCGGCGCGCCCGTCGTTGACGATTCCGTTGAGTTCGCCCGCAATGTCGCTGGCGCGACGCAGTGCCCGCCCACCGGTGGCATCGGCAAGGTCGCGAAACGCACCCTGGATGGGATGGGTATCCTGCTGCGCCTGGGCAATATCGCGGCCTGGGCTTGCTCCATTGTCGGCGTCTCCCAATTTCTTCAGGCTATTGTCGCGATCCGTTTTTCCCATGGCCAATACGTTACGATTCCCGAGGTCTGCCGTGATGCCACCGGCTTCGAGCTGTGAAGCATCCAGCGGATAAATGCTGGTATGGGCGTTGTTGAGACTCTCTTGCGCGCGCAACGCGATAGGATCGATGAACTTGCTGCCTTTGTCCTGCCGGGCGACCTCCTGGTTGCTCCAGTCGGCCAGCACGTTGTCGCTCGACACCCAGACCAGGCTCTTGTGGCCGGGAACCGCCGCCAGATGTCCTGCTACGCTTGTCAGTTGATAGAGTGTGTCTCTCTCAGGGTTGCTGCCGAGGGTTTGCAGCTTGGGATCGGTCGGTATCCCCGCTCTCGCGGCGCCGGGAGACATGCCCTCCGGATCCTTGTTTCCGTTCCCGTTTACAGAAAGGAGGTCCTCTCCGCTGTGAACCCAATCGAAGTGCTGGCGGTTGCGCTGCTCTTCATCCTGGGCGTTGGAAAGATCCTGCGCGGTCGGCATCCAACGCCCAAGCTTGTTGGCCACCAGCGCATGGTCCCCGGTCGGCTCGGTCAGAACCTGAAACCCGTATCTCTTAAGGATGTACAAAGCGACCGGCTCACTGGCCGGCAGATTCTTTAGGAACCGCAGCATCTCCTGCCGAGCGTAGGATAAGTCTCCCCAGGCGACGTTTGCCGCGTCGATCAGCAGAATCGTGGAGCGGCTCTCGTTTGCTCCTGAGGTTGGCTGTCCAGCGTCTGTCGCCATGGGGCGGTTGGTGAAAACCGGCTGCTCAGCGGCAGGGGCCGGTTGTTGTGCAGAAGCCAGGGCGCCTGTTTGAGCAGCCTGGACGAAGTAGTGAATCTGCTGTTTGCGGCCATTGTCGTCGATCTCGAAGTCTTCCCGTTTCAGGTCGGTTACGGGATGGCCTTTCTTGTCAAAAGCCACCACACTCACATCCACCAGGCGGGCCGTCGTCCGGAGAGTCAAGCCGTCCTCCGATGCGGGCAATTGAGGCTTGAGTGGCACGTCGGGAATGTTGGTCGCCGAACCCACAGTGATTTCGGGAACAGGCGCTTCGGACCGGGCAACCGGAACCGCAACCGAGGCGGCCGCTGGACCGGGCCCAGTCGCCAGAACACTAGCGTCGGAAGACTTGGCGGGACTCGAATCAGGACTTGCCGCAGCCGCCGTTTCGGCAGGGGTAGAGGGCAGGGAAGGCGCGTCAACGGAAACCGGGGCGCTGGCATTCACAACGCCGCCTGAAGGCTGCGTTCCCGAATCGCCTGTCGCCCCATCGGCCAGGACCTGCGCGTCGGCGCGAAACAGGTGATACTGTCGGAACTCAACATGATTCAGTGACTGCATCAGTGGCTGCAGCTGGTTCGCAAGTGGAAATTTGTAGTCTGGGTCCAACTGAACGATTTGCGCTCGCGCAATGGAGACGCTTTTCAGCGGGCAAATGTAAGTCTTTCCACCGATCTCCACCCGCCCGTATTCCACCAGGATTCCCGCCTTGACCACCGGATCGGTCGTGTTCAAGTCCGCCTCAACGCGCAGGCGAAGGATGGTTCCCGTGGCTGGATCGATGGCCATGTCTCCGTGGAAGCCGACCACTTTTCGGTAGGGGTGCATGTTGGCTACAACGGTTGCCGCTTCCGAGGCAACGCAGCAGTAGCTCACTTCATAATGGGATTTTTCCTTCGGGACAGCGTAGCTGAACACCGCTTGAACATCGGACTTTCCTTGCTCCCAGTGGCTCCATGCGAGCTTGCTTTGCGCCGCGTCGAGCAGCACCGTGGCCAGAATGGGCCCGAAGACCCCCTTGGTCGCCAGCCCCTCCACCATGGTTGGCTTCCGGCTTGATCCCGAATCGATCACCTCCTGGCCGTCGCGATAAAGAACTGTCGCATTGGAATCACCAACGCGGTGCAACGGTTCATAGGGGACGAAGAAGTAGCCCTTTTGCAACTGGGGGGTGTCTTCGAACCGGGTGATCTGCTGTGTCGCGAAGAAGTTCGGCAACTGCGGAATGGTCTTGCTGACATACGCCACAGTCAGAGCCAGCATGCGCCGCTGTTGGGCAAAGTCCGGGGTTGGCCGGGACGGGATCTCTGCCGGGGGAGGGTCAAGAAAAGCCGCCGCGTCAGCCAGGCTCAACAGCGCTTGGCGCGATTTATCGCCAGGCAAGTTGCCGCTAAGCTGCTCGAAGCTGTCCGAACTCAGACGCTCGGTCAGCTCCAGACTAGACAGTTGCTTGGCCAGGTCGGCATCCGGCTTTGTCTTGGCGGCTGTCAGCACTTGCTGCAATTGATCAACCGTCACGCGATTGGCAGCCGCGCCCGGCATTGCAAGTCCGGCAAGAACCAAGCAGAGTGCCCACCTACGCATGGCGAAACCCCGTGCATCGAACACTGGGACGGCGTGCGAGCTGCGAGCGCAGCAGGCGAAGACCAGGCGTCCCAGAGTTCGCGATCTCTCGAACGTTAGACACCCCTCCGTCGCCGGCGGTTAGGGCTTATCGCACGCTGAGATCTGCGTCCACATCCATGACCAGCGCATCGCCCCGGATTTCGATGGAGTGAACCTTCAGGCGCTCCAACGAGACCTTGTAGCCGGAAGTGGCGGTTGATCCTTCCAGCGCCTTGCGCAGCAGCTCGGCCGCATTCACCTTCATGCCCTTCGGTACCTGGTTTCTGAGAAACGGCATCAGGACAAAATTCAGCTCCGGCTGATCGCTTACCCTCTCCACGCGAGCGTCCCTGAAACCAATCGTCTCGCCCTCGCCATTAGGGGCCAGGGAGACCTCGGCCGGCAGCGAAAGCGTGATGCCGATGCAGGCTCCGGCCACGGCCCTCCCCACGCTGGAATGGGTCTTCATCTCGACCACGATACGATCCCCGGCGAACCGGAGTTGCGGATTTTCCGCATAAATTGCGCACGCGGATTGCGGGCTGCCATTCAGGTAGTAGCGCCCCTTGGGCCCGTTGAAAAGCTGCTGCTTGAGTGTGCGCTCGAGGGCGTCGCGGCTTACCGTGAGCTCGACGCACCCTCCCTGCGCCAGAGCCCCGGACAAAAGCAATCCGAGAGCAATCGTTCGCCTGGATATTGTCATACTAGTATCCTAGGTCGAGAGCTACGGCAGCAACAATTTCGCGACCGCCAAACCCGCAGGCTGGAGTATCCGTAAATCGGCAGGCAGAGCGCTAAGTGATTCATATGCAAGTAGATGTGGAAGTAAATTGGGGCAGTCGCAAGACTGGTTCGGGCCGCAAGTAATTCGATTTTGGTATTGATTTTCGAAGAAAAAATATGTAAAATAAGAAGCTGAAGTTTCCTCTGGAGTGACAGGAGCCCCCAACTTCGTCTTCGGGGAAGTACGCGCAAATCAACCCTCATAAGGAAACCAAATCGATGGCAAAGCGTCGTGGAAATCCGAACTGGGGCAAGCCCGAGCCAATTGGCCCGGTCGTGCCTACCGTTACCTCTTTCGAACAGATCGTGAAGGAGTTTAAACTTAGCCCAGACCAGTACATCCGGTCAACCCGCCTGCGGGAGTGGGCTCGGAGGAACAAGAATTCAAAGTATATCCCGGAAGCCCTCCTTGAGGCCTGGGGATTTGAAATCGAATCGACGCTGTAGGACCGCGAGTCGAGATCTTCCGCAGAGCGCCGCCTTCGGGCGGCGTTTTTCTTGCCCAATCGCCCTGTCGGATTCGAAGCAGCTGGTGAAATACAGTTTGGCCCGACGGATGACAATCCGCTGACATTTGCAGTAACCGAAGAACGCTATACTTTTCGCTTCCAATAGAAAATCGGAGCGAAATGAGATCACAGCCGTCCGTATTCGAGCCATTAGTCAGGCCCACCACCGGCATCCGAAGGCGCTTTTATATCCCGTTCACCGCGGCTACCCTCGCATTCCTTTATCTCCGCACCTTCACCCTGGGAGGAACTCCGCTCATCGTGTCGCTCGATGAGACCCTCTACTTCGAGCATGGAATTCGGATACTCCGCGGCCAGGTTCCATTCCGCGACTACTTCACTTATGTCATCCCCGGAACTGATCTGCTCTACGCCGGCGTCTTCGGGCTCCTCGGCGTGCATGCCTGGTTGGCGCAAGCCTTTGTTATCTTTCTCGGCGCGACGATCGCAGGCCTTCTCGTTTGGATCTCCTCCCGCATCCTGCGGGGACCTCTGGTCTTTCTCCCCGCTCTCCTTTTCCTGGTGCTGGATTTCGATATCACCAAGGACGCGACTCATCACTGGTATTCCACCTTGCTCGCGCTGGCAGCCGTTGCCACACTCATGGGCAGCAAAACGACTGCGAGGTTGACGGCTGCGGGTATTCTCTGTGGCCTGAGTACTTTATTTACGCAGAGCCAGGGGCTTCTGAGCCTGATCGCCATCGGCGCGTTTCTCGTCTGGACGCGCGATCGAAAGCCCCGGGTCGCCGCTCAACTCACTTGGCTCGTCATGCCATTCGCGATCATCGTCGGCAGCGTGCTTGCCTATTACACTTGGCGGGCAGGTTTCGCGACTCTCTATTTCGCGCTGGTCACCTTCGTTATCCACAATTTCCCGGCGAGAACCTTCCACACGCCGGGCGTCTACTTCATGAACTTTCCCCGGCACCACAAACTAACGGACGTTGTCCGCCTCACTCCTTACTTTTTCATTCATCTTCTGGTGCCGTTCGGCTACCTTTGGTGCCTCTTGCGCTTGTTTCGTGAAAAAAATAAGGTCGACCCCAAAACGCGTGACTTAATGCTACTAATCAACTTTGTTGGTCTTGCGCTCTTCGCTGCCGTGGCCCAGGCCGCAAGCTACAACCGCATGTGCATGATTGCGCCGCCGGCGGCGATTGTGTGCGTCTGGCTGGTTCGCGGGACCTCTACGGCGGACCGGATCATACGGCGGACGCTCTGGACAATCGGCCTGCTCTTTCTCGTGGCGCTTCCCATCCAACTGCAGCGGCAATGGCGAGGCTATCTTGACCTCCCCACGGGCCGCACAGCCTTTTTCAATCCGACCGAGTTCGAACAGTTCCAATGGTTTGCGCAGCACACTCATCCCGGGGAATCGTTCGTCGGCGTCCCGTTGTTTGCTTTCGCGCTCTCGCTCGACGACCCAACCACGGTGGACTATCTGACGGACACGGACTAACACAACGGCGGATCAAGTGGCTGCCGCGATTCGAGGTGTCCGGACTCAGCAAACGCCGATGATTGCGCTATTTGACTTTGGCGAGAACAGCCACCGCTATGCCAGTCATCCGGGGCGCACCAACCTGGCGCCGTTCCTCGCTTATGTCCACGCTCAATACCACCTGACGAAGGCCTTCTCCTTTATCGAAGTCTGGGAGCGGAAACAGGCTGCAGTCGACTCGATATCCGAGGTTTATGATCATGGAAAGCTCGTCCAGTGACCGGTCATCTCTTGCCTTCGAACGCGGTTCAACGACGTGCAGCCAGGAGACCCGGTTGTTTCAGGTAGGATCGGCGTTTTTTGCGGTTTGTGCCCGCTATGGGCGAGAATGAAGTGGTCGCCATGCCCAACACTCTACGCACAGCCGACGCTCCCTTCACCGACGTCCCCGGTGCTCTGGCCGAGATACGCGCCGGACGCATGGTGGTTGTCGTCGACGATGAGGATCGTGAGAATGAAGGCGACCTCACGCTGGCGGCCGAGCACGTCACTCCAGAGGCCATCAACTTTATGGCTCGCTTTGGGCGAGGCTTGATCTGCCTCACCCTGACTGAAGAGCGGGCGGACCATCTACGCCTCTTCCCCATGACGCAGCAAAACTCCTCGCGTTTCGGCACGGCGTTCACCGAGACCATCGAAGCGCGTGAAGGCGTCACCACCGGCATCTCCGCCGCCGACCGCGCGCACACCATCCGCACAGCCATCAAGCCCGGGGCCAGCTACACCGATCTGGCCCGGCCGGGTCACGTGTTTCCCTTGCGCGCGCGC
This sequence comes from Occallatibacter sp., assembly GCA_049513795.1. Lineage (GTDB taxonomy): Bacteria > Acidobacteriota > Terriglobia > Terriglobales > Acidobacteriaceae > Telmatobacter. The sequence goes on along the minus strand of JBEKVS010000004.1, from coordinate 48,605 downwards.
CGAGGTGGCGTCCTGGTGCGGGCCGGACAAACTGAAGCGTCCGTCGATCTGGCTCGCATGGCCGGGTTGAATCCCTCCGGCGTGATCTGCGAGATCATGCGCGACGACGGTGAGATGGCGCGGATTCCTGACCTGATCCCGTTCTGCAGAGAGCATGGGCTGCAGATTCTTACCGTGGCCGAGCTGATTCGCTACCGACTGCGCAACGAGCGCTACATCGTTCGCGCGGGTGAGAGCCGCATCCAGACCAAATATGGCGAGTTTCGCATGATCGCCTACGAGAGCGAGGTCAACGGAGGCGAAAGCCACATCGCCCTGGTGCGCGGAGATCTCTGTGCCGATTGCCCAGCTTCCAACGATGGTCCGGCTGTGGCCGCTGGCGACGGGACGCTCGCCTATGAGGCAGGGAATCTGTTGAAATCGCGGCCGGCCTGCTCACATGCTGTGCTGGTGCGGGTGCATACACGCTGCACAGCGGGTGACTTATTCGATGCCGACTGCAATTGCCGCCAGACCCTCGACCACTCAATGCGGATGATAGCCGAGGAAGGATGCGGTGCAGTGCTCTATCTGCACAACACCTCGCGTGGATTTGAACTTGAGCGGGAACCGGTTCGTGCCGGTGCCTTCGAACCCGGCGGTGCGGCTGCCGTGCGAGGTTCGGATGTGGGACGGTTAATCTTGCACCGGGAGTTGCGGGCTCGGGAAGGCTCTCAGGCACGTACGGGAAGAATTCTGCGCGCCATTGGGCTGGGGGGGCAAATTCTGTCGGACCTGGGAATCCGGCGTATCCGACTGCTTTCTAATACGGCCATGCACATTCCGGCTCTGGAGGGTTTCGGCCTTGAGATCGTCGAGCAGGTAGCGATTCCTGTGGAAGAGTGCAGTCGCGTGGGTTAACGCTGCACTGCGTTGAGAGGACTGAACTGCCGGGTCTCGTGGAGTTCTGAAGGTTGCGCGGACGCAGTCGCCCCGGGGTGCGACAGGTGTGAGCCACTAGCCCAGGTACACACAACTCAGCGAAATCTGGTGCGTCTGATGGCCGCGTCCCGTCATTGCGTGTTCCCTGGATCTTGGATCGCTGCTGGCCGCAACCAGATTGATAGTGGTGAAAGAACCCGAGTGCTCCATGTTGAAGTCTTCGAGGAACCGCCTTTGCGTGTCCGTTCCGCTAAACGTATCTACAGTTGAAATCGTAGCAAGTAGGGATTGGTCTGTTGGCTTGCTTGAAGGACGATTCGCGCTCCGCTTGACGGGTCGATTGTTCATGAAGTTTCTCCTTCTCCGAAAAATGCCTTCCGTTGGTTTGCTCCTGCCTTTTGGTTTGCTCCTGTCTTAATGATGGACACCGCTTCCGACTTCAATGCTCAATCCAATAAAGTGCGTCCTGAACAAATCAAGCCGCCGTGGGAACCGAGCCAGTTCCGGCGCCGACGATCACGTCACTGCGAAGGGAGGATGATACGGGCGCATGCTCGCGGTCATTGGCTGCGGAGAGACATAGCGAACGGTGTTCTTCCAACTCCGCCTTGGCGCGTTCCATTTCTACGTGCAGGTAGGCAGCGAACTGATTGCTCACGCCATAGCAGGCACGAGAACTGGCTTCAGTGAATTCGATCCACTTAGCCTTGAAGGTGGCTTCGAGACTTCGGCAAGTAAGGCAGCGCATGTCGTTCTCCATTTGTTGATTCTTAAGTTGTGCAGTTCCTGGCTGATCCGCCGGAATAATGCTGCCGCCCGCAAAGATACATCTCTCTTTGCACGGCTAATCCGAAAGCCTGTTTTCCACTGGCATTCCGCTTAGAGTTATAGATCGTGGTGGACGAGCGTTTGGCATCATTGCTACCTCACCTGAACACGATTCATGGTGGCAACTTTGCTGGCTTGGTTGCTGTTTCACTCGGACTAGATCACGAGGAAACCTCTCAGGCCAAACGATCCAAGAGGAATGTACTTCAGAGAAGCTCTGTTCGGTCAGAGCGATTCGTTGGTGAGCCTCACTACCCACCGAGGTGCCGCTTTTGCGGTCGCCTTTTCAAGTACAGATGGCCTGATAATGCGCTGAATACAGAACCATGTCAAGGCGCGCGCACAGAATCTGGTGGAATTTTCACCCAATCGTAATTCGCTGTCTTTGAGCCACATTTGAAAAGGTATACAACGCCGCCAGAGCAAAATTATGGACCGCTCAACCTTGGCATTTGGTTGTATCCGGGAATCGACAAAGGTCGTTTTGGCATCTGCGTTGGGTTTGAACTATATCACAACCAATCGCTGAACAACGCTCGGAGGCAAAAGTCGATCTGGTTCATTCTCCAGTTTTTCGAGAGCTTTCCAAAATGCGAGCAAAATTGAACACTTTCAAGGAGATGCCCCTGTTAGCATCAACAGATTCGCCCAACGGGAAAACTCGCCATCGACCCTTCATGCGCAAGCACATTAGCCATTGATTCGCGCGATCTCGAAGACGCTCTAAGGCCACAATTGCCGAACCGGAATTAATGGACCTCGAAGCCGATGCGCTCACGTTGACGCCCCAATCAACGGCGGCAATCTTCCGCGAGCTCGGTCAGCGACGTAGTTCTGTGTTCGGTCAAGACTCGCACCCCACCTTGCTCCTGAGTGGAAAGGCCGCATCCGATGAGCGTTCATCTAGTGAATCCCAGTGACAACTCCTTTGGCACGGCGGTCATTACGCCGCGCTGGCTGTTTGTGCTCGCGGCGGCTACACCGAGCGAAGTGGGCGACCCGATTCTGATCGACGAATCCCTTGAGCAGATCGCGCCGGAGAGCATTCACCCGGGAGACATTGTCGGCATCAGCGTGCACACCGGCAACGCGCTGCGCGGATACCAGGTGGGCCGGATGGCGCGCAGCCGCGGCGCGTGGGTTGTGTATGGCGGCATCCATGCGACGCTGTTTCCAGAAGAGGCTCTCGACCGCGGCGAAGGCCATGCCGTTGTAAAAGGGGATGGCGACATTGCCTGGGGCCTGGCTGTGAAAGATTGCCTGGCAGGGACCCCGCAGCGGGTATACGAAGGCGGCAGGATCGAGGGCAGCCAGTTTTTGGCCGCGCGCTGGGACCTTATGGATCCCGCCAAGTATATGTGGGCCTCGGTGCAGACCATTCGCGGATGTCCCAAGCACTGCTCATTTTGCAGCGTGTGGCGAACCGACGGCCAAAAGCCGCGGCAGCGCAAGTTTCAGAGCGTAATCGACGAGATCGTGTCCCTTCGCCGCCTGGGATTTCGTTTCATCGCTTTGGCGGACGACAACTTCTATCCCGTCACGTTTACTGACCTGCGCCTGGCGCGAGAGCAGGGAAACACGGCCAAGGTGGAAGAGCTGACGAACATTCGCGCAGAACGCTTTCAGCTGATGGAGGAACTGGCCAAGCTGCCCAAAGACATGGTCTTCTTTACCCAAATGACCATGGAAGCCGGCGAAGACGCGACGTATCTCGATGCCATGCGCAACGCCAACATAAAGGGTGCACTGGTCGGTGTCGAAGCTGTAACTCCGGAAGGTCTGAAAGCAGTCTACAAAGACTGGAACTACTCCGGCGAAGCACTCGCTAAGCAGTTGCAGACGTTCAAGAAACATGGCGTGCACGTGTTGGGCTCGTTCATCTTCGGACTGCCCACAGACCGGCCTGCAACGTTCGACGCCACAGTGGCCATGGCCATGAAAGCCGGCGTCACCTTCGCCCAGTTTGTCATGATGACGCCATTTCCAGGCACGGTGGATTTTGGTCGCTGGGAGAAGGAACAGGCGCAGCATCCCACCATGGTGGGCGATGTGCCGATCACACGCTACTGGATGATTCCGACCGAAGTCCGCCCCAAGATGTTCACGCCGCACCCGACCATGAGCTCCGACGAGATCAGAGAACGGACGCAGAAGGTCTGGGATACGTTCTATACCTGGGGAGCAATATGGAAAAGGTCGGCCTGCACGCCCAACTTGAAGTCGCGCATTGCCTTCATGTTCCTCTCCAAGCTCTACCGGCAAATGTATGCGGGCACCGGGATCTCGACCGACAGTGCGCGCCGCAAGAAGTCGAAAGCGTGGGCCAAGTGGACGGCGCGGCAATGCAAGAAGCTGTTCCAGGCCCACCCCATGCCGGAGTTGGCCGGGCCCGTTTGGGAGCTTGGGTTGCCCAAGCTGGGACAATCGGCGTTTGAGGGCGGCAAGGGAAGCGCTCTTACTGGACCCTTTGTTGTTCTTCCCAAGAACTGAGCCGCTGGGAGGGGGCGGGCGCGTCGAGAGCCCCTCCACGGAGACCGGTCGAGAAACTGATTGAAACCGCGCGGCAAATCGCTACAATGGGTCGAATGACGAGCTGATCGCTCTTCGGCAGGAGCGGTTTTATGTTCTCCTTCCAACGTCCATTGCAAGCCATCCTCGTCCCCATCGCTGGGGGATTTATCTGCGCGATGACGGGATGCGGGGGAAGCGGTACGTTCACTTCCACGCCGCCCCACATCTCGGTTTCGCTGAGTGCACCCTCGGTTTCGGTTTCGCAGGACGGGATGCAAGTAGTCGTTCAAATCAGCATCGTGTCACCCAGCGAAACTGCGCTTGTGTCTGTGACAGGACTTCCGGGCGGCATCAAGCAGGGGTATTCGCCATCGGACACGAACCCTTCGGGGGATCTGACCTTTATTGGTAGTCCTGCTGCGCCCATCGGCACCTATATGCCGACAATCACGGTGAGTTCTGCCGGAGCGACCGCCTCTACGCAGTTCACGTTGGTGGTGACCAACGCCGCGACCTAGCGAGGAGCAATGAGGCGCTTGCTGGTTCGTGGCTTGCTTGTTAAGACATCACCAGCCAAGCACATAGGCGAAGATCAGCGGCGCAACGATCGACGCGTCGGACTCGATGATGAATTTAGGTGTATCTTCTCCCAGCTTGCCCCAGGTAATCTTCTCGTTGGGCACGGCTCCTGAATAGGATCCATAGCTTGTGGTCGAGTCGGAGATTTGGCAGAAGTAAGCCCACAGCGGCACATGCTCGCGCTGCAAATCTTGATGCAGCATAGGCACCACGCAAATAGGGAAGTCGCCCGCGATGCCGCCCGCGATCTGGAAGAATCCCAGTGGCGTCTTGGCTGTCGTCTCGGTGTACCACTCGGCCAGTTCCATCATGTACTCGATGCCGGTGCGAACCGTGTGCACATTCTTCACATCGCCACTGATGCAGTGTCCTGCGTACATATTGCCCAGTGTCGCATCTTCCCAGCCGGGAACGAAGACAGGCAGGTTCTTCTCGGCAGCCGCGAGCAGCCAGCTGTTCTTGGGATCGATCTGATAGGACTTTTCCAAGTCACCGGAGAGCAGAATCTTGTACATGAACTGGTGCGGGAAGAAGCGCTCGCCTGCCTGGTCGGCGCGCACCCATTCCTTGAGCACCTCGTTCTCGATGCGCCGCATGGCCTCCATCTCTGGGATGCAGGTGTCGGTGACGCGGTTCATGTGCCGCGCCAGCAGTTTGGCTTCGTCGGCCGGAGTCAGATCGCGATAATGCGGAACCCGTTCGTAAAAGTCATGAGCAACAAGATTGAAGACATCTTCTTCAAGATTGGCGCCGGTGCAGCTGATGCCGTGGATCTTGTCCTGGCGAATCATCTCCGCCAGCGAAAGACCCAGCTCGGCCGTGCTCATGGCCCCGCCGATGGTGACGAACATTTTGCCGCCCGCGGCAATGTGTTTGTTGTAGGCTTCGGCCGCGTCAACCAGCGCGGCGGCGTTGAAATGGCGATAGTGGTGCTTGATAAAGGAAGTAATCGTCGGCATGGCTTGTTCGAACTCCACTAGTTAACCTACCACAATCAAATTCCTGGATTGTTAACCAAGGGCCGGTCATTCGATCGTGGAGGCTGGAACGTCGGAGGGCCATTTTTCTCCAAAGCAATTCTCCACTGTCACCGGCTCTATTGACGAATTCCTTTCGAGAGAGCACACTTGCGGGTAATTTCTCCAGATAGTCTTTGATCCATCCGAATGAGAACCCCGGCGCAAGAGGGTGACTTTTGGACCAACCTTTGCCGCTGAGGCTTCCACTCGGATATGCCGGCCATCCCCGACGATCTTCGCGTCGCTGCGCGCGACAGCTCTTCCGCATCCCTGCGCGAGCTTTGCGTCGTAGTGTGGAGAAGGCGCAGGCTTGTACTTTCACTTGAAAGTGGCTTGCTTCTCCTCTGTCTCATTTACTGTCTCACCGCCCCTAAGCAATACGATGCGACCGCTAAAATTGCACTGCGTACCGCGCCGGCATCGGCCTTGAGCATTGAAGCCGTTGGACCCATGGCAGCCGCGTCGATTCTCTCCGCGCCCTTGCAGCAGGAAACGCTGGCCAGTTTTCTGCGCAGCGACCAGCTCGCGTGGAACGTGATTGCCGACCTGAAGCTCTATCTGGCAAAGGGATTCAACGGGCATTTCCAGGCTCTGTTTCCCGGCTTCGATCCACGATCGCCGTCGCTCGAGGCGCAGGACTTCCTGCTGGCCAGGTTTCAGAGCCGGTTGCTCGTGGAGACTCTGCCGCGATCGCTCGTCATCCAGATACGGTTCCGCTCCCGGGATGGGTCGCTATCGGCGGCGATCGTCAACGACCTCATACGCCTTTACGAACAGCAGGAGAGCGAAACCCACATGCAGGCGACCGCGCAGCAGTCAGGCTGGCTGGCGAGTCAATTGAGAGATCTCAAGACAACCGTGGACAGAGATCAGCAGCGGCTGTCGGATTTCCAAACCCGGCATGGCCTGGTGAGCACGCCGGAGATGCAGGCGGACGGGCAATCGGGCGAGTCGCAGCACAACGCGACACTGCTCGAGATCGACGAGCTGGGCCGCCAACTGGTGGCCGCCACCACTGATCGCATTCTGCGCGAAGCCGAGTTTCGATCTGCAACCGAAAGCGATCCTGAGGTTGTGATCGCCTCCGATCCGCGCCTGCAAGCGGAGTACGGCAGCTTTGCAACGGCTCTTCTGCAAGAGATTCGCACCCGTCGCAGCGCGCTCGAGTCGGAGCAGGCGCAGTTGAGCACCGAGCACGGCCCCAACTTCCCGCGCGTGGTGGAGATTCGCCGCCAGTTGGAAGACCTCAGTGCGCAGAAGCAGGCTGAAGATGCGAAGGCCGTGGAGCGCTTCCAGAGCGCACTCGAGACAGCCAAAGATCGCGAAGCAATGGTAAAGAAGAGCCTCGAAGAACGCACCGGCGAGGGCATGAAGCTGAACGAAGCCGCCACCGAGTACGAGGTGATGCGCCAGGAGGCCAACTCCAGCCACAACCTTTATATGAGAGTGCAAGGCAAGGTGGAAGAAGCAGGGCTGGCTGCCGGCGTTCTTAGCTCGAACATCGCAATCGTGGACTACGCCCGGCAGCCTATGAAGCCCGCGTCGCCCAATCTGCCGCTCTATATGGCGATTGCCTTCTTCGCCGGCATCTGGCTGGCGATGGGCGTCGCGCTCTGGATTGAATCCATGCATCCATCTGTGCCTCGCGCGGCTGCTGTGTTGCTCGCTGCACTATGCATCATGACGACCGGTCACGCGCAAGCCCCAACTCCCAATCTTGATGGGTTGCCCACAGGCGTGGCGCGGTTGCCGTTTACGCAGGACACGAAGACGACACCCAACCCCAAGGCGTCGCCTTCAATCTGGAATGGGCCAGCTCCTGGACAGATTGGAGAGCCACAGCAAGCCGGGCCGCAAGCCGCTCCGATGCCGGCCCCCATCGGCCCCGGGGATTCGCTCGACGTCTCCGAATTTCACACCCCGGAGTTTCACTCCTTCGTACGCGTCTCCGAATCAGGTACCGTGCGCCTGCCGCTTATCGACGAGGTGCAGATTGGCGGCATGGACGAGCAGGCCGCGTCGCACGCCATCGAAACGGCACTCAAAGACAAGGGCATGCTTCTGCATCCGCAGGTGTCGGTCTTGGTCACGATGTACGCCGGCCAGGATGTCAGTGTGCTCGGTGAGGTTGCGCGGCCCGGCGTTTATGCCTACACCTTGCATCACCGGCTGCTTGACCTGATCTCCGCCGCCGCAGGGCTCTCGCAGAATGCCGGCAGGCTGGTGAATGTCTTCCATCGCGCCGACCTCAAGACGCCGCACGCCGTTGTGCTCGATCCCGGCGGTACCGATCAAAGCACCGATCACAATCCTGAACTGAGCCCCGGAGACACCGTGCAGGTAAGCCGCGCCGGCCTTGTCTATGTGATTGGCGATGTGGTGCGACCGGGCGGATTTCCCGTGGACCCGGCGCAGGGCCTCACAGTCGTGCAGGCCCTGAGCCTGGCCTGGGGGCCGACGCAGAATGCGGGGGCTACCAAAGCGCTGCTCATTCGCGAGCAGAAGGGCGGGCGCACCTTGATCACCCTGAACCTGCGCCGCATGATCCACGGTCAGGACCCGGACCAGCCCATCTTCGACCGCGACATCCTTTTCGTTCCCGATTCCGTTGCCAAAAACATGTGGAACCGGACCATGGAAGCGGCAATTCAATCGGCAATTGGCGTCACCATTTACGCCGGACTCGTTTATTCGCAGAGGTTTTAGACCGTGAGAAAGATCACCTGGGGCCTGTTGCTGGCGTTCGCCTTTGCGATCCCTTGGGAGTATTCCCTTGACCTGGGCGGATGGCTGGGCAACGTTGCCCGCGTGATTGGACTGTTGATGCTCCTGGCCGCGATGCCGGCTGTTCTGCAGGCTGGGCATGTACGCATCTCCGGACCCATGCAGTGGCTGGTGCTGGCGCTGTTCCTGTGGTTCTGCTGCACATTCCTTTGGACCATCGAGCCATTGGCCACGCTCGAAAAACTGCGCGGATATGCGCAGGAGATGATGGTTGTTTGGCTGGTGTGGGAGTTCGCCGAAAGCCCGCGCGATTTGCGAGCCTTGCTGCGGGCCTTTATTGCCGGCTCCTGGGTGCTGGCAGCGCTGACGCTGGCCAACTTCCGGTCGGCTGAGGTAATTGCTGCCGGCCAGGTCCGATTTTTCTCCGAGGGCCAGGATCCCAACGACGTAGCCCGCTTCCTCGACCTGTGCTTCCCTCTGGCTGCGCTTCTGGCCAATTGTGAGCGAGGATGGCCAGCCCGCCTGCTCGCGCTCGGGTATCTTCCACTGGGGTTTCTGGCCGTGGTGCTAACCGCATCGCGCGGAGGGTTTGTGGGAGCATTAGCGGCCTTCGCCGGTTGCGGGCTGCTCTTGATGAAAAGCCACCGCAGAGCCGTTTTCACCTGCGCTCTTGTGCTTCCGGCGCTGTCCGCGGCTCTTTGGTTCGTCGTGCCCAGAGAGACACTCGAACGGCTGGCCACCATTCCCGAACAGTTGCAAGGCGGCGATCTGAATCAGCGCCTGAACATCTGGCATGCGGGCTGGCTGGCGTTTTCCCATTCGCCTCTGCTGGGAACAGGTGTGGGCTCGTTTGTAGCCGCATCGGGAATGAATCCCATAGACACGGCGCACAACACCACCCTCTCAATTTTGGTCGGCAGCGGGCTCATCGGCCTTTTTCTGGTGTCGGCGATTGTAGTCTTTGCCCTGCACTCGATACTTGTTGCGCCCGGCCAGCTCAAAACTGCCCTGGCGACGGCATTGATGGTTTGGGGCATCGCTTCGCTCGTCAGTACGCTGGAAGAGAGTCGCGCCACCTGGCTGCTTCTGGCCATGATTGCGCTCGCCGACCGGCTGGCCATCGAACAACCTGCGCAGCTCACCGAATACTTCACTGCTGCAATTCCAGCCGATCGGATTGCCGCGCTTCCGAGACTGTCAAGCAGTGGAGCGGATTAAGGCCGGCATGCATTCGACAGCGATATTAGGCCGCGTTTTAGGAGGCACAAGCGTAAACCGCCAGATTCTTCGTGCCGCGCTTTCCGCGGGCTCGATCGGAATCGTAGTCAAGCTGGCGGCCACTGCGAAGGAGATCGCCGTAGCCGGCGTCTATGGCCGATCCGATGCAATGGACGCATTTCTTGCCGCCGCGCTTCTTCCCGGCCTGCTGGTCAACCTGATCTCCGAATCCATGAACCAGGCGCTCGTGCCCACGTTGATTCGGGTAGAACAACATGAAGGCCATGACCGCGCCGAGCAGCTTCTCTCCAGCTCCATGTTGGCCATGTGCATCTTTCTTGTGGCGGCCACGTTGGCCATGGGTGTGGCCGCACGCGGCTTCTTTCCTCTCATCGCCGCACACTTTCCTCCTGCCAAGCTGGACCTTTCCATTCGCATCTTTTACGGGCTCCTGCCCGTGGTTCTGATCACCGGCATCGCCACCAATTGCACCGCAGTCTTGAATACCTTCGACCGCTTTGCGCTGCCCGCTCTGGCGCCGATGGTAATTCCGCTTGCGATTTTGGTCACAGCTCTAACCCTCGGCGCGCGCCTCGGAATCTGGGCTCTGGTCTACGCCACCCTGGCAGGCTCTCTGCTGCATGCAATTGTGGTCGCGATGATGATGAACTTCCGTGGCTACCGTTTCCGGCTGCGCTGGTTCGGGATGACCGACGCGGCGCGCGAAGTGGCGCACCAGTTCGGCCCCGTAATGCTCAGCGCTGTCGTTGCGTCCGGTGGCTTGCTCGTCGATCAGTCGATGGCGGCTCTGTTGCCTGCGGGAAGTGTTTCCACCCTGGTCTACGGCAGCCGGTTTGTGAGCGTAGTCATTGCTCTGTTGGCTGGTGCTGTGTCCACAGCTGTGACGCCATATTTCTCGCGCATGATCGCGCGGCGCGATTGGACCGGCTGCCGGCACGCCGTGCGCTCCTGGGTGCGATTCACGGCGTTGGCCTCCGTCCCCCTTGCCGCGGTGATGATCGTTGCGTCGCGTCTCATCGTTCGCATTGCATTCCAGCACGGGGCCTTTGCTTCGCGCGACACCTCGGCAGTGGCCCCGGTGATGGCCATGTATGCCATTCAGGTCCCTTTCGTGGTCGTCAGCCGCGTGTTCTATCGCTTCATCATCGCCATGCGGCGCAGCGACCTGGCGCTCTATTGCGGAATCCTCAATCTGATTCTGGACCTCGTCTTGAATTTGCTGCTCATGCGCTGGATGGGCGTTGCCGGCATTGCGCTGGCCACCTCTCTTTGGACCATAGGCACCTTCATCTTCCTGGGGTATTGGACGAGGAGACTGCTACACAATGAACCGGACACGCGTGACCCGGACGATTGCAACGTCCCAGGCGAAAGCCAATTCAGGGAGGGGAGGACTTGATTCCCAGGCCTGCGCAATACCTGCTACGGTTCGACGATCTTTGCCCCACCATCGCGGCCAGCCGGTGGGAACCGTACTTTGAGCTTGTTCGTGAGTTTGGAATCCGCCCCATCCTGGCGGTCATTCCCGACAACCGTGACCATGAGCTCCAATGTTCGGTACCGGATCCAGAGTTCTGGGCTCGTATGCGCGCCCTCGAAACGGCCGGTGCAACCATCGCGCTGCACGGCTACCGTCACCTGTGCCTCAGCACGGGGAAAAGCCTTGTTCCGCTTTATTCTGTTTCGGAATTTGCCGGTGTGCCCGCGGAGTTGCAGATGCAGTGGATCTCCGCAGGCTTGCAAATCCTGCGCGGCCACGGCCTCGACCCGCGCATCTGGGTTGCGCCCCGCCACGGATTCGACCAACAGACACTTCAGGCCTTGCGCGACCAGGGGATTGGCGTACTCTCCGACGGCTTGGCACGCGTGCCTTTTCTCCGCGGCGGAATGACCTGGATTCCGCAGCAACTCTGGGCCCCGGTTGAAAAGTCGAAAGGCCTGTGGACCATCTGTGTGCATCCGAACAGTTCGCAAGGCTCGCAGGTGGACGAGATGCGCGCCTTTCTGCTCCAGCATGCGGCGCAATTCACCTCGGTGGAGCGGGTGCTGCGAGAGTTCAGACCCACGCGGCTCGGCGCAGCCGAATGTGTCTACGAAGCCTGCGCGCTCTGGAGAGTCAAAGCAGGCCGAGCAAGAAAGAGACTCCGCGCCAGATTCGGCAAATGAACGGACTGCTCCCTGGATTCTGTTCATGCACCACCCCGGGGGCCCAAGGTTCGGCGTGTTCTTGCGCCTAGCCGGGGATGGCGCACGCCCTTCGGGCCCTCCAGCGGCGTGACCGTGGGTTCAGCGCCAGCAAGTCGTCATAGAGAGTTTCCCATTGATTTAGAACGGCATCGAGACTGAAGTGATCGAGGACATGCTGACGAGCCCGTTCCCCCATGGCCGAGCGCTCTTCCAAAGGCGACTCCATCAGTCTCATCATGGCCTGTCCCAAGGCCCTTGCGCTTCCGGCTTCGGCGAGCAGTCCATTCTGACCATCAAGGATCACGTCGCGCGTGCCGGGTACGTCCGTGGCCGCAACGGGCAACGCGCACGCGCCAGCCTCAAGCAAGCTCATCGGCAATCCCTCCAGGCGAGACGATAGGACGAACCCGTCCGCGGCTTGCATCCAGGCGCGAACATCCGCCGTGAAGCCGAGAAAGCGTACACGCGATTCCAGGCCGAGATCGTTACGCATGCGGCCCAGCTCGCTCTCCAGCCGCCCGCCTCCAGCAATGACAAGACGCGCTCTTTCGGGTAAATCCGCCATCGCTCGCAGCAGCGTCGGATAATCCTTGACCGGCTCCAGCCTGCCGGCAGCGAACCAGAGGAACTCATCTTCCAGGTGATTCTCCTTGCGGACATCGGCTCGAACCGCCGCATTTGGCGCCCAAAGATCGACGTCCACGCCGTTGGGAAGTACACGCAGATCTTTCATCCCCACCATGGAGGCGGCAAAATGCGTTTGCCGCCCGAGCGACCCAGTCGACGAGGTATGCAGAGTATCCACAAGCACCTGCATCGGCGCAACAAGCCGAGACCATCTGGCAAGCCACACGGCGTGCGGCAGATGAGCATGGACGATCGCGGGTTGCTCACTGCATAGCCAACCGTGAAACTTGAACCAGCCACGCGGGTCCGCCAGCCCCTTGCGCATCTTGAGCGTCATGAAGGCGATTCCGTCTGCGGCCAGCTCCACGCCTGCCGAGCCACCGAAACCAGAGAGTGCCACAACGCTCACGCGCCACCGATGGCGGCGCAGCCCATGAGCAAGAAGAAGCATCTGCTGCTCAGCGCCACCGATGCGATCGAGGCCGGGAATGATGAAAGCAATATGCTTCACCGCTTTGCCCGTAACATTTCTTCGTCATCGAGCGCGGTATGAATCAGTTCCTCGTAGCCGCGGATAGCACGCTCAAGCCGGAATGGTTCGATAAAGGAGTGCGTGAATCGTTCTTGAGGACGCGAGCATTCCAATGCGTGCCGGATACTATCGGCTAGCGCGGCAGAAGTGATCTCCGCGGCCAGCCAGGTTCCCGGCCGATCGCGCAGCAGATCTACAATACCCCGGGAGGCCGCCGTCGCCACAATCGGCAACCCAGCGGCAGCAGCTTCAAGCAGAGCGTTCGGCATGCCTTCATGCCGAGAAGAAAGTACGAACGCTGATGCGCCCTGAAACAAGACCGCCGGTTGGTCAACATTGCCTGCGAAACGAACCGCCGCATCCAGCCCCAGTTCACTGCATCTGGATTTCAAAGCAACTTCTTCTGATCCCGCCCCAGCGATCACCAGGTCGACGCCAGGAAAGAACTCTCGCACCGCCTGGAGGGACTCTAGGAGTAAGTCGAATCCTTTTTCTTTGGAAAGCCTTCCCACGGCTACAAGATGAGGACCAGAGCCGCTCCACGAATACGTGCTTTGCCTCGCGGCCAATCGGATCGCGTCCACATCGATTGGGTTGGGCAACACCGCCAGCCGGCTCTCTTCGAGTCCAAGCTCGCGCGCAAGGTCATCTGCCATCGCCCTCGATTGGCAAACGACTTTATCTGCGCGGCGATAGAGAATTCGGTAAAGTATGCGTGTGTACGCAGGCTGATTTTCGAGCGCTGAAGAGACCGTGCCATTTTGGCGGACGAGAATTCGCACCGGACGGGGGAAAAAGGGGCGCAGCAGCAACACGAGAAAGTTGAGATGAAACATTCCCGACAGAATCAGATGCGGTCTCACCCGCCGAACCAGCGCCGCCACCCGAAAGGCCGCGCAGCGAATGCGGCCTGCACCGAGGACATGCACGGCTACACCTTGAAGAGAGCACCCTGCAGGGAGATTTGTCTGCGTCACCAGGCCGATGTGCATCTCGTACTTGTCGCAAGAGAGCCCTCGCGCCAGCAGAGCAAACACCGCTTCGGCTCCGCCCCCGCCAAAATGCGGTATGAGCAGAAGCACCCTGGGGCGCACAATCATTGAATTTCCCTTGAAAGCATGAGTATATGCCGGTACTGCATCCCTTAGTGTTGCCTGTGGATAAAATCGACTGTCTAGAAGTGGTACAGTCACTTAGTTTTCTCTTACGATTCAAAAGCAAGAAGACGCCATCGATTGCAGCAAATGCACTCCATGGCATTGATTCATTGTGTTTGTGCTTTTTTCCATGTCAGGGCGTTTGCCAAGACCACCCATTACTGCGCGCTGAAGAAGTACTCCTGAACCGTTTTCAGAAACGCAAACAGGAATTGCCGCAGGCGCGGGTGATCCAATGATGGTGCAGCAGTTGTTTCCTTCGATAGTCGAGCTGCGGGAGAGCTCGGCGCAGACTCCATTTCACATCGTGATTGGAGTCACTCATGCGCAGACATGTCTCACCCTCACCGGGCGATTGCGAGCATTGCGCGAGGCGGGGTTCCGGGTCACGCTGATCGCAAGTCCCGGCACGCTGCTCGACCGAACCGCAGCCCCGAAGGGGTCTCCATTATTGCGTTGCCCATGCGGCGCGATATTGCACCGCTGGCCGATCTGCTGTCGTTGCTTCAGCTATGGTGGCTGCTGCTGATCCTCAAGCCGGACATTGTCGAGTTCAGTACTCCCAAAGCCGGCCTGCTCGGGAGTTTCGCAGCCCTGCTGGCAGGCGTTCCGGTGCGGGTTTACATGCTACGCGGCCTCAAACTCGAAACCTCCAAGGGGCTCAAGCACGCCATCCTGCTGGCAGCTGAACGGGGCGCGGCGATTTGCGCGCACTCGGTGCTCTGCAACAGCCAAAGCATGCTTGCCGAGGCGTTGACGCTGCGCCTGGCGCCAGCGGCCAAATTGCGCCTGCTGGGCAAGGGCAGCAGCAACGGGGTCGACGTCGAGCGGTTCTCTCCCGGACCGAGCCATGTGCGCGACTGGCTAGGCATTCCCGAAGACGCGCCCGTGATCGGTTTTGTAGGCCGGCTCACCCGCGACAAGGGCGTTCCCGAATTGCTCGACGCATTCGAAGCCATTCTGCAGACTGAGCCGCAGGCGCGCTTGCTGCTGGTTGGTTGGTTCGACGTCGCGGAAGATGCGCTGGGAGCAAAGTGCCGAGCACTCATTGCCAACCATGCGCGTATTCATTGCACCGGGTTCGTGAACGACACGGCTCCGTTTTACCGGGTCATGGATGTCATGGTTCTTCCCAGTTGGCGGGAGGGCTTTCCCAATGTCGTACTCGAGGCGGCGGCCACCGGAATCCCTGTGGTCACCACCGAATGCACCGGCTCGCGCGACTCGGTTGTACCTGGAGTGACAGGGTTACTCATCCAGCCTGGCTGCCCTGAGGCAATCCGCGAAGCGGTCCTCAAGCTGCTGCGCGACAGAAATCAACGAATGTGCATGGGAACGGAGGCGCGCAAGTGGGTGTCCCTGCATTATGCAAACGAGCGGGTTTTGCAACTGGCGGTCTCGTTTTACAAAAGTCTCTTGAATCGGCCGTCAAGACAAAGCCAATCGCTCAAAGCGGCAGGTGAACCGGACTGATCGCGAATTCGACCATCGTGAATGCTCCGACCCTGGCTGACCGTCGTGCGCCGGACCTTTGCGCCAGGACCGCGGGTAATGCAAATTCAACCGTTCATCGCTTCTCTGGCAGCGGGAGAAGATTCTCCGGCTGGATCAGCATGCGATTGACGGCGATCGGGGGAGAACTCGGTAGCGGTGGGGGAGGCGCATGCAATGTGTGCGCTCCTGCTTGGGCGGCGCGCAGCACTTCGCCGGGCGCAATGCCAAGAACCAGTGTGGCCGCCGCTGCCAGCAACAGTGCGGCGCCCACGGCCACACCTACCTGGGGCGCCGGGAGGCGGGTTTCGCCCTTGGCATCCGTTGTCCGCTGAGCCGTCGCCAGGACCAGGCGCAGATAATAAGCCGCTGCCAGGCCCGAGTTGAGCAGACCAATAATCGCCAGCCACACCGCTCCACCGCTCACCGCCGAAGAGAATGAATAGAACTTGCCGAAGAATCCGCCGGTGAAGGGAATGCCTATCAGCGAAAACAGGAAAAAGATCAGCAGGCCGCCCAGCAGCGGTGAGCGGTAGAGCAGGCCGCGATAGTCCTCCAACATGGGCAATGATTCGTCATAGCTGCCAATCACAGTGATAACGGCAAAGATTCCCACGTTCATGGCTGCATAAGCGGCAATGTAAAAGCTCGCGGCGGCTATGCCGCTGTTACCGAGTCCCGCGAACGCCGCCAGCAGATAGCCTGCGTGGGCGATGGAGGAGTAAGCGAGCATGCGCTTCACGTTTTGCTGGCGCAGCGCGGCCAGGTTGCCCACCGTCATCGAGAGCACCGCGACGGCCCAAAGCAGCGGCGACCACACAGCATGCAGATTGGGGAACATTTCATAAACAATCCGCAACAGCACGGCGAATGCCGCGGCCTTGGGCCCCGTCGACATCAGGGCCACAACGGGTGACGGTGCTCCCTCATAGACGTCCGGCGTCCACACGTGGAAGGGCGCAGCCGAAACCTTGAAAAGGACGCCGATCAACATCAGCCCCATACCAGCCAGGATGAAGGGTTGATTCACAGCCAGCGGGGCAAGGTGGGCAATCTCGTAGATTTGCGTGGTGCCGGTCGCCCCGAAGACCAGAGCGATGCCGTAGAGCAGAAATGCCGTCGCGAAAGATCCCAGCAGAAAGTACTTCATGGCTGCTTCAGGTCCGCGGCCGGTTTGCTTGCGGTACCCAGCTAGCACATACGTGGCGATCGATGAGATCTCGAGCGCGATAAAGACTACCAGCAATTCGACGGCTGCCGTGAGCAGGCACATGCCCACGGCGCCGAAGACAATGAGCGCGTAGAACTCGCCCTGATGATGGCTGTCTTCGGGCAGGGTATCGAGCGAGAGCAGCAGCGCCACCAGCACAATGCCGCAGATGAGCACGTGGAAGAAGACGGTGAACGCGCTGGTTTCAACGGTGCCGTAGAACCCTGTGCCTTGCGGCAGGGAGAGCTGCCACAGGCTCGCCCACAGCGCCAGCGTGGTGCCGATGGCCGCAACCCACCCCAGCGGACGGCGCGGAAAGCTCGGCGCGAGCGATGAGTCGATAAGCATCACAGCCACGCCGGTGAGCGTGAGGATGACCTCAGGAAGGATGCGGTAGATGTCGGGGACAGGATTCACCGCGGGGACACCTCAAAAAAAGAGCCCATGACTCCCTGTGGACGGCTCGCGGCTGGCTGAACCGCTTGCGCGCGGGCGACCCCTTGTTCGATGGCGCTGAGCCAGATTCCAGGCGCCACTCCCATTACGAGTGTGAGAACCGCGATAGGGCAAAGAACAGCGAGTTCACGGAATTGCAAATCGCTCGTATGCCCGGAGGCGATCATCTCGCTCTGCGGACCATAAAACAGCCGCTGCACCAGCCATAGCATGTAGGCCGCGCTCAGAATCACTCCCAGTGTGGCGGCAATCGTCCAGCCGCGGCTCACGCCTCCAAAAGTGCTGGAGAGAATCAGAAACTCGCCCACAAAGCCGCTGAGAATGGGCAGGCCGATCATGGCCAGCGTGGTGAGAACAAAAAGCGTGGCTGTGCTGGGTAGCCGGGCCGCCATGCCGCCGTAGGTGTTGATCTGGCTGGTTGCGTAGCGATCGTAGAGCGCTCCGAGCAGCACGAACAGCGCGGCATCGACCACTTCGTGGCTCAGGATCTGGAAGACGGCGCCACTCGATCCGATGAACGTGAAGCCGTAGATGCCGAGCACGATCATGCCCAGGTGACTGACCGCCGCATAGGCCAGCAGCTTCCAGAAGTCACGCTGCACTAAAGCCAGGCAAGCTCCATAAAGAACGCCGATCACGGCCAACGCGATCATATACGGAGCGGCCGCGCGCGCCTGGGCAGGGAACAACCCGATGTGGAAGCGGAGCATGGAGTAGAGGCCCAGCTTGCCGGCCACCACCATGGCCAAGGCAACCGGTGCTTCGCTGAACGTGTCCGCCAGCCAGCCGTGCAGCGGAAAGACCGGCACCTTGACGGCGAAGGCAAATAGAAACGCGAGAGCTGCCCAGAACATGGCGCCGGCCGGGAACTGGCCGTAGGCGATCAGGGTCTGCAATTCGCCGAATTGGAAGCTGCCTGTCTTCGCGTAAAGCCACAAGATAGCAACCAGCAGCGGCGCCGATGGAATGAACGTGAAGAGGAAAAACTTGAGCGCGGCTTTGGGGCCGTCCTTACGGCCATACATGGCGATAAGAATCGCCATCGGCACCAGCGACAATTCCCAGAATCCGTAATAGAGCATCAGGTCGAGCGAAATGAAAACGCCAAACATGGCCGTCTGCTGAATAAGAAACAAAACAAAATACACTTTGCGACGAGACTGAATGGCGTTCCAACTGGCGAGGACGCCAACCGGCGCCAGCAATCCTGTCAAAACAACCAGCCACAGGCTGATGCCGTCAATGCCGACGTGGTAGAAGATGGCCGGATTTTCGATCCACGGCTTATTAACCCCAAATTGAAAGCCACCTTGTGCAAGGTCGTAGTGAAACGGCAGGTGAAGCGCGAGGCCAAAGGTGACCAGCGTAGTGAACAGGGCGATCCAGTTAGACAGTTTGGCGCGGTCGGGCGCCAAGGCCACCAGCACCGCTCCGGCCAGCGGGACAAGCAGGATCAGGGTGAGAATCGAGCTGTTGATTTCGTTCATTCTCCGCGCTCTCCCTTAATGCCCCGCCATGTTGAGGTGAATTCCAACGCTCGCCAGGAAAGATGTCCAGGGAACCACAACGAAGAGCAGCACCGCCGCCGCTCCTGCAGCCAGCCACGCCGCGTAAGAGCGAATGTTGCCCGATTGCCAGCGCTGCAACAGCGCGCCGAAGAAGGTGGCGATTCCACCCAGCAACCATGCCAGGCCGCCGAGGATCGCCTTATCGACCACCCAGCCGAGGAAGTAGGTGGAGAAGGCCAGCAGCGGCTTGACGACTGTTGCCCCGTAGAACTCGTCGACATAGTATTTGTGCGACAGCAGTGTGTGCGCGGCGGGCATGGCAGCGGCCCACTCCGCCGCGCGAGCAGGCTTTTGCCGATAGAACATATCGGCGAGCAGCCATCCCGCCAACGCCACGGCAACCGCAACAATACTTAGGATGATCTCCAACGAACCGTTGCCTGCTTCAACCGCACGCCCCCCGGTTGCAGGAGCGAGGTAATTGGCAAAACGCTCAATGCCGATCCATCCGCCGGCCAGCGAAAGCGCTGCCAGAATCACCAGCGGCCCAAGCATCGACCACGGACTTTCATGTACGTGGACCTCGGGGCTGCGCGACTCGCCGAAGAAGGCGAGATACCAGAGACGGAACATATAGAAGGCCGTCAACAGCGCCGTAACCACGCCGACAAACCAGAAAACCTTGCCCGCGTTCCCCTGCAAAAATGCGGCGTAAAGAATTGCGTCCTTGGAGAAAAATCCGGCGAAGGGAAAGATTCCCGCAATGGCGATTACGGCTGCTGTCATGGTCCAGAATGTCACGGGCAACTTCTCGCGCAACCCGCCCATCTTGCGCAGGTCCTGTTCGTTGCCCATGCCGTGGATCACCGAGCCGGCAGCCAGGAAGAGCAGCGCCTTGAAGAAGGCATGCGTCATCAAGTGGAAGATGGCCGCCGAGTAAGCCGCCACGCCGCAACCTAGAAACATGTACCCAAGCTGCGAGATGGTGGAGTAAGCGAGCACACGCTTGATATCCGTCTGCACGAGAGCGATGGTGGCAGCGAACAGGGCTGTAACCGTCCCGATGACGGCGACGGTCGTTAATGCAAAAGGCGAGCGGTCAAAGAGCGCGTGCGTTCGCGCGATCATATACACGCCGGCCGTCACCATGGTCGCTGCGTGAATGAGCGCGGAGACCGGAGTCGGGCCTTCCATCGCATCCGGAAGCCAGATATAGAGAGGCAGTTGCGCCGATTTTCCCGTGGCGCCGAGCAGCAGGCACAAACAGGTTGCCGTCAGCACACCGCCTTGCCATGCAGGATTGGCGGCCAGCTTGGTCGCGATTTCACTGAAGGTCAGCGTGCCGAAGTTCGCCAGCAACAGAAACATCCCGATCAGGAAACCGAAGTCGCCGATGCGGTTCACGACGAAGGCCTTCTTGCCCGCTTCCGCCGCTGCCGGCCTGGCATAGAAGACCCCGATCAGCAGGTAAGACGCGAGGCCCACGCCCTCCCATCCCACAAACATCAGCAGGGCGTTGCCGGCCAGCACCAGGACCGTCATGAAGAAGAGGAACAGGTTCAGATAACTGAAGTAGCGCCAGTAGCCTTCCTCATGCGCCATGTAGCCGACCGAGTAAATGTGAATCAGGAAGCCAACGCCGGTGACCACCAGCAGCATGACCAGCGAAAGCTGATCGAGCACAAAGCTGAAATCCACTTGCAGCGTACCGACGTTCAGCCAATTGCCGAAGTTCTCCACATGGGGCAGTGAATTCGCGGCATTCTCAACCCCCAGCAGCCCTGACGCAGCATTGAGCACCACCGCAAACGAGGCCAGCGGAGCCAGCAATGCAATCGCCGAAACTGCGGCCTTGGGCAATCGCCGTCCCAGCAGCCCGTTGAGCAGAAACCCGGCGAACGGCAACAGCGGAATCAGCCACAAATGAAGGGATGCGTTCATAGTTTCATCAGGTCGATGCGGTCGACGGCCAGGGTTGCGCGGGCGCGGAACACCGCAATAATGATGGCCAGCCCCACGGCCGCTTCAGCCGCGGCCACCATCATCACAAAGAAGACAAAGATCTGTCCCTTCACCGCGTGCCACTGGTGGGCGAAGGTTACAAAAGAAAGATTCACGGCGTTGAGCATGAGCTCAATGGACATGAAGACCGTGATCAGGTTGCGCTTGATCAGGAATCCAAAAACGCCAAGAACGAACAGCGCCGCACTCAACAGCAGATACCAGCTCAACGGGACTTCCTGCGCAAAGAAGGAGCTCACTTGCCGCCCGTCCTTTCCGACGGCACATGGTGATCGCCATGGCCGTGCCGGGCCAGCGCCACCGCGCCGAGAATGGCGATGAGGATCAGGATCGATGTGACCTCGAAGGGCAGCAGCAGTTCGTGAAAAAGCACGCGGCTCAGGTCTTCGGTGGTGGTGATGCCGTCGCTCAGCGCGGAGACACCCAAACCCTGCGCCTTCACGAAAACGGTAGCGAGGACGGCCAGGATGGCCACCCCACCTGGAAACCCCACAGCCCGATAGCTGCGGCTGCCCATGGTGCGTTCTTCGCGTCCCGCATTGAGCAGCATCACGACAAAGGTAAACAGCACCATGATGGCACCTGCGTAGACGATCACCTGCGCTGCCGCCAGAAACTCGGCGCCCAGCAACAGGTAGAGAACGGCCAGAGACACCATCACCACAATCAGCGAGAGAGCGCTGGTAATGGGATGGGTCTGGAGGAGTAGATTGATAGCTCCCGCCAGGCAGAAACCGGCAAAAACAAGAAACAAAATAAGGTGCATCGCGAAGCTCGTACCACGGTCAACGTCCTTCGAAAGCCACTAACTGCTTTGCTGAAGAACTCCAAAGACTCGAACCTTCCCGCATACGCGCCATCCAGGCTTCGAAAGCATAAATCCCACCAGACGGCCGCGCATGTGCTGCTGAAGAAAAGAACTACCGCTCCCAGAGTACCGCATCGAGGGCCGGCTCGGATGTGAACGCCGGATGGAAAGATGCTCCGGAAAAATGGTGACCCGCCTTCAAGTCCGCTCCGCGCTCGATTCAGAAACCACGCGGATGAACCGGGCCATCTGCCTGCGGCAAAACCCTTCACGTAGCGTGAGATGCTTCAACTGAAGGCGAGATTCGAGGCCGGCAGAAACCACCCCTGGCGTTGCCAAGAAAGCCAAGAATATCACGAGCTAAAGGAGCACGTTGGCGTCAGCCATCCCGTCAGATGAATTCCAGGAATGGCTGACCACCTGCCGGCGCCCGGGAAACCGATCCTGTGGGTGAGCTAAACCCATTCCCCTCGCCGCATGAGCGGTTCCGCACCCCCCGCGGCAGTTACGCCATCGACGTCGAGCTGGCCCGATCCGATCATCCAGTCCACATGGATCAGGCTGTCGTTTGCTCCGCGGGCCGCGAGCTGCTCCGGGGTCAGTGTATCGCCATCGCGCAGACAGGATGTATAAGACTGGCCCAAAGCGATGTGCGAGGCCGCATTTTCATCGAAGAGCGTATTCAGAAAGAGCATGCCGCTCGACGCAATCGGCGAGGAATGCGGCACCAGAGCTACCTCGCCTAGCCGCCGCGCCCCGTCATCGGTGTCGATCAGCCTTTCGAGCACTTCCTGGCCGCGGCTGGCGTGCGCTTCCACGATGCGGCCTTTCTCGAAGCGCACTTGAATTCCTTCAATCATTGTTCCCTGGTGCGAAAGCGGCTTGGTGGCGGTGATCGTGCCGTCGGCGCGATCCTTGTGCGGGGTGGTGAAAACCTCTTCCGTAGGCATGTTAGGAATGCAGTAGACGCCGTTCGCTGCCGTCGTTCCGCCCCCGAGCCAGAGATGGCCGTCCGCGAGGCCGAGGTGAAAGTCGGTGCCCGGCCCGCGATAATGCAACGCCGCATAGCGCCTCTCATTTAACCGCGCCGCCCGCGATTGCAGATCGGCGTCGTGCGTCTTCCATGCCGCCACGGGGTCTTCGCGGTCGATGCGCGTGGTGCGGAAGATTGCCTCCCATAGCTTGTCGAGGGCCACTTGCGGCTCGTCCTCGGGGAACATGGCCGCGGCCCATGCGGGAGTTGCGCTGGCCACAATGGTCCAGTTGATCTCGTGGCGCGTAATCAGCTCCAGCGCCGGCCGGTAAGTTTGCGAAACGGCGCGGTTGGCGCGGCCCACCTTGGCCGGATCTTGGTTGGAAAGCAGCGCCGGGTTGCCGCCGGTGATGGCCAGCCGGGCGGAACCGCTCTTGAAGGCCGCGCCCATCCCGTCATAAAGCCATTTGGCCGCATGGTCGAAGCTCGCGTCCGCGGCAAAGCGATAGCGCATGAGCGCCGCTTCGTCATCGGTATAGAGCGTAGTCACCAGCGATGCGCCGGCGCGGTAGGCGTGCTCGGTGATCCGCCGCGCCAGCGGAACCGCGTCCAGGGAAGCCGTCATCAGCAGTTCTTGCCCGGCCCGCAGGCCGAGCCCTACCCGCACCGCAACCGCGGCCAGTAAATCCAGTTTCTCTTCGTGCGTCCGTTGTTCTTCCATCACCGCAAGCTCTCGCATGTCCTTGTGTCCTTTTCCCAGCCCATAGGCCTTCGCCGCGTTCTAGGCCTCGTCCGCCCGACCGTCATGATTATTCTAGCTTTGCCCCTGAACGGACGCGGCCAGAAAATGCGACGCCGATGCTGGGGCTCGTCCTGCAGAGCGTTCGAGCCTTACAGAATCGCGTTCTGTCTATCGGGGAATTGGTGGCGAAATAGGGCTTGAGATAAGAGCGGTCACTTCGTCCACAAGTTTTCTCACCTTGAATGCGGGTTCGACCCTTCCGAGACCGCCGATACCGACTACTTGTACCTGCTCAATCGAGGGGACCGGGAGGTCAGGGAACTTCATAGCGATGACCCTGCCATCGGCCTGAACAACATAATACTTGCTTAGGTCGGCCGTCACGACGCCAAGAAAGGCCACTCGCCCCCCTACATTGAAGCTTCCGTATTTGCTCAGTCCAGTAGGAACTCGAAAGGCTGGGCCGCCGCTGTTTCCTGGGAGGATATTCGAGTCGAGCAGCAGTGGACTCTCTAGCGCCCCCGCAGGATCGGTCCATGCAATGACTCCGGAGCGAGTGACGGCGCGAGCCAATCCATTTTCCCCGATCAGCGGGCTAACGTCCCCTGGGAAGCCAAAAACAAATACGGGCGAACCATCATATACGTCATCAGCTTGAGCGAAGTCCTGATACCCAACGGCGTCGGTCACAAGCTGGGCGAAGTTCGGGGTGAGGGCGATGGCGGCAATATCGCTCCCATCATCCAGCGCGGACCAGAGGTTTTTTCCAAGCGGATCAAGCAATTGAATCGGGGTTCCAAGTTCCTCTGTGAAGGACTTGTTTTCTTGGCTAGAAAATCGGATACGCATTTGGGTCGGGTGCCAATTTTGTGTCGGCTCATCAAATACATGCTTTGCCGTTACCAGAATCACATGGCGTGAATCCGGAGAGACAAGCACGCCTGCGCCGACAACGTTAAATCGTTGCGCATTACCAACAGTTTGTACAATTCCCAACGCAACCGTTGATTTCCTAGAGTGCTCAGTCCAGGCTTGTGGAGGCGCCTGAGCAGGAGCTACCGGTGCGGGTGTCTGAGCCCACGCCGGCCCTAGAGCGCAGATTAGAGCGGCAACAATAGTGGGATTTGTCATTGGGCACCAATGTTAGCATCCTGAAAGTTCGGGAGGTCAAACCAAATTCTACTCAGTCTTCGGGAATAATCTGCAAACCGTCCTGGAAAGGTCAGCAACGCGTCCATATCACGCCGTCCAGGCTGAATGACTGCGCATTAGAACGCTCTCATTCGATGACATGGGAATCCCTCAGCCGATTGCAATGAACAATTGCAGGCTTGCGGCCAGGGAGAATCGATTGCGAATCGCATCCAACGGGAAGGGGAACAAACCCCGTCTTACGGTCACGCTCCAGTTCCTCACCGCTCTGATATCGGTGACTATTCATCCGTTGCTCCACGCCCAGGGCGTGGGTTATTGGCACACCAGCGGAAACCAGATTCTCGATTCCAACAACCAACGGGTCCGCATCGCCGGAATCAACTGGTCCGGGTTCGAAACCGCTGCCGAGGTGGTCCACGGCCTCTATGCGCAAGACTACAAATACATACTGGCTGGGATCAAAAGCAACGGTTACAACACGGTCAGACTCCCCTATTCGAACCAGATGGTGGAATACCCGATTGTGCCCACTTCGGCATTCGTCGCCTATTACAACGCCACTGGCCCGATTAATACCGATCTCGAAGGCCTGAACTCGCTCGAAATTCTGGATCGGATTGTGGCCTACGCGGACCAGATCGGTCTACGCATCATTCTTGACAACCATCGCTCCGAGGCCGGAGAGACGGCGGAAGAGAATGGCCTCTGGTACACCTCCGAATATCCGGAGTCAGAATGGCTCCGAGACTGGGAGACGCTCGCTCAGCGCTATCTGGGCAACAGTTCGGTGATCGGCATGGACCTGCGCAACGAGCCGCACTCGGTAGGCGCGGGCGGCGCTTGCTGGGCCTGCGGCACCGAGACCCGCGACTGGCACCTGGCTGCGGAACGTGCCGGAAACGCGATCTTGAAGGTGAATTCCAAGCTGCTGATTATTGTCGAGGGCACCGACACGAAGACCAATCAGGACTACTGCTGGGGCGGTAATCTGGAAGGCGTAAGAACTGCCCCGGTGGTGCTGGACGTCAAGAAACAACTGGTCGACTCCGCTCATGACTACGGCCCCGATCTCTATCCCCAGGCGTGGTTTAATGCGAAGACCACACCGGCAAGCCTGAACGCGCTTTGGACGGAAACCTGGGGCTACGTGAGCATGGAAAAGATTGCTCCCGTCCCCGTCTTGCTGGGAGAGTTCGGCACGCCGAACTCTCCTGCGAGCCTCGAGAGCAACCTGGCCGGATCGCAGGGACAATGGTTTGAAAGCCTGGTGGCTTATCTAGCCGCAAACCCCAACCTCAGCTGGACGTATTGGGACATGGCCGAAGATGCCGATGCCTTGCTCGATGGCAACTGGGACACTGAGCCGGTGAGCGCTCAGAAACAGGCGATGCTCACGGGTCTCCGATTTCAATTGCTGAGTGATTCCCCCGCGAGCTATTGATTCAATGGAATCACCTCGCCAGCAAAAGGAGGCTCCACAGGTTCTACTCGGTTTGCGTCATTGGTAAGCCAGCCACAGGCTGGTGGCCACGATGTTCAGCATGGCCAGCGGCATCAGGTAGCGCCAGCCGAAATTCATCAGCTGGTCATAGCGGAAGCGGGGCAGCGTACCCCGCACCCACACATACAAAAACAAGAAGCAGAAGACCTTAAAGACGAACCAGAATAGCGAAAGGCCTGCGTTTACGAAGACATTTTCGAACGGCGGTAACAGGTTGCCGAAAGGGCTTGTCCATCCGCCCAGGAACAGCAGCGTGGCCACGCAGCCCACCATGATCATGTTGGCGTATTCAGCCATAAAGAACATGGCGAATTTCATCGAGCTGTACTCGGTGTGATAGCCGCCGGTGAGTTCGCTTTCCGCCTCAGGCAAATCAAACGGCGAGCGGTTGGTCTCGGCGTAGGCGGACATCAGGTAAATAAAGAAGGCCACAAACTGAAATCCGCCGAAGATGTTCCATGTCGCGATGCCTTTGGTGGCCTGCTGTTCCACGATCACGCGCAGATTGAGCGAGCCAGCGCGCAGCACCACGCCCACCAGCGAGAGACCGAGCGCCAATTCATAGCTGATAAGCTGGGCCGAAGAGCGCAGCGAGCCAAGCAGCGAATATTTATTGTTCGACGACCAGCCGGCCAGCGCAATGCCGTAGACGCCGATGGACGTAACGCCGAGAATCACCAGCAGGCCGATGTTGATGTTAGAAATCTCAAAAAGATCGAAGCCGCCAGGACCCGCATGAGGCTCGCCGAAAGGTACAACGGCGATGGACAAGAGGGCGCAGGCCAGCGAGATAATCGGCGCCAGCAGGTAGAGCGGCCGGTAAACCCCGGTGGGAATGATGTCTTCTTTGAGGAACGACTTCGCCCCGTCGACCATCGGCTGCAGCAAGCCGAAAGGCCCCACACGGCTCGGTCCCCAGCGATTCTGGATGCGGCCCACCAGCTTTCGTTCCAGCAGCACAGTGTAGGCGACACCCATCAGCAGCACCACCGTCACTACTGCAACCTTCAGCAGGCTCCAGATAAAAAACTTGAGAATCGTCACGTGCCCCATACCCCTTCTTCTTGTCCTGTCATCTCCGAATTCTCTTTTCCTGTCGTCCTGAGCGAAGTGTAGCGGAGTCGAAAGCTCGCTTGAGTGAAGTCGAACGGGGCCTGCGGTTACTCGGCTAATCTGCCGCCGTCTCCGCCAACTCCTCCGCCTGATGCCGTTGAAGCTCATTGAGCGCAGGGCTGTAGCGGCCCAATGTTGAAGATGTGAACAGCGTGTCGTGCGCGGGTTTGATTGTGCTGCCGGCAGCGGCGCTCACAGCCGATACCGGAACAAATCCCGGCTCGGTGCGCACATCGTTTCCACTGAACA
The DNA here is from genome assembly GCA_049513795.1 of Occallatibacter sp. Classification (GTDB taxonomy): domain Bacteria; phylum Acidobacteriota; class Terriglobia; order Terriglobales; family Acidobacteriaceae; genus Telmatobacter. The sequence continues at coordinate 21,053 of JBEKVS010000004.1, read as the reverse complement.
GATTGACGCGGTCCAAAGCATACCCGGGCACCAGCCTGCCGATCTCATCCAGTACTGCCAGCGGATCAAACGGGCTCAGCTTGGGTTCAAGGTTATTGGCCGCAAGCCACACAGAATGCCGATCGGCCTCGCCGGACTGCGCGCCGCGCGACTGGCCGAGATCGGCGGTTACGGAACCTTGGCCGAACGGCACCAGAGTTTTCACATCCACGCCCATGCTGCCGGCCAATCTGACCAGAATCTCGAAGTCCGGCTTCACGCCGGCATGATCGGCGGCCTTCTTCACCATCTGCACATCGCCGTATGTGTTGGTCACCGTCCCCGTCTTCTCATAAAGACTTGCAGCCGGAAGCACTACATCGGCCAGGGCCGCAGTCTCGGTGAGAAAGATGTCCTGAACGATCAGGAAAGTATTCTTCAGGGCGGCCGTGTCCACGTTGAGCTGGGCAACTGGATTGGCTCCGGCAACGAGCAGCGCTCCAAGTTGGCCAACCGCGGCGGCAGCGAACATTTCGCCCATGGATTTTCCCGTCGTCCGCGGCAAGCCTTGATACTCCGCGAAGGCTCCCGGTTCGGCCACCGGTACATACCCGGGGAGCAGGTCAGGGAAGAGCCCCATATCGGCGGCGCCGCGTGAGTTGGCATGATCGCCAAGATAAGCAAAGCGAACATTGTTGCGGGCCAATCCCCATTCGACCAGCGAAGCAACCGCCTCGCCGCGAAACTCCTGCCCGAAGATCATGACCAGCGACTCCTCGGCCATCACCGCCTTGGCAAAATCCGATTGATTGCGGTCGAGTATCGCCGTCAGGTCTTTGTAGCCGTTGGGAGGAAGGCCTTGCACCGCGCGAGCCTGGCGTTCCAGCTTGATGGTCTTCGAATTGGCGATATACAGCCGCGCCTTGTTCAGCCGCACATTGGTGCGCAGCTCCCACGCCAGCAGCGGGTGCTCTTCTGTCGGATCGCCGCCGACAAGCAGGATGGCAGGCGCCGAGGCAATGTCGCGCAGGCTGACCGCTTTGTCCTTGTGGCCGGCGAGGGCGCGCGCGAACGCCGCGTAGTCTGTAGTGCGCTCGTGGTCAATGTTATTGGTCTGAAGTACGGTTCGCGCAAACTTTTGCAGCAAATAACTCTCTTCGTTAGTCGCTTGATTTGAGCCAATGACTCCGATTGAACTGCCGCTTCGGCTGTCCCGAACTTCCTTCAGCTTAGCTGCAGCCCGCCGCAGTGCCTGCTCCCAGGTCGTCGGCTCGAGCTTGCCTGCGGAATTCCGCACCAGGGGTTTGGAAAGCCGGTCCGGACTTTCCACAAAATCAAAACCAAATCGCCCCTTGGCGCAAAGAAAATCGTTGTTGATGCCGCTCTTATCGCGGTTGTCGGCGCGTACGATTTCGGAGCCTTCGTTGATCTGGCGCACACCGAGCGTCACCTTGCAGCCGTCCGCGCAATGTGTGCAGACGGTAGATACGTGGTTCATCTCCCAGGGCCGCGTCTTGTAGCGATAGCTGCCGCTGGTCAGCGCGCCAACCGGGCACACATCGATGCACATACCGCACTGCTCGCAATCGAGCTGACCCGTTTGGCCATCGGGCGCGGTCTCGTTGGGCACAATCACCGAGTGCACGCCGCGGTTATGCACGCCCAGCGCCCACACGTCCATGCCTTCGCCGCACATGCGGATGCAGCGGTAACAGAGAATGCAGCGCGGCCGATCGTAGTAAACCGCCGGGGACCATTGCTGCTCATCGCGATGCTGCTTGGCCTCGGTATAGAGGCTCTCGCCCGCGCCGTACTTGAAGGTCATATCCTGCAGTTCGCACTCGCCGCCCGCGTCGCACACCGGGCAGTCGAGAGGATGATTGCCAAGCAGCAACTCAATTGTCGCTTTGCGCGCCTGCGCAATCTCCGGCGACTCGGTCACAAAGACCTGTCCCTCGGCCACTGTTGTCGTGCAGGCTGTTTGCAGCTTGGGCACTTTCTCCTGGCGCACCACGCACATGCGGCAGGCTGCCTGCAGGCTGAGGCCGGGGTAATAGCAGAACGCAGGAATCTCGATGCCCGCCTTGCGGCACGCATCGATGAGCAACATGCCCGCGGGAGCCGTCAGCTTCTTTCCGTCAACTGTGAAGGTTACGTCTGCCATTCGTTGGACCCGGTCATTCCTTTTGCGGCGCCTAGGCCGTCATTGGTTCTCTGGTTTGCCTGGAAACAGGAACATTGATTTCCAACATCTCCAACACGTAGTGATCCACCTCGCCGTCAGGGTCATAAACCGTGGATAAATCGAAACTCGTGGTAACTGGCGTTGGCATCGGATCGCCGTCGGAAGCCATGAATTCCAAGTGGGACTCCAATGCCTCGCGCATCAGACGACGCATATCCAACAGAGTTTTTGCGGTCGATATGCACCCCGGAATATCCGGAGCGAAACCTCCGTAGTTCCGCTTTCCGTGTTCGTAGACCACCAGGAACCTTTGTTTCATTGCAAACCTGCCTGCTTCAGAATCGATTTTAGAGTACCGGGAGTTACTTCGTCGGATGGGTGCCCGGGAACTGTGACCTTACCCGGCTTCTCAGGGTGTTTGAAATGTCGATGACTCCCGGTTGTGTACATGTATCGCCACCCATCTCGTTCGATCTTCTTGATCAGGTCCCGGACTTTCATCGATTCTCCATGATCTGCCTGGAGAAAGTGGAGCAGAGTTCAAAGCATCCAAGTGGATTTCCCGATCTTTTGTCGAAAGCCTTTAGATCACTGCCATCTCAACATGTTTTGCGAACGGGCAAGGCCTGCCGTTCAAATGGTCTTCAAACTCCTTGCGAAACTTCTTCACGAATCCGATCGTAGGCATAGCCGCGGCATCGCCCAGCGGACAGAAGGTGCGGCCCATCATGTTTTCCGCGAGGTATTGAATATTGTCGATGTCCTTGGCCACGCCGAATCCGGCGTGAAAACGCGTCAGCGACTTCTTCAGCCAGTCGGTCCCCTCGCGGCAGGGAATGCACCAGCCGCAGCTTTCGTGCTGATAAAAGCTGATCGTCCGCAGCGCAAACTCGACAATGCACGTCTGGTCGTCGATCACCACTACGCCGCCCGAGCCCAGCATCGATCCGGCCTTGCCCACTTGGTCGAAGTCCATGCCCAGGTTCTCAATTTCTTCCGGCAGCAAAACCGGCGTGGACGACCCTCCCGGAACCACAGCCTTCAACTTGCGTCCGCCGCGGATGCCGCCGCCGACTTCATAAATCATCTTCTTCAGGTTGTAGCCCATGGGCAGCTCGTAAACACCGGGGCGTTCCACGTGGCCGCTCAAGCCGAACAGCCGCGTGCCCCCGTTGCGAGGCGACCCAATGGCCGCAAAAGCCGCACCGCCTATGTCAATCACATGCGGCACAGTCGCAATCGTCTCAGCGTTATTGATCACTGTCGGCCCGCCATAAAGGCCAACGACCGCAGGGAAGGGCGGCTTGATACGCGGCACGCCGCGCTTGCCTTCGAGCGACTCCATCAGCGCCGACTCCTCACCCACCTCGTACGCACCCGCGCCGGACTGGGTGATCACCTGAAATTCCGTCTCCGACCCAAAAATATTCTTGCCCAGAAATCCCTTGGCGTAAGCATCCGCGACGGCCTTCTCCATAATCTCAAGCAGATATCGATACTCGCCACGCAGGTAGATGAAGCCAGTCTTGGCGCCAATGGCCAGGCCGGCAATGATGGTGCCCTCGATAACTGCGTGAGGGTCATGAAGAAAGATCAGATGATCTTTGCAAGTTCCCGGCTCGCTCTCGTCGCCATTGACCAGCACGTACTTCGGCGTGGTTGATTGCTTGGGAACGAACGACCATTTGAGGCCAGTCGGAAAGCCAGCGCCTCCGCGCCCGCGCAGGCCGCTGGCCTTCATCTCTTCGATAATCCAGGCCGGAAATAAATCCGGCCCTTGCGCCAGGCACTTCTTCGTCGCCTCGTAGCCGCCGAGTTCAATGTATCGATCAATCTGCGCGGCGCCCAGGCCAAAGCGTTTGCTCACCAACTTCACTTCATCGGGATGGGAGACGAGCCTAGGCATGGTTCACGCCCCCTACGGCCCTGCCGCGATAGATGTCCAGAACGCCGGGCACGTGATCCGGAGTTAGATCGTCATGAAAGTCGTAGTTCACTTGAATGGCCGGAGCCCAGCAACAGGCGCCTATGCATTCGACTTCTTCCAGCGAGAAGACTCCGTCGGCGGTAACTCCCTTGTGTCCGATGCCTAACTCCTCCTGAAATCGTTCATATAAGTCATAAGCCCCGCGCAGCATGCAGCTGATATTGGTGCAGACCTGCACGTTATATTTGCCTGCCGGCTTGAAGCGCAGCATGGAGTAATACGTGGCCACGTTGCGCACATCGAGCTCGGTAATGCCGATGCGCTCTGCCACTTCAGCGATCACGGCGTCGGACAGATACCCGATCTCGTCCTGCGCATAGAGCAACATGGGCACCAGCGCCGAGCGCCGCACTGGATACTTCTCCACCAGCGCGTCGAAGCGTGCTGCCAACTTGGGAGAAAAGATGCTCATGGTCTCTGGACTCATTGCGGCGACTCCAGCGGCAACTCTCGCGTCATCAGTTCCCGCGCCCATCTTTCGGCTGTCATATCCATCTCTTCCCCATCTGTCGAAGTTAAACCGGCTCCTGCCGCGTCCAACCTTCCGTGCTCGGTGAAGTGCAATCTTCCCGACCTTCCATCCTCGCGTAGCCAGGTTACTTCGCTGCCCAACCGGCTTAGATCGAGCCACTGGTTGCTATGCCGTACCAGAATCTTATCCTCGCCTAACTCGACTGTCGCCTGCCTGTTACCGTTCAGCCCATGCGCGGCGGTATAACTGCGGAGCAGGGAAGCGAGTGAAACCCATAACTCAACATACAATCTCTCTTCATTCTCCACTGAACGTTGGTTAGTTACATCTCCTTCTCCCAAGCCGAATTTCCTCAGTCTCTGGCCCCTAGCTCCTAAGTCCCTCATTCCCTGAATTCGTCACCGGTCAATTTCCCCCAGCACAATATCAATCGACCCGATTACGGCTACCACATCCGCCAGCATGCGTCCCTTGCACATCGGCTCCAGGGCCTGCAAGGTCGGAAACGATGGATAGCGCATGTGTACCCGGTAAGGCTTGGCCGTGCCGTCGGAGACCACGTAGTAGCCGGTCTGCCCATGGCCGCATTCGATGTTCACAAACACCTCGCCGGCCGGAACTGCGAAGCCCTCGGTCACAATCTTGAAGTGATGGATCAATGCTTCCATCTGCGTCTTCATCTTCTCGCGATCGGGCAGCACGATCTTCGGCGCGTCGGCTTTCACCGCGCCCTCCGGCATGCCGTCGAGAGCCTGTTGAATGATCTTCACGCTCTCGCGCATCTCGATCAGCCGCACTTCATAACGCGCCCAGCAATCGCAATCGTTCGACACGGGCACATGGAACTGAAACTTCTCATAACTCGAATACGGCATATCGCGGCGCAGGTCGAAGTCCACTCCCGATGCGCGCAACGGCGGCCCGGTCACGCCCAGCGCAATCGCATCTTCGGCAGAGAGATGCCCCACGCCCTTGAGCCGGTTGCGGAAGATGGGGTTGCCGGTGAGCAGGTTGGAATACTCGTCGATCTTCTCCGGGAACGTCTTGATGAAGGCCTGCACGCGATCCAGAAAATCGAGCGGCGGTTCCATCGACAAGCCGCCGATGCGAATGTAACTGGTCATCATGCGTTGGCCGGCCACAGCTTCAAACAGGCGCAGAATATCCTCGCGTTCGCGAAAGGTGTAAAGAAAAACCGTGAGCGCACCAATATCCATGGCGTGCGTGCCCAGCCAGATCAGGTGCGAGTTCAGGCGGCTCAACTCGGCCAGCAATACGCGCATCCACTGCGCCTTGGGTGGAATCTCCAAACCGAGCAGTTTTTCCACGGCCAGCGCATAGCAGAGGTTATTCGACAGCGGATCGAGATAATTGATGCGATCGGTCAGCGGTACTACCTGCTGATAGAACTTGGCCTCGCAGGTCTTTTCGATCCCCGTGTGCAGGTATCCGATCTCGGGATAGATGCGAACCACAATCTCCCCGTCGATCTCCAGTACCAGGCGCAGAACGCCATGCGTCGCAGGGTGCTGCGGCCCCATGTTGATGACCATGTGCTGGTCTTTGGCGCCTTCGGCCGGCTCGAGGACGGGCATGCCTGCAGGATTACTCATCTATCTATAGCCCTCCACCGGATAGTCCTTGCGCAACGGGTGGCCGACCCATTCGTCGGGCATCATGATGCGGCGCAGATTGGGATGTTCTTCAAAGCGAATGCCGAATAGGTCGAAGACTTCGCGCTCGTAGTAGTTGGCTCCGGCCCACACAGGCACAATGGACTCGACAGCCGGGCCTGCGCCTTCCAGCATCACGCGCAGGCGAATGCGCTCCTTGAAGGCGTGGGAAAGAATGTGGTAACTCAATTGAAACCGGGGCGAGGCCGGGAACCAGTCAACAGCTGTCATGTCCTCGAAGAAGTTGTACCCGGCAGCCTGCACTGTCACGCAAGCGGAACGAATCTCCTCTGCTGCAATGGTCAGCGTCAATTCATCGAAGTCGAACTTGGCATCTGTCAGCGTCTCCGGCTTCCAGGCAAGGATGGCCTTGATGGCGGGATGTTCAGCAAGGCCTTCGAGCACAGCGGCTTTGCCAAACAATGGGGTGCTTGAAGACTGGCTCATCTAAAGGTCCGCCCTGTCCTGGCTCCAGTTGAGCACGCCTTTGCGCACGATGTAGTAGAGACCGACGGCCACAAAGCCCAGATACACCAGCATCTCCCAGAAACCGAAAAGTCTGCTTCCGGTGATCGATGGAAGTTTGCGATAGATCACCGCCCAGGGCATCATGAAGACCGCTTCCACATCGAACAGAATGAACAGTACGGCCACCAGGTAAAAGCGAACGCTGAAGCGGCCGCGCGCATCGCCAACGGCCACGATACCGCACTCGTATGCGGCCAGTTTGGTGGTCGTGTTGCGGTGCCGTCCCACGAACCACGAAGCCGTCACGATTCCCAGTCCGAGCAAGATTACTGCCAGGATCTGCATGAACAGCGGGAGATATTGCCAGTAATAGGGGACCATCGTTGTCCAGTCCGGAACACCGCCCGGAAGATTCATTCGATTTGCGCCCACGAGGTTCACCAATACCGAACCCTATCGAACAGGACGCTGGTTTGAGCTTAGGTTTTCAGCCTCATCCCGTCAAGGCAGCGGCGCGATCTCGGCGGTATTCAAATGTTTACGCACACAGCGTAATCTGTTTGCTAAATTGCACGCCCGGCGGGCTTAAATTTCCTCACCATCCGTCTCGTGAGACTGCCGCGGAGAGCCGAACAGGCGGTGACGGAAACTACTGTCCAAGCGCAAGCACCCCCAGCAGCACCAGCCAGGCCACGCTCATCGTGTGCCAGAACCACGCAGTAGCGTCCACCGTGATTTGCCGGTATTCAACACGTTTGAACCAGCCCAGCGCACATAGGCACAAGAGCAGAGCCAGCACGCCCAGTATCAAGTGCGCAGCGTGCAGTCCCGTAATCACATAAAAGAAATAGCTGGCCGGCGTCGACCAGCGATCAAAGGCAAAACCTTGCGCGGTCAACTGCTTCCAGGCCGCCGCCTGTCCAGCCAGAAAGAGCAATCCCAGAACCAGCGTCGCACCAACCCAGGGAAGGGTAGCGCGCAGCGCCGGCCGGCCCAGGCCCAGCCACTCTTCCAGCACATCGATCTCCCGGAAGATGTTGTGGCGTGCCCGCTCCATCGTCAGGCTGCTCAGAATCAGCAAAGCCGTGTTCAGGTAGAGGATGGACGGCAGCAGAATCGGCCGCCAGTCGCCCACAAACTCGTGCGTGCGCGGGTCCATCCGCATGCCCGCCTGGCGAGCAAAGAAGAACAACACCAGCACGGCGAAGAAAAGCGTGTCGGCCGCCAGGGCGGAGAGCACAAAGAACCGGATCCGGTGCAGAAGCTCGCGTGGACCCCGTTGTTCATTTCTCCATTCGTCATCGCCCCCGCCCCCGCCACCGGTCGGGCGCCGGTCGACAGGGGGCTTTCCCGGTTCTCGCCGTTCTGTCTCTGACGGTGTGGGCGTGAAGATGGAGGGCATGCAGAGAGCCTCTGTGAGGTGAGATTACACGCTCTTTAGTTTGGACGCATCCGGAATCGATGAGGTTCAAAGCAATTTTACCGGGAGGTCCCACACAGAGGGAAACTGCGGCTTCTGACTTCCACAACCGAACGCTATTGCGCCGGCTTGCCGGCCGCCATCTCGACAAAGAGCCGGTGAACGCGCCGGTCCTGAGAGAGCTCGGGATGAAAGGTGGCAGCCAGAATGTTTCCTTGCCGCACCAGCACCGGCGAACCCTCGCGCCGCGCCAGCACTTCGACGCCGCTGTCGATTTGCACCAGCCGTGGTGCGCGTATGAACACCATCTCCAGCGGGCCACCTGGCAGCTCCGTCTCGGCTGTAAGGATGGTCGAGTCGATCTGCCGGCCATAGGCATTGCGTTCCACGGTTGCATTGAGCAGTCCCAAGGAATGCTGCGGCGGGTTGCGCACTTCCTTTTTCCACAGAAGTCGGCTAGTAGCTCAAAGAAGTGCAGTTTCTCCAGGAATCTAAGCACAGTCGTCGACTCTCCGCCGGGAAGAATCAACCCGTCCAGGCCGTCAAGCTGCTCCGGCTTCCGGACTTCGATTGGATTGGCGCCAGCCTCCGCAAGTGCCTGGGCGTGCGCCGCATAGTCACCTTGGATGGCCAGCACGCCGATCCTTGCCTTTAAGATTTGGGTCAACTTCTTTCCTCGCGTGAATATTCGAAAGGGTTGAACACTTCCACGTTGAAAGACGCGAAGTGTTTTATGTTTCGGGTGACAACGACGAGGCGCATAACCCGCGCCGTGGCCGCAATCATGCCGTCTCCTGCCAGATCGACGGACTTGTTCACCATCAAGCGGGACCACTCTCGAAAGATCGCGCCATCCATCGGAATCACCACGAAAGTCTGCATGATTCGATCAATCCAACGCTCGATCTCTCTTGCTTTGTCGGGGTCGTGTATCCGTGTCATCTCGGCGCCGTCTTGCAATTCGGCAATCGCGACCGCAGGAATCTGAATGGATTCGGCACGTACTCGATCAAACCACGCGGCAACACCACCGTGCGGTTTTCCTCTTCGAAGCTCTGAGATCACGTTCGTATCGAGCAGGAACACAATCTAACCTTCATCCTCAAACACGAACGGGCGCAGACGAAGTTGCCTTCGCGGAGGAATATCGAGGTCATGCGGCCCATTCGGGTCGAGGAGAACATCCTTGATGGACGGTCTCGCCTGGGCCTGAAGGCGCTTCCATTCGTCAATCGGCACCAGCACAGCAGTTTCCACTCCCCGACGGGTGATCACCTGCGGCCCCTCCTTGAGCGTAGTCTCAAGGAACTCACTGAAGCGCGCCTTCGCATCGTAAACCGGCCAGGACATGGAATACTCCTCATGTAGTCATAACACTAGTCATCTGACCATGTCCACCACCACCGCGGCGGGGCAGACCGCTCGCCTTTCGCTCGCCTGAGCTCCAAAACTGGAACGCGTAAGTCCTTTCAACCGATGGGTCACCTTTTCCCTTTCATTCAGGTGGGGCCAAAACGGGGGAGGGGGTGGGGTGTGCGCCTTGGGTACGGACCGGGCGGATATCCGACGAAATAGACCGGGCTCATCTCCCCAGTACCATTGTGCGCGAAGAACGGGAAATTATCTGCAAGCACCTGCGGTGGGCAGCCGCCGCCGGACCTTGAGGTGAGAGGGATGAGCGAATCCGAAAGCGGATGGTTGGGGTTCGTGGTTTCCCACCCCCTCCACGATGAAATTGTGACAAGGATGGGGGCCCTCGGCTCCTTGGGTGGATCGGGGACGGGCCGGCATCGGCCGGGAAGTATTCCCTTGACGATATATGTAGATAAGTACATAATTACACATGGCCTGGGAAGTCGAACTTCACGGACGAATTCGGTGAATGGTGGGATGGCCTGACGGTCGAAGAACAAGATAGCATCGACTCCTCCGTGAACATGCTTGAGGATGCTGGTGCGGCGCTGACCAGGCCCTATGCCGACACAATGCGCGATTCACAATTTCCCAACATGCGCGAGTTGCGAATTCAGCATGAGGGCCGCCCCTACCGCGTGCTGTATGCATTCGATCCAAGACGCACTGGAGTTCTGCTCATCGGCGGGGACAAGACGGGGAATCCCCGTTGGTACCGGGATTTCGTACCGAAGGCGGATGCAATCTACGCGCAGCATCTGCGCGAACTCGGAGAGGAGTCATAGAATGGCAAGAAAGTTTGAAGAGTTGCGGGCGAAGATGTCTCCGGAACGCCGGGCGCGTAATGCTGCTCGAGCCAAAGAGGAGTTGCGGAATATGCCGTTGCACCAACTTCGCCATGCCCGCGAGATGACGCAAACCCGTTTAGCCGAAGTGCTGAAGATGGACCAGGGCAATATCTCCAAGCTGGAAAAGCGCACCGACATGTACCTCAGCACCCTGCGCAGCTACGTGGAAGCGATGGGCGGATCGCTGGAGATTCGCGCAGTGTTTCCGGATGGGGATGTGAAGATCGACTTATTGAATCACCTGCGGTGAGGCAGCCGCCTTCGGCGCGGCGCGACGACCGCGTTGGCCAATGTAATGCGAAAGGCAACCCAGAGCGACTGAATCATTCGCTGGACTAGCTGGCCAGAGCTTCTACGACCGGATCGGAATGGCGGGCAATCGCTGCGGGTATGCCGGGCCTAAAGGCCGCCCCGTCGATTCGTTCGATTCAGGGGCCTGAAGGCCCCTGCTCCCTCCAGACTCGCTTGCGCCGTTCATGCGGGGTGACACATCGTTGCGCTATTTCTAGCGCGAAGATAGGCAAGCGACGAACCTCCTGCGAGCGGAGAGCGAGCGTCTGCCTGGATGGCAAATCCTACCAGCCGCGGGTTTGGAGGAGTTGGGACTCTTCTAATCCGGCGGCGGCCAAGCCCTTCATGGTTCCGGTGACTTGCTCACTGACTTCAGCGAGGATCTTGGGGTCGTCGTAGTGGGTGGTGGCGGTGACGATGGCCTTGGCGCGGGAGACGGCTTCTTCGCGCTCCTTGGGGTCGTTCTCGACGTCGAGAGGCGTGGCGCGTTCCTTCATAAAGATTCCGGAACCGACAAAGATGGCCTCGGCGCCTAGCTGCATCATCAACGCGGCGTCGGCGGGGGTGGCGATGCCGCCAGCGGAAAAGTTGGGAACGGGCAGCTTCCCGGTTTTGGCCACCATGCGGATCAATTCGTAAGGCGCCTGGTGGTCCTTGGCGGCTTTGTAAAGCTCCTGCTCGGAAAGCACGGTCAGTGCTCGCATCTCGCGGGTGATCTGGCGCATGTGCTGGACGGCGTGGACGACATCGCCGGTGCCCGCCTCTCCTTTTGTCCGGATCATGGCTGCGCCTTCGGCGATGCGGCGTAGCGCCTCTCCAAGATTGCGCGCTCCGCAGACAAACGGTGTGGTGAAGGCGTGCTTGTCGATGTGGTGGGCTTCGTCAGCGGGGGTGAGGACTTCGCTTTCGTCGATGAAGTCGACGCCGAGTTGTTGCAGGATTTGCGCTTCGGCGAAGTGGCCGATGCGCGCCTTGGCCATGACGGGAATGGAGACCGCCTGGATGATCTGCTTGATCAGGCTGGGTTTGGCCATGCGGGCCACGCCGCCTTCGGCGCGGATCATGGCCGGGACGCGCTCGAGGGCCATTACCGATGTGGCGCCGGCTTCCTCGGCTATGCGCGCCTGCTCCACGTTCATCACGTCCATGATGACGCCGCCCTTGAGCATTTCAGCTAGTCCGATTTTCAGACGCAGGCTGGTGCCTGTGAAGCTTGTTCCGTTCAGTTCCGTCATGGTGTTCAACCTCGATTTCGAGCGATCCGAGATAGGCTGCGCGGCCCGTACCGCGATTCGTCCGCAATTCGTACAGGACAGGCAGGCGGGCATTCAAATCGCATCCAGCGGTTCACTTTCAGTGTAGCAGCGATGTGGATCGCCGGCATGACTCTCGACCGTCACTCGCTCTCGGCCGCTATAGCCCGATCTTGAGTCAAGCTGTGATCTTTCCAATCCTTCTCTTCCTCTTTTGGATACCGATCTGCCTCGATTCCCGTTGCATGGCCACAGCACAAACACTGCCTCTTCCGCCCACCGAGCCGGGAGTTGGTCCCACGGCTGGCGCAGATGCCGAGAAGCGGACAGCATCCAGGCAGCGCTGGCTTCGGGCAGTTACAACGTTGCGCCATCGGCGGTGGCGTCGAAGATGGTGGAAGCCATGATGCCCTTGAAGCAATAGGCCGCGTTTGCCGCTTGGATAGGGGTTGGCCACCCGCGACGCCAGGTCGCCTGAAGCTTCAAAAAGCGGAAAGGAAGGATTGCCGGCCATGCAGGAGACGGGCAAGCGCTGGAAGCATCCGGAAGCGGACCATCTGGAAAGGGGCTGCAAGGAAATGGACCTTCCGTCCCTGAAGCTGCTGGCGGCCGATGCCTCTCAGGCGCTGGCAATGTTGGATGTAGGTCGGCTGGAAGAACTGGCGTTGGTATGCGCATCCCTGAACCGGGACCGCGTTGGGAAGGTGAGCCGGGAGACATGCCAAGACCAGAGCCCTGCGGATCCGGAAGGCTGCGGGCCATTGGCTGTCCAGGCACGCCAGGCGGCTGAAGAGATGGCTATATTGGCCCGGGTGCTCGAAGTTACGCGAGGCAACCTGGGCTTGATGAGCCGACTGCGCGCGATGCGCGAGGGGCGTCTCGAATATAGCGAGGCGCAGGCGCTGGGATGGGGCGGCGCGGAAGGCAGTCGGCGCTGAGCATTGTGGCCAACAACGTGGGCAACGCCAACACGCCCGGTTATACGCAGGAAGTGCCCAACTGGCAGGAGAACCAGCCTGTCCAAATCGGTGGAATCTTGACCGGCGACGGCGTATCGGAGACCGGAGCTACATCGCTGCGCGACAGCGTACTGACGGCGCGGCTCGATCAGCAGCAGCAAATGGCTGCCGCGTCAGGCTCGCGGCTCACCGCTCTGGATAGCGTGCAGGCCCTGTTTCCACCTGACTCAGGGTCAGCCTCCGGCACGGCGGGGGACATCGGCAGCGACATCACCAGCTTCTTCAGTTCATTTGCGTCCCTTGAAGCCAACCCAACCAATAACTCGCTGCGGGAAGAGGTATTGGCGTCGGCGAAAACATTGGCAGGGGATGTCTCGAACGCCGCCGCAAGCCTCAACGGACAGAGCGCCGCGCTCAGCCAGGACGCGTCCGGAGTCACCAGCCAGGTCAACTCGCTGACCAGCGCCATTGCCCAGCTGAATTTGCAGATCCAGACCAATTCTCCCAATGCCGACGCGGGAACGCTCGAAGACCAGCGCAGCGAAGATATCAGCCAGCTCTCGCAGTTGATCGGAGTGAACCAGATCAAGACCGAAAACAACGGTCTTTCCATCACCACCACCTCAGGGCAACTGATGGTCGCCGGAGATTCGAGCTATCAGCTGACCAGCGGTCCAGTCGCCGGAGTCACGCACTTCTTCATGGGGACGGCCGACGTTACCGCCGCACTGGCAACGGGAGGCGGTGAGTTGGGTGGATATCTGACGGCGCGCGACCAGGACATACCCTCCGCGCTCAACACGCTCGATCAACTGGCCTATACCGTCTCCACTTCGGTGAATGCGCTGAACAACACGGGCACCGATCTCAACGGGACCACGGGGACGGCTGCCAATCCGCTCTACATCTTCAGTCAACCTGCGCAGGTGGCGGGCAGCGCGGCGGCTATGACCGTCCTGATGACGAACCCCAATCAAATCTCCGCTGCGTCACTCGGGCAGGGAACGGGCGATAACTCGAATGCGACGGCCATGGCGCAACTGGCCAACAATGCGATTGTGAATAGCCAGACGCCGATCAACTTTTACTCCAACTTTGTTTCGACATTGGGCGCGACCGTCTCAGGCGTGCAGGCGGAGAACACGGCCCAGAACGCGTCCGTGACCCAGTTGCAGACGCAAAACAACGCACTCTCGGGCGTCAACCTGAACGACGAAGCAGCGGCCATGTCCACGCTGCAAAACAGTTATCAGGCAGCTTCACAGGTATTCAACCTGCTGAATACCATCATGACCTCGGCGTTGAACCTGGGTGAACAGACGACGGTCACTTGACTGAGGCGGTCGAAGCGTTGGCGTTCGAGGCCGGCCAAGAGCGACCGATTGCAGCCTGGGGAGGAATTCAATGCGGGTGGATCCGAGTTATGTATCGAACCTGGTGGGCTCGCTGGACACTGCCCAGGCCAGCGAACAGCAACTGACGGCTGAGTTGTCGAGTGGCGTGAGCATCACATCGCTGGGCCAGAACCCTGTGGCTTCGGGCGAGAACGTGCTGCTGCTGAATCAACTGCAGCAGGATGATACCTTCACGCAGAGTTCCGATCTGGTCACGGGCCAGTTGCAGGTGGCTGACTCCACGCTGGGCGGCGTGGTGACGCAGCTCACGCAGGCTATCTCGCTCGCCACCAGCGCCAATAATGGGACCTTGAACCCAAGCAACATCCGTGCCATCGGGAACCAGATAGCCGGGATTCTCGACGAAGTCACGTCGCTGGCCAACACCAGCTTCGAAGGCCAGTACATTTTCGCCGGCGGGCAAACTTCGACGTCGCCCTTTACCACTTCAAATGGAACTTCTCCCGCCATCACGACTTACAACGGCGACCAGGATGTGAACTACCTGGAGACGCCGAACGGGCAGAAGATTCAGTTGAATGTCCCCGGCAATCAAATCTTCCTGGGGAGCGGTACAAATAGCGTCTTCGCAGCCTTGAACAGCCTGGTTGCCGATTACTCTACCGGAACGGTCGACACGACGCAGGCGGTTGCGGATACGCAGGCGTTAAGCACGTCGCTCAACTACGTTTCACAGCAGCGGGTGACCCTTGATAACTCCATCACCCAGATCACCGCCGCTTCTGATGCGGTCACCAGCGACCAGACCCAATTGACCGCCGCACAGACCAACTTGATGCAAGCCGATGTAGCCCAGGTCTCCACATCGCTCTCACTCGACGAAACGCAGCAAACCGCGCTTGAGGCCGTGATCTCGCAACTCGACGCGGCTTCGAATAGCTTGTTCAGTCATCTTCAGTAGGAGCTGCGGCTTTCGCCCCCTTTCGACGAGCCGAATCCGTCAAGGCGTATGGCTCGGAAAGCGTCGAACGTCCATGAGCCTTTGCGCGCCTGGTTTCGATATGATTCCAGCCCCGTCTATACTGAATGCGAAGGACACACCTTGTTCACCGCGCTACGGTTCCTGTGGAACGCAACACGTGGTCATCGGTTTGCTCCCTGGCGAAGCGAATACCTGCGCTGGCGCGTGGAGACCTATTCCGGCCAACGCGCGGAGAGTCTCACTCCCCGCAAAATATTCAAGTTCATCTGGACCTCGCGGTGGGAGCTTTTGAGTTTCCTGGCCTGGACGGGGCACTTGGACAAGGAAGTGCGCAAGCGGGCATGAACCGGTAATGCAGGAAACATATTTCTGATATTCCTTCGAATCCTTTGACCATGGAGTTGCTTTCCGCATGAATATTGCAACAAGCCATGTGGGCCTGATTGCGATCGCAATAATCATGACCGGCGCGACGGCCGCGGCACAGCAGATCCCGCCTGCGGAGCCGCCACTGCCGATGCCAGGCGCTCACCCCGATACGCCCACGCTGCGCGTCACCACCAATGAAGTGCTCGTCCCCACGCTGGTCGAAAAGCGCGGCGGCGGAATCGTCTACGGCCTCAAGCCGGACGATTTCGTTCTCGAAGACAACGGCGTGCGGCAGAAGATTCGCGTTCAGGAGGAGATGGACACAGCTCCCGTTGCTCTGGTGGTTGCTGTTGAAGAGGGCGGGGTGAGCGCGCTCGAGTTCGACAAGCTGGCCAAGCTCGGGCCGCTGCTCGATTTGTTTCTCTCCGACGGCCAGAGTCAGGCGGCGCTGGTGGGTTTCGATTCCGTCCCGCACCTGATTCAGGATTACACCCACTCAAGCGAAGAGGTGGGCGACGCGCTGCAGCATCTGCAACCGGGCAACGGCGGCGACGCCATACTCGACACCGTCAGCTACGCCGTTGACCTGCTAGAAGACCAGCCCAAGCAGTTTCGCCGCGTGCTGCTGCTGGTGAGCGAGAAACGCGATCACGGCAGCAAACACACCAAGCCGGAGGAGCTGGCTAAGAAAATTGGACGCTCCGACGTGCTGGTGTTGAGCATTTCTTTTTCGCCATCGAAGGCCGAGTTTCTGCACGATGTGAAGGACTCCGGCGACGACCGCATCATGAATCCGATTTCATCTCTGGCCATGATCCCGCAAGCGTTCAAGAAGAACGTAGCCAAGGAGATCGCCGGCATGAGCGGCGGCGAGTACAACACCTTCACCGGCGACAAGGCCTTCGAGCAGCGTGTCGTTGACGCGGCCAAGCATGCGCGCAACCGGTATCTGATTACCTTCAGCCCGTCGGACCCGAAGCCTGGGCTGCATACGATCCGTGTGAAAACGGCGCAGGATTATGGGGCGCGGGTTGTGGCGCGGGCGAATTACTGGCTTGGCGCAGGGCAATAGCAGCCCGCATAAACCAGATCATGATCGGCAAATCCAACTCCGCACCTTTTTCAAATTTTCTTGCTGAACTTGTCACAAAAGATCGTTGGGCTCCCACATTAAAGCAGTGCGCCACAGGCGAACTCTAAAGGAGACCCATTATGCTTATCGATCTGCGACGTCATTCCTTTGCAATCTCACCGCGCCGCCTTTGGCTTGCGCTGGCCATTCCTGTCCTGTTTTCAGTCTCGGCATCGGCGCAGGAATATACCTGGACCGATTTGGGCGCGCTGGGCGGCTCAACCAGCTTGGCTACCTCGGTAAACAATGCCGGCCAGGTTGTGGGCACTGCGGCGATTGCGGGAAACAGCCACTCCGATCCATTTCTTTATTCCAACGGGACTATGACGGATGTTTGGACGGGAGGCACGGAGTTTGGCGGAACGACGGTAGCCATCAACAACATTGGCCACTATGTGGTGAACTACACCCTCAACGCCCAAGGCGCCACGGAGTCGTTCATTAACGTCGGCACGAACTGGGCCGACCTGGGAATCGGCGGCGCGGCTGCCATGAACAATAGCGACACCGTGGTGGGAGCGGGCGGTGAACAAGGCTACTGGGTATATACCAACTACGAGCTCAACACGAATCCCGCCTACACCCTTCCCGGGCCGTACTTCGATGCAGGCTTCAGTCCTTATTCAATCAACGACGCCGGGTTGATTATCGGCATGTGCGCGCCGACAGATCCAGGGGATTATTCGGAGGGTTGCGTGATCGGACCGAGCGATGCTCCCTACATTCTCGGAAACCAGGCTCAGGGTAGTCCGACCTTCGCCATCCGCGCGGACGGCACGTCGTGCGGCATGGACTATGAAGCCGAATTTGCGATCTGGTCGAATAATGGAACACAGACCTACTATTACGACCCCAATATTGAAGCGTATTGCAATGGGTTGAACGATTCCGGCGTCGCGGTCGGCGCCTATTACCCCACCACCCCTACCTCGACGTTCGCGCTCGTCTACGATCCCGTGAACGGTATGCGCCTTCTGGACGGGCTGGTTCAAAAGGACTCGATCAAGGGCCGCAGCGTCACCATTCAGAATGCCATAGCGATCTCTGACACCGGCTTCATTGCCGCCAATTGCCTGTTTGGACAGATCGAAAGGCCAAGTGAAACACGCGCCTGCCTGCTGACTCCCAATTGGGCGAAGATTATGCGCGGCAGCTTCATAGCCCTGGCCAAGAGCAATCCCGACTGCGTTCAATGCAAAACCGAACTGGAACGGGAGGCGGAGTCTTTGCCGTCGAGCTTCACCGGCCTTTCCGCAGCGGAGAAGAACAAAGCAGCTGTGACCGTGGAAGAGATCCGATCGCGGCTGGTTGCACTTTGGGACGGGGGCCGAATCAATGAACAGGTGTACCAGCTGCTGCTCCATGACACGCAAATGTCGTTGCAGGCGCTGGGCCGGTATTCCTCGTGAAATTTGCGCTCCCGCGCAGGCGTCGGTGGGTAACTGGAAAAACCCACCGGCAGCGATGCCCCCCAAACCAAATCTCCGTAATCCTTTGCAAAACCTGTCACAAAACATGGCCGGCGTCCCACATTAAAGCAGTGCGTTATGCACGCACATTAAAGGAGACCCATATGCGTATCCATCAGCTCCGCAACTTATTCGCAATCACGCGACTCTGGCTCGTGCTCGCGATGCCAGCCCTGTTTTCGGCCCTGGCGTGGTCGCAGGAATACACCGTCACCGATCTGGGCACGCTTGGCGGCTCAAGCAGCTTTGTTGTCGCGGTAAACAACGCAGGCCAGGTTGTGGGAACCGCCGATGTGCCTGGAGACGGCCATTCCGATCCTTTTCTCTACTTCAACGGAACCATGAAAGACGTATGGCCGGGAGGAACGGAATTTGGCGGCGCAACGGTGGCCATCAACGATAGCGGCAGCTTCGTGGTGAACTACGTCCTTTCCGGTGGCGACACAGAATCGTATCTCTGGAACGGCGCCAACTGGGCCGACCTGGGAATAGGCGGCGCAACAGGGATGAATGACAGCAATTCCGTAGTGGGATACAGCTCGCAAGGCTACTGGTTGTTTTCCAATTCGCTGCTGGACACTTCGCCCGGATATTCGCTTCCGCTGGGGACTTTGGCTGCTGCGTACGCGATCAACAACGCCGGAACGATCGTCGGCGAGTGCGGAACGGCGATTCCTTTTTCGCCCGGCCAGAACGGCTGCATCTTTGGAGCCGATGTTTCGGTTGCGCTGTTCGGCGCAGATCTCGGCGGGCCGCCGGACACGCCATATGCTCTCTCATCCAACGATGAAACGTGCGGATCGAACGGTGTATCCCAGTTTGCCATCTGGTCAAATACCGGAGCAGAAACTTACGCGACAAACATTGGATATGCAGCACAATGCAACGGCTTGGACGACTATGGCGTCGCGGTCGGCAATGGGTACCCGAGTGTTGATACCGGTCTTACTGACGGCTACATCTACGATCCCGTAAATAAATTGCGGGATCTCAACAGTCTCGTTCACCATGTCTTCCACAAGGGTCATGCCCTCAGCATTCAGAACGCACAATCTGTCTCGGACACAGGCTTCATCGCGGCCGACTGTCTCATCGGGAACTTCTCGACCTATCAACTCGTCACGCATGCCTGCCTGCTTTCACCGAATTGGGCCCTGATCATCCGGGACAGTTTCGTGGCACTGGCCAAAGGCGATCCCGAGTGCATACAGTGCAGGACCGAACTGGAACCCGAAGCAAATTCGCTGCCGTCGAGCTTCACCCGTCTTACGGTAGAGGAGAAGAAGAAAGCTGCGGCGACCCTGGAAAGGATCGAGTCCCAGCTGGTTGTGCTTCGGGATGGGGACCGCATCAGCGAAGCGGCGGCCGTGCTTCTGCTCCACGATACGGAGATGATGTTGCAGGCCCTGGGCCATCCTCGAGGGTGAGATTTGTATATCCGCGCAGGCGCCGGACCGGTAGCCGGAAAGGCGCCTCGCATGGCCTGGGAGATTTGCGTTCAGGAAGTTTGCTTTCGGGCTCTTTGCCGGCGGTCCGGGAAGAGCCTCGACCACCTGAACCCTCGAAGCGGACTGAACATGGCGTCCGGGGAGGCGTTCATGGTAATCTCACACTAGACACTTGAGAGTGGACCTGAGCAAACAAGAGGAGTACCAACCGCCGTGCTGGCGACTGCAAAGAAAACTACCCTGATTGAACGTTTCCGGACTCATGCATCGGACACCGGCTCGCCGGAAGTCCAGATTGCGATTTTGAGTGAGCGGATCGGCGAACTGACCGAACATTTCAAAACTCACAAAAAAGACCACGCTTCCCGTCGTGGGCTTCTGCAGTTGGTCAGCAAACGCCGCCGTCTACTGGACTACCTGAAGGCGCACGATTCCGACCGCTATCGCGATGTGATCGGCAAACTCGGTATCCGCAAGTAGTCGGAAAGCCAACCTTGACCTGGAAGCGCCCAGACCGAGTATGGGTCACGGCCCCCGTTCTAAAAAGAACCTGCGGCCTTGGTGTACCTGGCGACCTTGAACCGCTGCCGGGGACAACGCACAGCTATCGGCTGCTCGCGGTCCCTGCTCGTTTGTCCCGCCGAAGTCTGCGCGCGTCATCGCTACCGGGCATTCCGCAGAGTTCTGGACTGCGCAGCCTGTGCGCAGCCAATCCCATCGCCGGCCCTACAACCCTATCGGCCGCATCCCCCCTACAAGTTTCCCAAGCCAACAAAACTGAAATGAGGACTCTATGTCTACCAAGCATGAAGTAGCTGTCGAGCTTGCCGGCGGCAAGCGGCTGGTCTTTGAGACCGGGCGCATGGCCAAGCAAGCCTCTGGCGCGGCCCTGGTCACGACGGGCGAAACCGTCGTTCTGGCAACCGCTGTCGCGTCTCCCGACCCGCGCGAGGGTATCGACTTTTTCCCACTCACCGTGGACTACCGCGAATACACCTACGCCGGCGGACGCATCCCCGGCGGCTTCATCAAGCGCGAAGGCCGGCCCAGCGAAAAGGAAGTTCTCACCTGCCGCCAGATCGATCGCCCCATCCGCCCATTGTTCCCCGAGGGCTTCCGCAATGAGACCCAGGTCATCGCGCTGGTCTTCTCCGCCGACAAGGAAAACGATCCCGACGTGGTAGGCATCAATGCTGCCGCATGCGCACTGGCTCTTTCCGATATTCCGTTCAGCGCGACCGTTGGCGCGGTGCGCGTGGGGCGTGTGGATGGCGCGTTTGTCATCAACCCCACCTACTCCGAGCGCAATGCCACTACGTTGAACATCATGGTCGTCGGCCATAAGGACGG
>JBEKVS010000003.1:50494-52692 GCA_049513795.1 Occallatibacter sp. | reverse complement strand
CACCAGGGTTCCTTGCAAGGAGTGCGGGCGGAGATACCAATCGCACACCCATGAGGCAAAAACGGTGGAGATTCCGCTATCTGAGTGAGATCGACATGCACACAGATACAGGTTGCCTTTTGAGCGAAGACGTTTGCCGCATCGCCCGCGCACAATCCAGTTGCCGGATACCAGACCACCTCGGGAAGCAGACTTGCGGGCACATTGAAGATGTGCAGCAGCTCCTCATCCCACTCGCCTTTGACAATGTTGTAGAGCAGAGTGCGGGAAGCGTTGGTCACGTCGGTTACGTGGCGATGGCCGCTCGTCAAATGCCAGATCAGCCAGCTATCCACGGTGCCAAAGGCCAGTTCGCCCTTGTCGGCGCGCGCGCGAGCGCCGGGGACATGATCGAGAATCCATGCGACTTTTGTCCCGGAAAAGTACGGGTCGAGGACCAAGCCTGTCCGGCTGGAGACGCTATCTCCGTGGCCGTTTGCCTCCAATGCTTCGCAGGCGTGAGCGGTCCGGCGGTCCTGCCAAACGATCGCCGGATGGATGGGCTTACCTGTGGCGCGATCCCACACAATCACCGTCTCGCGCTGGTTGGTGATGCCAATCGCGGCCACGTCGCGTGGCCGTGCGCCGGCCTTGGCGAGAACTTCCACGGCGCAGCTCAGCTGGCTGGTGAGGATCTCCATCGGGTCGTGCTCAACCCAGCCAGGCTGCGGGTAAAACTGCTCGAACTCATGCTGCGCCACGGCGGCAATGGAGCCGGATTCGTCGAAGAGAATGGCGCGGGAGCTGGTCGTTCCCTGGTCAAGTGCGAGGATGTAGGGCATGCGTTCGGTCCGCCTTCAGGCATCCAGTCAAACACGGTGGGGCGGAGGCGAGCAAGGCAGCGTTCTGAACGGTCGTTGCGGCCCACCCTAGCGACAAGAAGAACAACGTTGCGAGGATGGGGCACCCAGCCTTGACAATCTCCGAAGGTCGATTAATGAACCTGGCCGGCAGAGTTGATCAGGACGATGTTGGACAGAATCGCTGTGTCCGACTTGTCCGGAACGTGCGAGCAGAATCCGATGCCCACATAGAATGTCCCGTCAATATGAAGTTCGATGGTCGGCCCGAACTGGTGCATGGGTTCGCCTTCGACGCTGACGAAGAGCGCGAAGGAGTCGCCGTGCTTTTCAATGCCGATTCGGCGAGCCATCACCGGAACCAGGCTGTCCGGGCTCTCGCCGCCCGGCCGTCCGCGGCCGCCGAGGCGATACTCCATGTCCTTTACGCGGACATTTTTCGCGGGACGCTGAGCCAGTTGAATCATGCCCGCGCCGTGCAGCGCGACGATTGCTTCCTTCGCATCATCCTCAAGGTCCTGGCGAATGATGAGCACTGCCTTGCGGTCGCCGTAACCTTTGGGATCCGGGAAGGAAATGTCTGCGGCGAGAGAAACGTCGCCGGACATTTTCTTCCACAGAAAGCGGAACTCATCGCGGTTGTACCACACGTTGTATCCGGCCGAGTTGATCGTGTACTGACCAGTCGCAGCATCAAAACTGGCGCTGCCGGGCACGATGGCGCTGCCAATATCGGATTGCCCGTCGAAGATGCCGATGGGCGTATCGAAGTTCTTGCTGGGACGGTGGAAGTCTGTTGGTGGGGCTACCTGCGTGTGCGTTGCCGAGCCCGGTTGCGCCCACGCCGGTGGAGCGGCCGGGGTTTGTGCGTCGATTGAATGCGCTGCTGTGGAGAGCAGAATAGCAATTCCTGCATAGGCCACGGTGCCAGCGAATCGATTGGTGCGGACTCCCATAGTTGAAGACTCTAGCAGACGCCCCGATGCCCGATTTCGACTAGCGTGACCTTGAGCAGACCCTCTTTGAAGTTTGTGCTTTCCCACCCTTCCCGCGAAGAGATGCGGAAAGGATGGGGCACCCGGGTTTTGGGTTTCATTCCAGTTTGACGCTACTGAACTTCGCCTACGTAAACTCCAAACGGTCCAAGCTGAATCTGGCTGAGCGAGGTCGGTTCTGCTGCCCCAGGAGTCTTCAGCAGTGTCTTCATCTTGCCGTCAGCGCCCGGAACAGTGAGGCTTACCGTCTGTGGGTCGGCGGTGAAGTTGAGTGCGACGACGACGGTCGGCGCTCCACTGGTTTGGCGCATCCAGCTCAGCACCTTCGTATTGTCCGTGTCGAGCATGACGTTATCGCCATGCG
>JBEKVS010000003.1:0-50477 GCA_049513795.1 Occallatibacter sp. | reverse complement strand
AAGTCGGCGGAACCGGCAGCCAAGGCGTGACGCCGGCCTTCGTGAATCCCGCATTGGCCGTGTCGCTCCATTGCATGGGAGTGCGCTCACCGTCGCGTCCCTTGTCCTTGGGCCAGCCGGTCAGGCCGACCGGGTCTTTCACATCTTCCTTGCGCGTAGGCGGCGTTGTCTTCATGCCGATCTCGTCGCCGTAATAAAACAAGGCTGCTCCTCGGCTGGCGAAGAGCATGGTGGAGATGACGCGCTCAATATCCGTGTCGTGAACGCCGTCGCCATAGCGGGCGTCGAGGCGTGGATTGTCATGGTTGTCGAAGACCAGCAGCGGCGTGTTGCCGTTGACTTCGGTCTCCACGTCGTTAAGCTTGGAGCGGAACTGCGCCACATCCAGCTTGTTGATGAAGCCCACCTGCGTATCCATCGGCAGTTGAAATTCCGGCTTGCCCGGCTCTCCATACTGTTTGGCCAGCTCGGCGATGTTGGGCAGGTAAGTTTCCCCGATGAGCACGCGCGCGCCGGGAAACTTGTTCGAGTCGAATGTGTCGGTGTAGGCGCGCATCTCCTGCATCACCGGGTGGGTGCCGGGCAAGTTGTTGGTGCGGGTGTCGTTGAGCGCGACGTCGCCGTAATCGTTAAGATACGACTTGCCGTCCTTGTCGAGCATGACATCTTCGTTGCGCATCTCCGGGTCTTCGAAGAGCGTCGTGATCGCGTCGAAGCGGAATCCGCCCACACCACGCTTGAGCCAGAATCCGATAATGTCCTTGAACGCCTGGTGGATCTTGGGATTGTTCCAGTTCACGTCCGGCTGCTGGATATAGAACTTGTGGTAGTAATACTGGCGCGTCTTCTCATCCCACTCCCATGCGGAGTGGCCAAAGTCCGATTGCCAGTTGTTCGGCGGCTCGCCTTTGTCAGTGGCCGTTTCGCCCTTGCCGTCATGCCACATGTACCAGTCGCGATACGGATTGTCGCGCGACGAGCGGGACTCCATGAACCACTTGTGCTTGTCGGAGGTGTGGTTCATCACCATGTCCATCAGAATGCGGATATGGCGTTTGTCCGCCTCGGCCACCAGGTGATCGAAGTCCTTGAGTGTGCCGTATTGCGGATCGATGTTTTCGTAGTCCGAGATGTCGTAACCGAAATCGACTTGCGGCGATGGATAGACAGGGGTGAGCCAGATGGCGTCGACGCCGAGAGTCTTCAGGTAGTCAAGCCGCTCGGTGATGCCGTTCAGGTCTCCAATGCCGTCGCCGTTCGAATCCTGAAAACTGCGCGGGTAAATCTCGTAGATGACAGCGTTCTTCCACCAGTCCTGTTCGCTCGATGAAGCAGCGCCGACGGATGCGTAGATTGCGGGCTTTGCAGGCGCGGCTTGGCCTGCGGCGGATAACGCCATGGCTCCAAATAAAAGAGCTATGGCGCAGCGTGCATTTTGTTTGGTCCAGTGCATTGCGGTCTCCAGTTCTCATAGCAGTTTCGGAATCTGCGAGGTCTTCATGAGCGGCGTGCAAGGCGGCTTTTTCCTGCGGAAAAATCCACTTTAGCGCGTGCTTTTGGTCTACAGTAATTCCGAAACTGCTGTTGTTCCGCTGCTCGTTGATTCGGCAGCAGTGTGTCGGAAGCCAAACTATCACATCGGAGCATCGAGTGGAGTACAGATATTCGCGATGAAAACTTCAGCTGCAATTCGGCTTCAAGGAAGCGATTGGGGATTCGCTGCAGAGCTTCCTGCCGGGCTTGTCTGCGGGTTCGTCGGCAGGTTGGCCGGCGGCTGCGGATGCGGCGCATGCATGCGGTTGAAATCGACTCCGAATTGCGGGTCCTCGCGCGTGCCCGAGATGTGAATGGGAAGGTCGGTGCCCGCGCCATCTTTTTTGAAAAACCGGTCCGCGGGCTTGAGGAAGAATCCAGCTACGCCGCCCACCAGTTGTGAGACCGTAGCCTGCAGCTTGGCGGTCCCGATAAAATTCAGTGCGCCGCCATCAACCCCGTATGTGCCGCTTAGGTCGATGGTCGCTCCTGGCACGGTATAGGTCAACGCGGGCAGGTCGATCTCTCCATTCGCCATTCTGAAGTCACCCGTCATGGTCGACCGCGTCAAGCTTGCATCGGCGCCTTTTACTTCCTTCGGTTTGCCCTGTCCGCGCAGGCTGAGCTCGGTAATCCGGCCCTGAATCTTGTCGCTGCTGAAGCGAACTTCATCAAGGTCGAAAGTGCCCTTTATTTCCATTCGTTTGTGTACCGGCTCTACGCCAGGTGGGATGTGCAGCTTGGCTTTCAACTTCAGCGCGCCCGTGAGCAGAGGGTCGGGAGAATGACTGGCCAGGCGGAGAAAATCCTCGATGCGGGCCGCATCCACGTTGACGTTCATGGCAATGTCGTGACCCTTGCTGGTTGGCAAACCGCTCGTGGGATCGGGGGCGATCACCCGTACCACCTGCCCTTGCGCGGTGAAGTGCGAATGGCCCAGTGTGGCATTCACGGGATCGAGCCATGTGTCTCCATTGGTGCCGTCCACTTTGGCGTGGAAGTGCGTGTGCAAAGGTAGCGTTGAACGAGGACAGATCGGCGTTGTCGAACTGGTATTCGCCCTGAATCGGGCTCTCGCCGGGATCCTGCTCCTGCCACGGGCCGATGCTTCCCGAAGAATGAATGGTTCCGACCGGTCGCGGGTTGGTGAGTTCGGCTTCAAAGTGCGCGGGCTCGGTGGAACTGATCGCCCTGCCGCCATTGCCGGTGAGTTCGAACCTTGCTATGGCGAAGTCCAGGGGAAGCTTGCCCGGCTTGCTGGTTTCGAGCACGACATGCGCATCGGTGCATACGATCTTTTCAATGACGAATGAGATCAAGTGCGCAATGTCATTCGGCGTCTCGGCAGGGGGAGTTGAGGGCGCGGGCAAATGGGCGAAATGCGACTTGGGCGGAATATGGATATCCAGACCTTTGAGTTTGATAGCAGAGATGCGAACGGGCTTGCCTTGTTCGTAGCGCAGCGGAGCGTGGAAGCTGAACTCACCCAAGTTAATCAGGGGATCGTTGGAATCTGCGGCAAGAGGCACGGACACGCCTTGCACCTGCGCCGGCGGCCAGATGCGCAGGCCTCGGCCCTCGGCCTGAATGCCATCGACCAGCGACACGTGGAACGTGTCCAGTTCGACGCGGGCATGAAACCGGTCGTGCAGTGCGTCCACAATGCGTGCCCGGAGAAATGGCTCGGCATGGCGCAACGCAATGATCGTGGCAATGGCCATGGCCGCCAGCACCACGAAACCGGTGCCGCCGAGCCACAGCAGCCACCGATTGCGCCGCCAGAACGATTTGCGAACCTCGGCCAAGAGCCCCTCCGCACTTCTCCATTCTCGCTTAGCCAGCCTGACCTGCCCTCAGCCGTCCCGGTCCATTTTCCCAATCGCCGCGGCAGGGCGTAGACTCACTAACTAGAGATGCACGCGCACATTGAAAAGCTCGTAAAGTTGCAAAGCGTTGACTTGGAGCGCACCCGGCTGACTGCGGCGCTGCGATCGCTGCCCGCCGAGGTCGTCCAGGCGCAAGCGGCATTGGCCGCGGCTGAGCGGCACGCGGCCGAGGCATCAGACGCGTTGAGCCGCGAAGAATCATTGCGCACCAAGCTGGACCGTGAGATTGCCGCGCATCGGCAGAAGGCGGCGCGCTTCAAGAAGCAACTGGACGACGTGAAGACACCCGAGCAGGCTGCGGCCATCGAACACGAAATAGGCTTTGCTGCATCCGAAGCGGCCCGTCTCGAGGATGAGGAGTTTGCCAGCCTGGAGCGGACCGAAGCTCAGGAGGCGAACCTGGCTGCGTCCCGCGCTGAGGTGGAGCGGCTGGCCGGGGCATTGGACAAGACGAAATCCCGCGCCGCGCACCGCCAGCGGGAGTTCAACGCGGAGCTGGCGGGTCTGAATGTCGAGCGCGAGGCGCTGCGGCAGGTGATCGAAGACCAGTGGCTCACCCGCTACGATCGGCTTGCCGGTTCGCGCGGCACCGGCCTGGCCCGAGCCGAGAATCAGCAGTGCAACGGCTGCCGCATGGGCGTGCGTCCGCAGACGTGGAACCAGCTGCGCGAGGGCGAGCTGCTGACCTGCGACAGTTGCGGAAGGCTGCTCTACTGGGACCCGGCATTCGCTCCGCCTCCCAAGTCTCCGCAGCCCGCCAGCGGAGCCGAGGCTCAATCCAAAATCGGCAAATCGCAGGCAGGAGACTAAGGCCTAGGCGCCCGGCCGTGGCTGGGGTGCGGCGAGGTTCTTCCCCAAAGAAGCCGAAATGCCTGAGCGCAACGGGACGAGGTGTGCCGGGGGAGCCTGGTGCATGGTCACGATAATCGCGTTCACAGGCTTCTTACCCGCGCATTGATAGGAGTGGGGCGTGCTGGCGTCGAAGTAAATGGCGTCCCCGGCTTCCAGCGTGGCAGCCTGATCGCCGTGATGGATCTCCAGATCGCCGTCGAGCACATAGAGGAACTCAAAGCCGGGGTGCATGTGAGCCTTGGGTTCCATCTCCTTGGCCAGCGGAATGAACTCGGCGAAGTACGGGTCCATGTGCCGATCGGGAACCATGTAGCCGAGGCTTTCAAAGAAGTATGTAGGGTCACTTACACCGGTTTGAGGCAGGCGCACGCGTTCCTTGCGGCGATGGACGCGGAAAAGCGCGTTCGGCTCAGACTCAAAAAAGTACGACAGGTCTTTGGAGAAAACCATGGCGATGCGGGAGAGATTGCGCAAGGTGGGCACAACCCGGCCGGTCTCCAGTTGGGAGAGGAAACTGGCTGAGAGGCCGGTGTGCTTGCCCAACTCAACCAGGCCCATGGACTTTTTCAAACGCAGCCGCTTGATACGCTCGCCAATTCTCTTTTCGGCGATGAAGCGCTCGGCAGTCTCCGGGTCCACCTGTGTCTTTTGCGTCTCTTCGTTTTGCACCACTGCAAGCTCACCCATCCACAACCTCCCTGTCGACTTAGAGAGTAGGATGCTCTTTTCGCTGAAATGTTGTCCAGATCAAAAGAAATTCTTGTCCTGCTAAATGCCGTTTGACACGTCCGTGCATCCAAGGGCCGGGGGGAAAAGAAGATCGAACCAGTCAAATTCAACCCAGTTAAATCGAGCCTGGTGCGGCCTGTGCTGGTCTCCGGCGGATCGGGGATGCTGGGCTCCGCGGTGCGGCAAGCGCTAGGCGCGCGCCAGATCTCGGTCGTCCAGCTGGTGCGGCGGGAAGCAAACGGTCACAGCCAAGTGCAGTGGGACCCGGCGGCTACGCGGGCGATCGCAAACCCTGAAGCGCTGGAGGGGCTGAGTGCGGCGATCCATCTTTCCGGGGCCAGCCTGGCGGGCCATCGCTGGACGCCGGCCTACAAGCGCGCATTGTGGCTCAGCCGCGTCGAGTCGACCCAGGCTCTGGCCACTGCTCTTGCCGGCTTGCGCAATCCGCCCAGCGTGCTTCTTGTGGCTTCGGCTGCGGGCATCTACGGGAACCGCGGAGATGAGCTGATGGACGAGCGCTCGCGCCCCGGCTCCGGATTCCTGTCCGACCTCTGCGTGGCATGGGAAGCGGCAGCCCGGCCAGCCCTGGATGCGGGGATCCGTGTGGTGCACACCCGGTTCGGAGTCGTGCTGGGGAAGGGAAGCGGTGCGTTGGCCAAAATGTTGCCCCTGTTTCGGCTCGGCCTGGGAGGAAGGCTCGGCTCGGGCCGGCAATGGATGAGTTGGGTGAGCATGCCGGACGCAGTGGCCGCAATCCTGTACGCCCTGGATAGATCCGACCTCGATGGGGCCATCAATGTCGCCGGTCCAAATCCGGTCACCAATGCTCAATTCACGCAAGCCCTTGCGCGTGCAATCCACCGCCCAGCGTTTTTGCCTGCGCCCGCTTTCGCTTTGCGCCTCGCGCTGGGTGAAATGGCCGGCGAAGCCCTCCTCGCAAGCGCGCGAGTATTCCCATCAAGGCTGATCTCAGTGGGTTTTCAGTTTGCCCATCCGACCGTTGACGTCGCATTGGCGGCAGCCCTCGCATAAGGCCCGCAGGTGCGTGGAAGTTGGCCTGAAACTCGAATATCAGCAGAGTGTTGAAAGTTTGAAGCTTTTATCCGCGGCCGATGAAAGGCATATTCGTCGCCATGATGGTCATGAATTGAATGTTTGCGTCCAGCGGAAGTCCGGCCATGTAGAGCACCGCATCGGCAGCGTGTGTTACGTCCATCCTTGGTTCGGGCGCCACGCTTCCATTGGCCTGCAGAACCCCCTTCGCCATGGGCGCGGACATCTCCGTGGCGGCGTTGCCAATGTCGATCTGGCTGCACGCAATGTCATACGCGCGCCCGTCCAGCGAAATGCTCTTGGTCAACCCGGTGATGGCGTGTTTCGTGGCCGTGTAAGGCGCGGAGTTAGGACGCGGCGCATGCGCTGAAAGCGAACCATTGTTGATGATCCGTCCCCCGCGCGGGCGCTGCGCTTTCATCAGTCGTATCGCTTCCTGTGCGCAAAGAAAGGCGCCGGTGAGGTTCACGCTCACAACTTCGCTCCACTGCGCAAAGCTCAGATCCTCCATGGCGACGGCCGGCGCTCCGGTTCCAGCGTTGTTGAAAAGCACGTCGAGCCTGCCGAAGACTTCACGCGTCCTGGTGAAAAGCGCCTTCACTTGATCCGGCTGACTGACATCGGTAGGGATCGCGAGCATCCGCACACTTGCCGAACCGACCATCGCCGCAGTGGTCTGGAGATTCTCCACGCGACGCCCGGCTAGAACCACGGAGTATCCAGCGGAATGCATCGCCAGCGCAACCGCCCGGCCGATGCCGGATCCTGCTCCCGTTACGATTGCTATTTTTCCGGTCGCATCGCCGTTTGAACTTTGATCGTTGCTCACGAGTGCATATCCTCAACCCTCTGGCAGAAGAATACCCCGGCCGTGAAGATGAGAAGGATCTGTTTTGTGCTTGGCAGCCTTCACGTTCGAGATGTTCTAATGACAGTCGCCGTGACACCTGCTCAAAAAGTCAATTCGAAGCCTCCGGCGAAGTCGAATTCTTCATCCACCCCATCTGTCGCGTTGGCGTTGATGGCTGTGCTGGCCCTTATCGGCTGTGCATTTTACCTGCTGAAGACAAACCCGCACGCCGGCTCCTGGCAGCAGGGCTACGATCCGACCGGACATTGGTGGCTTTCAACGCTATTCGCCGCCATGCCGGTCGTTGTGCTGCTTGGCGCCATGGCCATCTTCCGGCTCAAGGCGCACGTGGCCGCAGTCATCGGATTGCTCACCGCACTGGCCATTGCCATTGCCGTCTACCATATGCCGGCAAGATCGGCCCTCACGGCGACGGCCTATGGCGCCGGCTACGGGCTGCTTCCCATCTGCTGGATCATTCTGCCGGTCATCTTTCTCTATCAGCTGACGGTGAAGACGGGCCGCTTTACCGCCCTGCAAGAAAGCCTGGCCAACATCACCGATGACGGCCGCCTGCAATTGCTGCTCATCGCCTTTGCACTGGGAGCGTTCTTTGAAGGCACGTCTGGCTTCGGCACTCCCGTGGCCGTGTGCGGAGCCATCCTGATCAGCCTCGGGTTCAAGCCAATCCAGGCCGCGGGTCTTTCGCTGATCGCCAACACCGCGCCTGTGGCCTTCGGCGCATTGGGTATTCCCACCATCACCCTGTCCGCTGTCACCGGGCTCGATGTATTGCAACTCACCAAGATGACGGCGCTCATTTTGGTTCCATTTTGCCTGCTCGTTCCGTTCTGGTTAATCTGGGTCTACGCCGGATTCAAGAGCATGCTCGAGGTGTGGCCGGCAATCCTGGTTACCGCTGTCACGTTTGCCGCCATGCAATATTTCATGGCCACTAACTTCGGGCCATCCCTGGTGGCCATCGTGGCCGCTGCTTCCACCATCCTGGTGCTCATCGCCTTTCTTCGTTTCTGGAAACCCAAACGCGTGCTCAACGCTCAAGGCGAAGACATTACCAGAGCCGTGCGGCGAAGATTCGACCATAGCGCTGGGCACACCTTCAAGGCATGGCTCCCCTGGCTGGTGCTGAGCGTGGTGGTGTTCTCCTGGGGCCTGCCGCAAATCGCCAAGCCTCTTGATAAAGCGACCACGCTGTCCATTCCCGTGGCTGGCCTGCACAACTTCGTCGAGCGCACTCCTCCCGTGGTGCTCAAGCCCACCGCCGAGGCCGCGATCTACAAATTGAACTGGGCGTCGGCAACGGGAACTGGGATCTTTGTAGCCGCAATGCTATCCGGCCTGTTGATGGGGCTGGGTCCGAAAGCTCTGCTTAAGACATTTGTAGAAACGGTGTTCACGATTCGATTCACCGTCATCACCATTGCGGCGATGATGGCTCTGGGATTCATCACGCGCTATTGCGGGCTGGACGCGACCATGGGGCTGGCCTTTGCGCGGACCGGCGTGCTCTATCCGTTTTTCGGAACTCTGATCGGCTGGTTGGGAACCGCGACCACAGGCTCCGACACATCTTCGAACGTGTTGTTCGGAAGTTTGCAAAAACTCACCGCGCAGCAGATCGGTGTGTCTCCGGTGCTGATGGCCTCGGCAAACTCGGTCGGCGGCGTAATGGGCAAGATGATCGACGCGCAGAGCATCGTAGTGGCTTCCACTGCAACCCAGCAATATGGGCAGGAAGGATCGATCCTGCGTTTTGTCTTCTGGCACAGTCTGGCACTCGCGGCGATGGCCGGAGCGGTCGTTTTCATGCTCGCGTATGTTTACCCATTCACTGCGCTCGTTGTGCCTTAGCTGCAAACGGCCTTACAGCATTGATGTTGAAACCGAGCGCCAAAGCCGGCGGGCAAACGATACAGAGATCGACGGACCGATTGCATGATTGTAAACCGTTTGTTGAATCCTTCCAGCCGAGGCGCAAGAGTGCCAGGCGCGATTATCATGTCTCTCTTCAATTTCGCTTTTGAAAACAATTCAATTGACACTTGCAGAGCAGGCCAGCTAGTATTTGCAACGCAATGGCAGGTCGAATTTACGGCTCTTATCTTGCGACTCCCCCGATTCCGTGCGCAATTCCTAACCAGGGTCAACCCCACCCCGAACTTCAGTTCCGGCGGAGATCGCGGTCTGGATCTCACCTTCAGGTTTACAGCAGAGGTTTGAGCAGAATGCGCAGTCTAAAAGGTTTTTCGGCAGTGTGCTTTTTGGGATGCGCATGGACGTGGCTCACCCCGGCTTTCAGCCAGTCCCCTGCGGAATGGCTCACCAGCAGCGCCGACGCGGCGCGCGATGGATGGCAGCGGGCCGAGTCGAAGATCACTCCCGCCAATGCAAAGGACCTGAAGCTGCTTTGGAAGACCAAGGTCGCCAGCAAGCCCATGGGCATGCTCTCTTTTCGGGAGCCGCTGATCGTGTCCGGCGTCAAGACCGCGGATGGCACCCATACCCTGGCCATCTTGGCTGGAGCCGCCAACGACGTATTCGCTCTTGACGCCGACAGCGGGGCTGTCGTCTGGCAGACGAAGCTCAAGTGGTCTTCCGAGAAACCCCAGGAGCCGGGCGAAGGCGAGGGCTTTATCTGCACCAACGCTCTCAGCGCCACACCAGTCGTTTCACCGATCGACGCGCCAACTCGGCACGTCTATGTTCTGGCCAGTGATGGCTACCTGCATATCCTCGACTTGACGAGCGGAACGGAGAGCGATCCGATCCAGGTTCTGCCTCTGCCCTACGGCAAACCATATGGACTCAACCTGGTCAACAATGTCGTCTATACCGTCTCGGGCCAGGGATGCGGCGGTGTTCCCAACGCGCTCTATGCAGTCGATCTCGATAACCGAAAGCTGAGCGTTTCTTCTCCTCCGCAAGCAGGTCTTTGGGGAACGGCCGGCCCAGCCGTTGGCTCCGACGGGACAATTTATTTTGCGTCGGGCGACGGCGCCTATGACGCCGGCGCAGGCAAACTCTCCACCAGCGTCTTGGCCTTCACGTTCTCCAACGACCAGCTCACCCTCAAGGACTACTACTCGCCCAGCAACCACGTTTGGCTGACGAGAAGAGATCTCGACATGGACGTTACGCCGGTTGTGTTTCCGTTTCAGGGCCGGGATTTCATCGTCGCGTCAGGCAAAGAAGGCCGCTACTTTCTGCTCGACAGCAAGTCGATTGGCGGCAGCGATCACATGACGCCCGTGTTTCGCAGTGAGCTCTTCTCCAACAAGAACGTGAATTTTCAGACTGAAGGCACGTGGGGAAGCCTCGCCAGCTGGCAGGCGAAAGATGGCACACGCTGGGTGCTTGGTCCCACGGGCGGCGACGCCGCCGTGCCGATTCCCGAAACCTATGGCCCCACACCGCACGGCGGAATTCTTGCCCTCAAGTTGAAAGAGAAAGACGGCAAGCCGGAGCTGGAGCCGGCCTGGCACTCGCGCGACATGGTCACCGCCGAAGCGCCTGTCGTCGCCAACGGCGTCGTCTTCGCGCTGGCGGGCGGGGAGTTTACCGGGCAGGCGAATGATGCCGTGGGCGGCCTGTTCAGCGCAGCGGAACGTATTCAGCGCTCGGAGCCGGCCAAGCTATACGCATTGGATGCGGCGACCGGCAAAGAGCTTTATTCCAGCGGTGATCAGGTCACATCGTTCCTTCACCAGGCTGGCCTTTCCGTCGCCGACGGCAAAGTAATGTTTGGCACATTTGACGGAACGATCTATTGCTTTGGCCTCAAGTGATCGAGCCGTGAGAGTTAGAAATCTTGACGTAAACTGAAAGACCGGATTCGGCAGATTGCCATCGAGGGATGCAAACGTGAAAATGAGACCGCTGTGCCGAACCGTTGGACTGTTTTGCGCGAGTGCCTTTCTTTGCGCCGCCACAATCCATGCGCAGGAGGAGAACGGTGACTGGCACTTGGTCGGCGGCGAGGCAGGGCAGAGTGGATGGCAAAAGGGTGAGCTGAATCTGGGGCCAGATAATGCCGCATCCAGTTTCAAGTTCCTTTGGAAGATCAAGCTTGGCGAGCCGTCTAAGGAGCCTCGTTCATACAGCGAGCCTCTGCTCGCCGGCCGGCTCATCAACGCCCAGGGCTTCAAAGACATTGTGTATTGGAGCTCATCGGACACGCTGTTTGCGGTGGACTCGGAACTCGGAAGCCTGATCTGGAAGAAGAAATACGATGTGCCGGCCGCGTCTGCCGGCTGCGCTACATCGAGCCTGAGCATTCTCATGGAGCCGCCCATCGTAATCAACTTTGCCGCCCGGCGCAGACGCGCTCCAGGTACGCCTCGGCCGCCGCAAGCGCCTCCCGCACAACCGACCGAACGCCGCCTTGGAGTCGCGCCGGGCGGTGGCTATTTTGGCCTCAAGGGAATTTATGTGCTTACTCCGGATGGCATGCTGCATGAGCAAGTAATGACCACCGGCGCCGATTTTGCGCCACCCGTCAAGTTCCTGCCCGCGGCCAACGGCAGCCCCTTCGGCTTGAACTTTGCCGACCACACGATTTTTACTGTGACTGGCCGCGACTGCGGCGGAGTGCCCAATGGTCTATGGGCAATCGATCTTGCCTCCGCCGATTATCCGGTCGATAGCTACGCCACCGCGAAGGTGCGGCCGCTAGCGTTGTCCGGCCCTCCGCTAACTCCTGACGGCGATGCGATCCTTGTCACCGGCCCCGGTAACTCCGACCCGAGTTCCGGCATTTACGCCGGCAGCGTGGTGTCTGTAACAAAGGATGGGAAGGCCAAGGACTGGTACACACCTGAAGGTGCGATGGCCAGTTATGAGTATGTCTCTCCGGTGACCTTTCCATATAAAGGGAAGCAATATATCGTCGCGCCAGGTAAAGACAGCGGCATTGCGCTGTTAGACGCAGCATCCCTCGGCGGCACCGATCATCACACGCCTCTCTTCGAAACCGGACCTATTGCGAAGCCGGGAGCAAAACACGCTTGGGATGGGTTCGCGGCTTGGCAGGACAAGGACGGCGCCGCCTGGGTGTTCGCGTCCGTTTCTGCTGGAATATCTCTCCATGACGACGCCGTCAAAGCAAGCGGCAGCGCCGCGCATGGCGGGATTATCGCCTTCAAAATCGACGACACGAATGGGAAACCTGCCTTGACTCCTGTGTGGACCTCGCAAGACATGGTGAACCCCGCGCCGCCCGCCATCGCCAACGGCTTGGTGGTTGTCCTTGCCGGTGGAAATTCCTCGACGCACGCCATTCTGCACGTATTCAACGCCGATACCGGAGCCGAGCTTTATTCAAGTAAGGATGAGATACCGACTTATACGCATCTCTCCGGAGTTTCGATCGGCGACAGTCATGCATTCTTTACCGACCACGATAACATCCTGTATTCCTTTGGCATCGGATTGGAGCATTGAGACTAGCCATGTTAACTAGATCGATTGTTGAGCAAGCTGTGAATCAAGGAGGCGGAGTTCTCCGGCTGGAACCTTCATGGGTTCCTCGATCTTTCATGATTCCCGGCCGCAGGCTGAAGCTTCATCCCGACGATCTTTACGCATTTGGCGCCCATCGCGGTGGAATCAACGAGCGCTGGTTTTCTTCCACTACCAAAGCTTCGAATGGCCCCAACACCACTGCCGATGAGGGTTTGAGTTACGTCCATCCCCCCGCCGGTGAGAAATTCCTGCTCAAGGATGCCGTTGAGTGCGCCGGCGATCTTCTCCTTGGAGCCGATGTGATGGAGCGTGAAGGCGGCTGGAATCTGCTCTGCAAGTTCTTCGATAACCTGGGGCCGATTCCGCATCATATGCATCAGAGCGATGAGTTCGCCAAGAAAGTTGGGCATAAGGGCAAGCCGGAGGCTTATTACTTCCCGCCCCAATATAACCAGCTCAGCAATAACTTCCCTCACACTTACATGGGCCTCGAACCGGGAACAACGAAGGATGATATCCGCCGCTGCCTGGAACGCTGGAACCAGGGCGACAACGGCATTCTTTTCCATACTCGCGCATATCGCCTTGAACCCGGAAGCGGGTGGCAGGTCGACCCCGGAATATTGCACGCGCCGGGCTCGCTGGTGACTTATGAGCCGCAGGTCAACAGCGATGTGTTTGCCATGTTCCAGTCCGAGGTGGAAGGCCGCATCGTCGATTGGAGCCTTCTGACTAAGGATGTGCTGCCGGAGTTTCATCACGATCTCGATTACCTGATCAGCATGCTGGATTGGGACGCCAACGTGAATCCCGAGTTTGCGAAAACAAACAAGCGTCACCCGGTTCCAGTTCGTCCATTTGATGAGACCACCGAAGAAGGCTATCGCGAAGTTTGGATCACTTACGGCGGCCGTTACTATTCGGCTAAGGAACTTACCGTGCTGCCGGGGCGCACCGTGATCATCAAGGACGCCGCCGCTTACGGATTGATTCTTACTCAGGGCTACGGTACATTGGGCAACACCCCCGTTTCCACTCCGTCGATGATTCGTTTTGGCGAACTTACCGAAGATGAATTGTTTGTAACTGCGGCGGCGGCCAAAGCGGGCGTGCGCATCGCGAACCCAAGCGCCACCGATCCGTTAGTGATCCTGAAGCATTTCGGCCCCGGAAATCCTGACGCGGAACCTCTGCGTAAAGACCGCTGAAAAGGGAAATATTGTGAGCGCCTCCAGACACAAATCTCCCGCGATTCACAATGCGATGTGGCCGGGCATCGTGGGCAAGGGAAGTGACTCCGAGCCTGCGATTGACTTGGACACTATGCTGAATTTGACGGCTGCGGCTGAGGTAAATGGGACACGATTCGACGGCGTCGACTTGTTCCTGTCGTTGCCGCATACGGACATCGATTCAACCGACGACGAGCTCAAGTTGCTGGCTGACAAGCTGGCTGCGCATCGCCTCGTCGCTGGATCGCTGGTCGCGCCAATTTGGCCCGGCCTGGGCGGCGGTTC
Organism: Occallatibacter sp.; assembly: GCA_049513795.1. GTDB lineage: Bacteria > Acidobacteriota > Terriglobia > Terriglobales > Acidobacteriaceae > Telmatobacter. The sequence goes on along the minus strand of JBEKVS010000003.1, from coordinate 36,576 downwards.
AGCCATGGGGTCGGAGGATGAGCGCAGCAGCTTCCTTACTCAGGTGCGCAAGGCTTGCGCCATTGCACAGAAGCTCAAGCAATTGGGCATCCGCAAATACGGCGTGGTGCGCATCGATTCGGCAACGAGCCCCGCGGCGTGGGCCGAGAATCCCGCAGAAAGCATGAAGCGCATAGCGCAGACGTTTCGCGAGGCCTGCAACATTGCCGAGGGATACGGCGAACGGCTTGCGGCCGAAGGCGAGATCTGCTGGGGCGGCATGCACGGCTGGAAGCATATGGTTGAGCTTCTGGAAATGGTGGATCGTCCCCAGACGCTGGGCTTTCAAGCGGACATGGCGCATACCATGCTTTACGCGCTGGGCTACAACTCGCCCGAGAGCCGCTTGCTGCCCGCCGATTATGACTGGTCCGATCGATCCCTGCTGATTGATGCGTTGCGCGAGGTTGCAAATGCATTGCGCCCCTGGACCATCGACTTCCACGTAGCGCAGAACGACGGTACTGTGAAGGGATCGGGCTCGCACGACAAGACGGGACGCCACTGCCCGCCCGACGACACCAACGGCAAGATGAATATTGTGGACGTAGCCGGCTTGTGGATGCGCAATGAGGATGGTGCTCCAACGCGCGCATTCGAGCATATCTGCTGGGACGGCTGCATGTTCCCCAACGCGATGATGATGCAGGCGGAGACCTGGGTAAGAATTCTCGCAACGTTGATCCAGGTGCGCGATGCTCACGGTTGGGACTAGAGCACGGAGACTATTGCGGTGGCGAAGAAAAAAGATCTGAATATCGGCATCGTCGGCTATGGCTTTATGGGCCGCACGCACTCCAATGCATATCTGCAGGCGCCGCGCTTTTTCGACATGCATTACCATCCGGTTTTGAAAGCTGTGTGCGCGCGCAACGCGGACCGCGTGAAGGGCTTCGCTGAAAACTGGGGTTACGAATCGATAGAAACCGACTGGCGCGCCTTGGTGGCTCGCAAAGATATCGACCTTATCGACATTGCCAGCCCCAACGACACGCATGCCGAGATTGCCATTGCCGCCGCAAAAGCGGGAAAGATGGTAATGTGCGAAAAGCCGCTCGGACGAACTGCCGATGAGGCCAAGAGCATGGTCGATGCGGTTGAGTCGGCAGGCGTGCCGAACATGGTCTGGTATAACTACCGCCGCGTTCCCGCAGTTACCATGTTGAAGAAGCTTCTGGACGAAGATCGTTTTGGCCGCATATTCCACTATCGTTCGCAATTTCTGCAGGATTGGACGATCTCGAAAGACCTGCCTCAAGGCGGCGAAGGCTTGTGGCGCCTCGATAGCGCAGTCGCTGGAAGTGGAGTGACCGGCGACCTGCTGGCCCATAACATCGACATGGCGCTATGGCTCAATGGCCCCATTACTGAGGTCTCGGCCATGACCGAAACCTTCATCAAGGAGCGGAAGCATAACCTCACGGGGCAGGTTCAGAGCGTCGGCATCGACGACGCCAGCGCTTTTCTATGCCGGTTTGCGAACGGTTCTATAGCTTTGTTTGAAGCTACCCGTTACGCGCGGGGGCACAAGGCGCTCTTCACGCTCGAGATCAACGGCGAGCGTGCCTCCGCCGCGTGGGATTTGCACGATCTGCATCGGCTGGAGTATTTCGACTATCGCGACGAAGGCCCTTTGCGCGGCTGGAAGAGCATTCACATCACCGATGGCGACCATCCATACATGAAGAACTGGTGGGTCCCAGGGCTGCAGATCGGATACGAACACACCTTCATTCACCAGTTCGCGGACTTCGCTCTTGCGCTCGAGAGCGGTCAGGCCGCATCCCCAACATTCCGCGATGGACTGGCTACGGAGTATGTAACTGACGCTGTCTTGAAGTCCGCAAAAACAAAACAATGGGAAACGGTGACGGTTGCCTGAAGACAAAAAGTCTGATGCGGCCTGGGTTGAGTTCCCGGGTTGAGTTATGGAGGAGTTATGGCGTTCGAGTCACTTACTCGTAATCGGGTGCTTCATGGAGCATTCGTGGTTTCGAGCCTGGCAATAGCAGTCTTCGCAGGGTGGCTATTCCTTCCGCAAACATCTGCGCAGCAGCCGGCCGCCAAGCCGCATCGTCCGCCGGCGTTCCATTTTGTGCAGCCCGAACCCATCAACTTCGACGATCACGAAGGTTGGACACAGATATTCGACGGTAAGACGCTGGCCAATTGGGATGGAGACACAGATGTGTGGCATGTTGAAGACGGCGCGATCGTCGGTGTGTCGAGCCCCGAGCATCCCTCCGGCACCACCAACATCATTTGGCGCGGCGGAGAGCCGGCAAACTTCGAGCTGAAGCTGGAGATGAAGCTCGAAGGCAGCGGCGCCAACGGCGGCGTGCAGTATCGCAGCTATCATGTCGAGCCGAATCTGGGCCCGCTTCCCGACGATATGCCCGAAGCGATTAAGCAGAGACGCCAGCAGCAATTGGAACTCGACAAGAAACATGCCAAGTGGAACTTGGCCGGCTACCAGGCCGACTTTGACTTCGACAACAAATATACGGGCCAGCTTTATGAGCAGAGTTCTCCGCGCGGCATCATCGCCTGGCGTGGGCAGGCGGTGGCCACTGAGGAAGGCAAGAAGCCAACGCTGCTGGCGCAACTGGCAACCTCCGACGAATTGAAAGCAGTCATCAAGCCAGGTGAATGGAACCAGGTGGAGATTATTGCCGACGGCAACACGCTTACTCACATTATTAATGGAAGAGTAATGGCCATTCTTGTCGACACAGATCCGAAGTTTGCGCAGGCCAAGGGAGTGATTGCCGTCGAGATCGAGGGGCCGGGCAATGTGAAAATCTCACACCGCAACATCTGGTTGAAGACGCTTCCGTGAGATTTCCCAGGACCTACGACAACCGTCGTCATGATGGCAGAGTTCGGCCCGCGATTAACTTGACGGGGAGTGCGGAACAGGGGAGCGCTCGTGACGGAGATTCTTTTCAATGGCCGGCGAGCGGCGCAGACTGAAAACGACGAGTTGCGCGTTACCGTTCTCAGAGAGGGCGGTCACATTGCAGAGGTCTTCGACAAACGGGCAGGGGTGAGCCCGCTGTGGATACCTCACTGGGCATCGATGGAGCCATCCGAGTTCGCGCGCGAGCTACCGGGCCAATTCGGATCCGGAGCCGATGCCAAGCTGCTATCCGGCATCATGGGCCACAATCTCTGCCTCGATTTATTTGGCGGACCCTCGGAAGAAGAAGCGGCAGCCGGCCTCACAGTGCATGGCGAAGCATCCGTCGATCCATATGACATTGTCGAATCCTCTGGCGAGTTACATATGGGGTTGACGCTCCCCATGGCACAACTCAAATTTTCGCGATCGATTCGGCTTCAGACGCACCACATCCGGATTAAGGAATCGGTGGAGAACCTCAGCGCCATCGATCGCCCGCTGGCATGGACGCAGCACGTAACACTCGGGCCGCCATTTCTCGACCCTGCGACAACTGAGTTCCGTGCATCGATGACCCATTCAATCGTTTCTCAATCAGACCCCGGCTTCGACGCATACCTCCAACCCGGGATGGAATTCGATTGGCCGATGGCGCCTCGAATAAATGGCGGCCACGCTGACTTGCGCAAGATGGAGAGCACCGCGCCAGCCAGCGGTTATACGGCACACGTGGCGGACCCGCGGCGCGATCATGCTTGCTTCGTCGCGTTCGCTCCGCAATATCGGCTCGCCTTCGGCTACATCTGGAAGGGAGCGGATTTTCCGTGGCTGGGAATTTGGGAAGAGAATTGCAGCCGGCCGGGCACACCATGGGATGGCCGGGCCGTCACGCGCGGGATGGAGTTCGGCGTTTCGCCGTTTCCAGAGACCAGGCGCGCGATGGTCGAGCGTGGACGCTTGCTTGGCACGCCCACCTACAAGTGGCTGCCATCGCTTGGGAGATTGGACGTAGAGTACTGGATATCGAGTCAGATTGCCGACGCCGTCCCTGAAGCACTTAGCTGGCCGGAGCGTTGAGAAATCCGAACACGAGATTGTCCTTCTTCGCATCAATCTTTTTCGCGTCGACGCCGGGAACCTGTTTCATCTCGTCAATGGATTTGAAGCCTTTGATCTTGTCGCGGTACGCAATGATGGCCTTGGCATCGTCGAGGCTGATATCGAGAATCGCGGCAAGCTGCTTGTCGGTTGCCATGTTGACGAAGACTTTTTGAATCGTCGATGGCGGGAAGTTCGCGGTAAGGTAGTCAGCGATGTCCGCGTAGTCGTCGTCCGTGCCTACGGCACCCAGGCGCGCCATCTTGGTTATTGTGTTTTCCCAACCCTGGCGGTTTTGTCCATTGGCCAGAATGATATTCGGCGAGTGGCATTTCACGCACAAACGCATCACCGCATCTCTGCCCTCCCCGGCGGGGAACTCCGGATGGTCGTCACGCGGACCTGCAGGCGCGCTCTGACCTGCCGAAACGGATGTTCGGGCAAGCAGCGAAAGTGCAATTACAATCGCACCCGTAAGAAGCAATGTCGCAATGGATTGCCCAGAATTGCTCAAGATTGTTTTCAACCTTCGCCGCACGCCTGCTCCAGAATCTCTCAGAAAAAATCCCTTGCCTAATTGAAATGCGATGAGGCGGCGCTGGGTTGCCGAGGGGTTGACAATTCACCGCCGAACGCAAAAATACCTTGCGGACATCTCTATTTTGCCAGACTCGCCGTCTCCATACGCCCGCCGCGGATCCATTCAAGAATCGTCCTGTACTCATCGCTTGACTCGTTGCCATGCCAGCGCTGGCCCCCGTTGTGCGTGGCCAGGTAGTCACCCACATTGCCGGCGCTATCGGACGGCCGCGTCGGCTTGATCACCAGCAGGCTCTTGTCGGGGTTGGTGATGTCGACGACGCGCATCGCGTACTTGTAGTTTTCTTCGCTGTCCTGGTCAGAGAAGACGCCCTGCGCGTTGGGTGGCTGCAGCTTGAAGATCACGTGGCTCGCATGACAGAAAACGCAGGCCTTGCCGTCCGGCCCGGGTTTGGCGAGGATGGGCTCGATGCGGGTGACGAAATAGCGGAAGTCGAGCACCGAGCCGGGTTGCACGTCGCGCAATGCCTCACCCAGGTCCTTGCCCTTCATCACGCTGGTGGCGATGAGCTTGAGGCGCGGATTGGTTGAGGCTTGCAGCTTCTCCATGGCGGCGCGGAAGTCCGGCCGCTGCTCGACGCCCTTCACCTTGCGCAGCGTATCGAGCGCCGCCGCACTGATGTTAGCGTCAGGATTCAGCAAGCTGGCCAGCACCGTGTCCACCACAATCGGATATTCGAGCGGCTGCTTGATCTTCAAGGCCGCGGTGTGCCGGTTGAGGTAATCCTGGTCTTGCGAAACAGCGCCGCCAGCGACTCCGAGACGTCTCTTCAGAAATTGCGGATTGCCCGCCTCCTCCAGCAGGATGCCCAACGCGGAGTCGTTGAGGTTTGCGAATGCGCTCTTCACCAGCGGCTCGGTTTCAGAATTATTCAGGAAATGCTCGAGCGAAACCTGGATAGCCGCACGCTGAATCTCAGGGGTGAAAGAATGCAGTCCGGCCAGCACCTGTTCCTGCAGCTTTGGTTCGCTCATGAGCGAGTTGAACGACGACGCGGCATCGAGCACCTGCGCATAGTTGGCCGGCCGCGGTTTGGCCTGCAGCAACGAGCGCAGCGCATCCTGGACCGCGGTCTGCTGTTCCCACGCTGAGTTGGGCGGGATAGCGGCCAGCAGAGGCAGAACCACAGCCTGGCTGTCGGAATTGCCGTGTTGCAGAATCTCGACCACCTCGCTGACCAGTTGCGCGTTGGGGGCGCTGGGTGTGGCAGACTTGGCCGAGGCAGCGCTGAATGAATCGAGATTCAGAATTCCCCGTTGCCCTCCCTCATAAACGTAGCGAACCGTTTGGCGCACTTCCGGATTCGAGTCCTCGGACAGCTTGAGCACCGCTAGAGTGAAGCGCGCATCGCCCGCTTCGCTCAACGTGCTGCCAGCCTTCAGCACGTTGATCTTCATGGCGTCGTCGGCGCCGGTGAGGCAAGCCATCAGTGCATCTTCAAGTTCCGGGCCGGAACTCTTGAAGAAGTGGATCAGATCACTGTCGTTGCCGATACGCGTCTGGAAGAATCCATTATGCACATCGTATTTGAAGTCGACCGCCTCTCGATACGGCGGATACTCATAGCCGGGTCGATGCAGATCAGGCACGCCGGTAATGTACTTGGTGAGAACCGCTGGCAAGCCTATGGCCACAGTGTCCGACTTGAGCGCAGGCAACGCGTAGTGACGGATATGAAAGTCCCACAGAGCGGTCAGGATGCCTTGACGCCCCAGCGGCGTTCCCTCGCGCAGCACCTTGGCCAGCACCTGCGCCTGGTCGCGCACCACGTCTTCATATCCAGTGGTGATGCGGTCTTTGTCTTCGTCCTTCGAGCTCGCCCGCACCCAAGCGCCAAGATATCCGGTATTTTCATCGAGCAGGTCGTAGACGCTTTCCTGCAAGCCGCGCCGCACCATTGCATCGGTTTCAGTATTCAAGCGCGTGGCCAGCGCTTCAAGCGTGCCGCGGCGCACGGCCGGCTTGTCGACCTGCCAGTAGTACCAGCGCCACACGCCGCCCGCAGCTTCAAATCTCACGTAGGGGACCGGGTCGTTGAGCGTTTTCTCAAGGGCTGCAAGCAACTCGGGGTCGCTCGTCAACTCGCGAAAATGCTGATTGAAGACACGGGCAGCGCCCCATCGGGTCCTGGGATTCGGCGATCCCAACGCGGCGGCCAGCATCTTGCGGCCTTCCGGTGCAGCATCCTGGCGGCGTGAAAGCACCATGCGCAACGCATAGGCAGAGCTGCTCTGCACCATCTTCGTGGGATCGCCGAGGCCCTTGGTCAAGACGGGAATTGATCCAGGGTCGGCCATGTGGCCCAGCGCGCGCGCAGCGGCTTCCCGCGCAAGCGGCTGGTCGCTGTCGGCGAGCACGCTGCGAATCTGGCGAAGCACCGGCTCCGGAGCCAAATCCCAGAACTGCTCGAGTTGTTGCAGCAGCAGTGGCAGATCGTTCTTCGCGAGAATCGCAGGCGGCGGTGCGTAAGCGGCGTCCCAGTTCTTTGCTTTCGTCGTTCCGGGATAGAGCGTGGACAAAGCCCAAACGGCAAACTGCGTGGCGCGGAAGGGCGTATTAAATCCCTGATAAACAGGATCGCCTTCCCAGCTTCCTTCAGGCCGCTGCGCAGCCAGCATAGCTTTCACGGCCCGCCCCATGCGCTCGTCGGTCTCCGGGCGGTGACCGGCTTCAGCCAGCGCCAGCACCGCGTTGTAGGAGATAAAGTCCGCCGGCTTGGCGGTTTTGTCGAAGGGGTACGGCCAGCCGCCTTCAGGAGTTTCGTACTCATAGAGCTTGTTAATAAGCGCGTCGATTTGGGTTGCGTATTTTTCTTTATTGATCTCCGAGAGCATCATGATCTTCCAGCTCAGGTCGATCATGTTCTTCGGCTCATAGGGCAGAGCCAGCGTCTCGACATGGTCGCGTTCCGCGATCCAATCCTGCTTATGGCTCTCGTTGAATGCCAGGTCAAAGGTCTTCCAGCTCTGCAACCCAATCTCAAAAGGACTCACGTCGGGCTCGCAGCCGTCCGCCTCGTCGCCGGGCATCGTCGTCACGCCTTTATAGTGAATCTTTAGAAACTCCGCGTAGGGCAAATCGAAGTTCTTGCGCGGCGGATCGTGCGTGACATTTTGCTCAAACGAATGCATGATCAACGGCAAGCGGCTGGCCTCGGTGCGCGCCGTGTATATGATGCGCACCCAGTTGGTATTCGGCTCCCCGTATAATGGTCGCGTGTTGTTATATATCCGATCGGTTATGAACTCGAGCCCGGCGCGCTGCGTGGGTGCGTAGCCATTTTGCACCGCCTTCAAATATCCCCGCGTGGTGAATTGCGATGGGTGGCACGCGATGCAGAGCTGGGTCTCAGAGTGCTGCATCGTCGTCCTCAAAGCGATGGCGCCGCGCCGCGGCGTGTTCGAGAGCCACGAGTCGCCCATATTCATCAGAAAATCCATGCCTGAGCGAACCGCCTCGTGCGGATCCTTGTTGGGCGGAACGCTGTATTGGTAGGTATGCAGCTGGTACGCGGGATGATTCGCGGCCACGCGCACATAATACTCCTGCCCGGGCTGAAGAATGCGGGTGCGGAACTTGTAGAGCCCCGGATAATTCTGCGTGGCCTCTACCTGGTAGACGAACTCGCCCGTCGTGAAAGGGACCACATCCGGCTGCCCTGCCTCATCTTTGCCAAGCTGGAAGATGTCCACGTCTAGCGGAATGTCCCGGTCGGTGACATTCAGCACAAAGTAAACCAGTCGCGGCTCCTTTTCACGAAAAGCAAAGCGGAACCACTGGAAGCCTTTGAGCATGGCCGCGTAACGGTCCTCGCTCGGCGAGGGCGCATAGGGGCGCTCGTCGTCGCTACCGAAGATGGTCTGGCCCAATTCGAACGGCTGCGCATCCTGCCATACTCCATTAGGCGAGGCGGCAATCACGCCGCGGCTGGTATCGGGGAGTTTGCCCGCCGTCGCGGCGGAAGGTTGCAGAATCCTGGCCATGCTGGCGCTGACTTCGGGCGTGTCTGCTCCCTCGTTGGAGCGCGCAAGACTTACGGTTACCGGACCAGCCGCACGGGGCCGCAGCGTCAGGTAGAAGTCGAGATCCGCCGCATGCAGCCACTTCGATTCAACCTCGCCCTTCGCGTCATTCACCGTCACATGCACCGCGTCATTCCCTTGCAGCTTCGCGGGATCCTTGACACCCACGGTGAGCGCGTAGAGCGAGCCGGCCCACGCCGCGCCAAGTTGAATGCTCCGCGCAGAGGGTGCATTGCCCTGATCCGCATGGACGGACCGGCCCGCGCGAATGGTCGCGCCGGCGATACAGGCTGCGATGATCGCGGGAGCTATTGCCCAGCGCAGGATTTGTTGCTTGCTTAGCGTGAGCGTCATAGTCGGACCTCGCGGGTTGAGGAGATTTTTGGAAGTGGAAAAACCATCGCGAATATCAAGACAGAAACTATATACCCATTGGGGTGCTCTAGAACACCGGCATTTTTCATCCCCTTGCGCGCTGCGATGCAATGAGGTCAAGCCGGAACCAGCGGGCATTTGCATCGCAATCCACGCAGCGACGCAAGTCGTTTTCCTGGGGTAATATAGGTCCTTGGCAATCAGGCAGGCTCCAGGTGCCGAAGCTATTCGAATTGGAAAGGACCAAGTCGCAGGCCCTGTTCCAGAATTCGCGTAGCACAGCGAATTCCGAGCGCAACAATCGGCATATTTTATTCAAGGACAATCGAATGGCCCTAACCACGATTGCGGCTGCCACGGCGCCGCCTCTTGTCAACCGACTCATCACACTCGCCCCGGCAGATGTGTTGATCATAGTGATTTATTTCGCCGTCGTGCTGGGAATCGGCGTCTATTTGAAGCGCTTTGCAAACACGGCGAACGAATTCTTCATGGCCGGGCGGGAGATGTCGGCATGGGTTGCGGGACTCAGCTTCCTTTCCGCAAACCTGGGCGCCTTGGAGTTGATGGGCTGGGCCGCGGCCACCTATCAATACGGCATTCTGGCGGCGCACTTCTACTGGATCGCCGCCTTCCCGGGATTGCCGGTGATGGGGCTCCTCATGATGCCCTTCTACTATGTTTCGAAGGTCCATTCGGTACCAGGCTATCTGCACCTTCGATTCGGTGAGGCCACGCGCGCGCTAAGTGGGATTTCATTTGCATTCATGACCATTCTCATGTCGGGCATCAATATGTACGCCATGGCGATTGTGATGAAGGTAGTTCTGGGGTGGAATATTCACTTTAGTATCTGGGTGTCTTCTCTAACTGTCGCAGCTTATGTAACGCTGGGCGGCCTTTACTCGGCAATCTTTAACGAGGTATTGCAGTTCTTCCTCATCTGGGTTGGCGTGTTGACCGTACCCGTGCTCGGACTCATCGAGGCAGGCGGCTGGCACGGGCTTGTGTTGAAGATTCACGAGCGCCTTCAAAGCGATGAGTACGTTCATTTGTGGAGCACGCTGGGAACTTTCTCCGGCAATCCCATGGGAGTCAATTGGGCCGGCATGGTGCTTGGCCTCGGCGGCGTAATTGCCTTCGGCTACTGGGGCACGGACTTTCTCGTGATTCAGCGCGCTATGGCTGCGAAGGACCTCAGGTCGGCGCGCCTTGCTCCCATCATTGCTGCTTACTTCAAGATGATGGTTCCTCTCATCGTCATTCTTCCCGGGCTGTTGGGTCTTGCGCTGCTGCCTTACCGGTTGGTCCCTGAAGGCGAAGCGGCTGCGGGGATGCACACCTATAACGAAGTCCTTCCATTGATGCTCGCCCGATACTGTGGCCCCGGGCTGCTCGGCCTGGGAATTACAGCATTGATCGCGGGCTTCATGTCCGGCATGGCTGGAAATGTAAGCGCCTTTGCCACGGTCTGGACTTATGACATCTACCGGCCCTATTTAGCCAAACCCTCGTCAGATGCGCATTATGTGCTGGTCGGGCGCTGGTGCACAATCCTTGGAGTCATCCTGAGTATCGGTGCCGCCTATTTTGTAACTCAGTTCAAAAGCATTATGGACTATATGCAGGCCCTTGTGAGCTTTTTTATAGCGCCGCTCTGCGCCACCGTCCTGCTCGGCATGCTTTGGAAGCGAGCGACCCCAAAAGGCGGATTCTGGGGCCTGCTCGCGGGAACAGCTTGTTCGATCGCCATGTTTACCCTCGTCAAAGTCAACCACGCATATCTTGCCGTGATTGCGCTGTCCCCCGACGCCAAAGATATGGCCGAGAATTTATATCGTGCAGTTTGGTCTTGGCTTATTTGCGCAGTGGTGACGGTGGTCGTGAGCTTGTTGACCGTGCCCAAGCCCATTGCCGAACTCAAGAACCTTGTCTACGGCCACATTGAGATGCCGCCGGAAGGAAAGCTGCCCCTCTACAAACGCCCAATTTTCTGGGCCGCGGGAGTAGGAATTTTCTTTGCTGTCTTGCAGTGGATGTTCTGGTAACTAACTCTGGGCTACGGAGGTAGAGCGATGGGTAAACATGCGCACATCTTGCCGGTATGGTTTTTCGTTGGCGTGTTACTGGCAACCTACGGCGTTATCATTCTTGCCGTAGCGTTGGCGGATTTCCACCACCCGTCCAGCGTCGTGCTCTCCCAATATCATCCCGACCTTTTCGGCGGGATAATATTGCTATTACTAGGCGGAATCTATACTTGGTGGTTCTGGCCAGGGCGGCGCAAGCGCTAAGTCCAAGTTCATAAGCGGGTTTACTGCCTTGCTAACACAGCGACACCCCAAGGTCCGCCACCAGCGCGAACAGTTCCAGTCACCGTGTTGGTTGCAAGGTCAATAATGGAGATGTCATTCGACGGTCCGTTGGCCGAGTATAGTGTCTTTCCATCCGGCGAAAGAGCAATGCCCCATGGCCGCTGGCCCACCGTTACCGAACCCACGACGGTATTAGTGGCAGTGTCGACAGTGAATACCTGGTGGCCGCGGCCGGTGCTTACATAGAGTCTCTTCCCATCAGGCGACATCAAGACCGCCATCGGTTTGATAAGTCCCGGCTTGCCGATTGAAATTGGCTTCATCTGCTTGTATCGCCTCGCGTCCACCAAAACAACTGTACCGTCATTTTCGGCATTCACATAAGCGCGCGCTCCATCTGGCGTGAATGCGATCGACCGCGGGCGATGCCCGACCTTGAAAGTTGAGACAATCCGGCCTGCTGTTGGATCGAGCACCGCGATGGTCCCATCTTCCTCGGAAGTAATGAAGACATGCTTGCCATCAGGGGTTACCTTGACCCCTTCCGGCTCGCCGCCCATCTTAACCGACTTGAGCACTTTTTCTGTGCCGGTATCGACGATGCTAGCCGACGAGGTGTCTTCGTTCGAGATATAAAGAAACCTGCCGTCTTTGCTGATGTCGAAGTTCTCCGGATCGGAGCCTCCAGGAATAATCTTGATCAGCTTGTTTTGCGCGACGTCGAAGACGCCGATTCCATCTGCGCTCTTGTCGGGCGGTGGCAGTGTGGTTTCATCCACCCCTGGACCGGCGATCGGCGACCCGCTCAAAGCCACATAGAGGGTCTTTCCATCGGGGCTGGGGTGAATTCCACGCGGGCGCTTGCCAAGCGGAATAGTTGCAATCACTCTGCGCGTGCCCGAGTCTATCACCGTCAGGTCTCCTGAGACCTCGTTGGTGACGTAAATGCGCGGGGCTGACGACTCCGCAATAGAGGTGCTTTCGGCCGCCGTGGGTGGGGTGTGCTTTGAACAGCCGAAGCAAAACGCGACAACCGCTGCCGTCGATAAAATGCAAATCTGTCTAAACGAATCCTGCTTCCGCATCAATCACTTCCCCTTGAACGCAAAGTTCATCTGCGCATTTGAGTGAGGAGCCACGGTAACTTGTCGTTCTTGAGTTCCGAGATTCTCCTGCCAGACAGCAATGGTATACGTGCCTGGAGGCAGGTTGCCAATCGCAAACGTTCCATCCGCCTTGCTTACAGCGAAATAAGGATGATCGAGGACTCCAATGTACGCGTGCATCCAGCTGTGAATGTTGCATTTCACAGGAATCATGACTTCAGCCTTGATGAATTTCCGGTCTAGCGGAGGGTCTCCCGGTCCCTGACTATGGTTCCATTCACGATTAATCTGCGCCATGGGATGGATATTATGAGTGACTGGATCGGAGTTTATAACTTGCATGATTTGATTTGCCTGAATGCCGAGAACGCGGGGTGTGAACCAGCAGCCCTTCTGATCAATAACTACAGGAGTGGATGGAGTTTCAAAATGCTTTCCTTCAAGGCCTGTCTTGACATAGACAAACGCATTGGCCAAAGCACCGCTCGGCGATACAACCAGAGACTCATCGACGGCCCGTCCTTGGTGAGCCTCCACGCAGGCAGGGTCTCCACTCATGTCAATTTTCTTGGGAGTTGGCCTCTTCCCGGTGTAATGGATGGCCCCTGAAATCGACCCAGCGGTCGCCGGATCCACATGAAACACAGGTATCTCTGGTTGCTGGGGATGATTCGCTGATGCCGATCCATCCTTCGCCGTCCGAGAGCATCCCAAAGCAATGCCGCAAGCCACGCAGCTGACCAGGCAGATCAATTCTCTCAAGCCAACGTAACGCATTCGAACTATTCCTTTCCTGGCGGCCCGACGTTCGCCGGGATTTGGCCAGTCAGCGCCTTCATGAACTCGACAAGATCGCTTCGGTCCTGGCCTGACAACTCGATTCTTGTCATTCTCTGATCCAGGTTCGGATTGGAGTTGCCTTTGCCCGCGTAGAAATCCACCACATCTTTCAGCGTCTTCAGCTTCCCGTCGTGCATGTAAGGCCCGGTCAAAGCAACATCGCGAAGGGTCGGCGTCTTGAATGCACCCCGATCGATGTTCAGTTTTGTTACGTCATAGCGACCTAGGTCGCCCATGTCCTCATTATCGCCGACGCCCTCGCCTGTGTTGTGAAACTGGTTGTCCGTGAACAGCGCATACTTCGGGCCGATGGTGTGACAGGCAGCGCAATTACCCTTCAACGGGTCCTTGAAGACGGCAAGCCCGCGAATCTGCGCTGCCGAAAGAGCATCCTTGCGTCCCTCATATTCATACTGATCGAAGGCCGAGTTACCGCAGAGAATTGTCCGCTCAAAACTGGCGATCGCGTTATCCACCCTGCTCATGGTGATATCGTCCGTCCCGAATGCATCCCGGAACAGAGGCTTATAACTTGAGTTTGCCTTTAGCTTCGCCACCGACGCTTCGTGAGTCTGATTCATCTCCAGCGCATCGGCCATGGGAACCCCCACCTGGGTTTCTAAAGATGACGCGCGGCCATCCCAGAACAATTGGGTCGCATAAGCTACATTAACCAGCGTCAGCGCGTTTCGGCGCCCCTTCTTCCCGCTAACTCCAAGTGATAACTCGCGCGCATCCGAGAACCCATGCTTCGGGTCATGACATGAGGCGCAAGAAAGGGAGTTATCTCTGGAAAGACTCGTGTCGTAGAAAAGCCGCCTGCCCAGTTCGATCGAATTAGCGGTAGGAGGATTGTCTGCGGGTATGGGAACGGGTGGCAATCCAAGGGGTACATTGATCGAAACTGGCGCTCCAATCGGTCTCGCGCTGACCGGAGCCTTGCAGCCGCCTGTTTGCATCAACCATGCAAGGAAAATTGCCAATCCAATGCTGCCGAGGCGTCTCGTCCTTGACGGTATCAACGGCATCGAATGCCAGATCCGATTAGGTCTTCCAAACTCCATCTGCCTGGACTGTCTGAAAATGCCCACAGCCCCTTTATAAATGAAAGGCTAGCAACTACGCCATCAGCTCGACGAACAAATTGCCTCCAGCTTATGCCGCAGTCGACGGTGCTAGATATTTGGCTGCCGATTTTTTGAGGAATGTGATGCCGTCAAATGCAACGGCTTCCGGCGTGGCAGCCAGATCGCGCCAAATTGCGGCAGCCGAAGCAATTTCCGGCATGTTCGAAGCGAAACTCTCGATCGTCAACCATCCGTCGTATCCAGTCTCGCCGATGGCTTCAAACACCTGAGACCATTCGATGTGGCCGCTTCCGGGCGTGCCACGGTCGTTTTCGCAGGTGTGGACGTGCTTCAAGTGGCGTCCCACTTTGCGATAACCGTCTGCAATGCTTCTCTCTTCAATGTTGGCGTGGAATGTATCAAACAGGATGCCGACGTTGGGATGCCCAACCTCATCGCAAAGGTGGACGGCATCGTCGGCGGTATTCAGAAAAAAGGTTTCAAAGCGATTCAGCGGCTCAATGGCGGCTACCACGTCATGCTGCACGAGCCAGGGGCCAAGCCGCTGCCAGCAATCCACCGCGCGCTTCCACTCATCCGCGGTGCGCCGACGTCCGGGGAGATACCCAACCGGCGCATACATCGGTCCGGCGATGACTCGCGCGCCCGCTTCCGCAGTGGTGGCGATGTTTTCGCGTAACCGCTCTACTGTCCTGGCACGAATGTTTGCATCATCCGAAATCGCGCTCAGTCCATCCGTAAGAATTGAGCAAATGGTGCACTCCATGCCGGTCTCGGCCAGGCCCGTGCGCAGCGCGGCAACCGGGAGGTCACGGCCCCTGTACATTGGCACTTCAACACCGTCGAAGCCCGCTGCGCGTATGCGCTGCAGCAAAGGCAGATGCGACTCATCGAAATTGGCCGTCCACACAAACAGATTAACCCCGAACTTCATCACCTCTCCTCGGGACTGCAATTCTCGGCAACCAACGTCAGATCCCGCAACTTCGCATCACGGCCTACGCGTTCGTTCTCACCAGCTTGGTCACGCGGCCAGTTCGGTTCCAATCGGAAACAAAGATGTTGGCCTGTTGGTCGATGTAGCACCCGTGAGCCGCGGTGAAGGTTGCCGTCGCGATTTCGCCGAGTTGAACCCCGTAATTCGCCCATTGGCTCTTATGAGGATTGTCACCAAGGAAAGCCACCGGGACGTTATCCCGGTCGAGTATGGTAACTCGCCCCTCCAACTCGGAAATTACCGCATAATCGCCAAAGAAGCTGATCTGACACGGCCGCCGCAGATGCTGTGTTATCGTGCCCACAAACTTCCCGTCAAAGTCGAAATGACAAAGGCGACGGTTTTCGCGATCGCACACCAGCAGCAGCGGCTGGTCATAGCGGGTATCAACCGCGAGACCATGACTGCAGTCCATCAAGCCGTCGGTTTTGCCCTTCCCCGAATAGCTCGCCTGGTATTGACCTTTCTTGTCGAACTTGAAAAGCCGCGAGTCGCCATAGCCGTTGGCGATGAAGACGCCTCCATCCGGCGCCGGAACCGCGGACGTCACGCGCCACTCGTTCGGTGTTTTGAAGCCGGCCTCTGGCGGGGCGGTGATCTTTTGCACCACCGTGCCGTCAGTCTTCATTTTGACAAGAAGCCAGTTTTCCTTCGGTGTACCCTTTTGAACGATTGTGTAAAAATACTCGTCGCCATTCTCCTGCGCATAGACGATGGAATGAACCTCTGGATACTCGTTTGCGATGGTCTTCAACAACACGCCGTCCGGCCCGTAAACCAGGATTCCCGTTTCGCTCTGCGTGCTCACATACACACGGCCGGCCTTGTCTGTTGCAATGCCGCCATGAGTGCCCCCAAAGGCTGTCCCCGCTGGCAGGTGTCCCCACCCAGGAACCACGTCATATGTCCACTCGCCATTGCCGGTTCGAAGACTTGCATCCGCGGTCTCACCGGTTGCTATGGCGGCGTTGGCCTCCGCCGAGCCTGAAAGCGCCGCTAGCGCAGCGGCACTGGAAAACGCAACAAAACGACGCCTGTCAAATCCAGCAGCGTTTGTTTGATTTCCTCTAGTTCCCATGGAGCCCTCCTTGCGATCCACCAAATAAATCACCGCGACAGGCGCGGGCTGAGCAGGAGTTTGTTGATTCATCTCCGGCTCGTTTGCGATTTGCAGCCTGGCGGCGGCATCGTGTCCCTTGAAAAACCACCAGTCCGGCCACCAAACCGTTATAGTCCCCAATCGGCTGCGACGGCAACCCCTGCATCAAATCACAAATAAGCTCCAAAGCGGATTCGCTGACGTGGGCTTATTCTTCGGTTGGCAACAAATGCGGAATCCATCCCCAACTCTGTGAAGGTGACAGAGAACGCAATGCCTGATGGTCTGATGATATGCTGTCTACGCAATTCTGCCAGCGAAGCGAGCTATGTACGGGTTGCGAGTGCGATTAAGATAAATCGGGCACCGAAACCTTCCCAAGGAGGGCAAGATGGTAAATTCGAGATTCTGGGTGCGGCTGTTACTGCTGGGAGTCATAACAATTGCTTTGGGAAATGCCCAGGAAGCCGTCAAGCTTGACCCCGAAAACCCGAAGTATCTCTTGTTTCGTGGCAAACCCCTCGTGCTGATCTCAGCTTCGGAGCACTACGGATCGGTGATTAACCGGCCCTTCGATTACGAGAAATATCTGGCCGACGCAGCCGAACACAAGATGACAATGACGCGCACTTTCCTGCTTTACCGGGAGTTGCAGAGCGCACGCAACCCTTCCTCTCCCTGCAAGCCGGAATCCCCGGATTACATAGCGCCATTTGTTCGCTCCGGCCCCGGGAAAGCCATGGATGGCGAGCCTGCCTATGATCTGGACCGGTGGAATCCGGAGTACTTTGAGCGGCTGCATCGCTTCCTGGATGCCGCTTCAAAAAGGGGCATAGTAGTCGAGCTGACAGTATTCAGCAATTCATACTCGCCAGACACGTGGGCCTTGAATCCCTTGCGCGCTGAGAACAACATTCAGCATGTCGGTCGTGTCGGCTGGCAGGAGTATATAACTCTAAAAGACAAAGAACTGGTGAACAGGCAGATTGCATACGCCCGCAAGATCGTCCAGGAAACCAGCGCATACGACAATGTCTATTACGAGATTTGCAACGAGCCGGGCGGCGGTACGCCGGGTCATGCGACAAGTGCGGATGTGGATGCGTGGCAAGAGGAAATGGGACGGGCGATGCGAGATGAGATGCAGCGGCTAAATCGCCCTCATCTGCTCGCCGGGCAACAGGCATTCACTTATGGCGCGAAGAATACATTCCCCATGGACGCGACGTTTTTAGGCAGGACCTTCGACATAGTCAACGATCACCCGTTGCCCAATACGCTCTTCGATGGGCACATTTTTGAAATGGGAAACTTCATGTCAAAGGAGTTGATGCTGGCGGATGTGGCGAGGTTTTGCCGAGCAGCGTACTCTCGCGCCAAGCCAACCGTCCTTGACGAAGACAACACCGCCAGTCTCTATCGCGATCCAACCGGGTGGACTATTCACCGCAAACGGGCATGGACAGCGCTGATGAATGGGTGCCACTACGATTACATCGATTTCTCCATCACGGTTGGCAGCGAGGCTGGTACGCCAGCTTCGCAGGCTGGGATTCGCAGTTGGATGGCGCACCTTTCTGAGTTTATGGATTCGTTTGATTTTGTTCATTCCCAGCCTTCAACCGATTGGATCGCGAGCTATCCTGAACACCTGAACGTGTCGGGCCTATCCGCATCGGGGCGCGATTACATCGCCTATCTAGGGGATGCGCGTGAACTGAGCGACCCCGACGCAGGGAAAGCGATCACAGGCGGACTCACACTCGCATTGCCTCCGGGCAGTTACAGCGTGTCCCTCTACTCACCGGCAACCGGAGAGCATTCTCCGGAGGTTCGTGTGGAGGGTGGGATAAAGAGCACGCTGACATTGCTGCCCTTTCGGCAGGACATTGTTATTCGCGCGAAGATGTTGAAGGAGTAGGAATCGAGGGGGAATGTGGATAACTTAAATCAGAGATTTTTCTTTTGAGGAACAAACGCCGCCATGCTGCGCAGATGATTTCGCATCTCTTTGCGCGCTCCCGCGCCATCGCCTTTTCTGATTGCGAGCAAGACGCGCTTGTGCTGTGCGCACGCCTTGTCTGGCACTCCCTTCACGGCGACGGCGCTCAATATCCATTGCTGCAATAAATTGCGAATCAAATGGAGCGCATTCATCAGGATGCTGTTACATGCTGCGCGGCCGATCGCGAGATGGAAGTGCACATCGGCTTGTACAAACTCCTCGGGCTTCTTTTTTGTTCTCTCCATCAGGTCGACAAATTTTCCAATCTCTTTCAGATTCTCGGCATTCGCGTGCTCCGCGGCCAGGCCTGCGAGCTCCACTTCGATAAGCGTGCGAGCCTCGATGAGTTCACGTGCATCTGCTTCCGAGCTGCTTGCGATGGCCCACAACAGAGGTCGCGAGAAAAACTCCGATCGCTTGCAAACATAGGTTCCATCGCCAAGCCGGGTCTCGATCATTCCCATGATCTCCAGCGCCTTCAGTGCCTCGCGCAGCGACGCGCGGCCCACTCCAAGTTTCTGACAGAGTTCTCGCTCCGAGGGAATCTTCTCCCCTTCACCCCACGAACCGCGGATGAGCTGGCCCACCATTTTCCGGCAAATGTCGGCAGTAAGTGTAGTCCTCACCACCGGGGTCAGGCTGTCCTTTGGCATGTTTTGCTTCATGCGAGACCGGTTCTCCAATTCACATCTTGCGGGTTCAATTCAAAACGCATTCGCGCTCACGCCAGAATCCCTCCGGGGTGCCGGACAAAGACTTCAGGGTCGTAGATCGAAGCAAATATGTCGGCTTCCGTGCGAATTCTTTTCCATGTAGCGTCTGCTTCCATCATGCTTTCCATCACCCCCAGGTAGCGGCCTGACTCAATGTTGCCATACTTGAAGAATGCGTCGGTAAGGATGACTGTCCCCTTGTCAGTATCAACAGCAACGGCGAGCGAAGATCGATGATGCACGCCCGCCCAGAACGTACGAATGCCAGGCTGCAGTTGTTCTTCGTCGGCCAGCAGGCGAACCTTTCCCCAGCCTTCGTTCTGCAGGTAATGATTCACGTCGGGGGGAATGCGCAAGTGGCGCGGCACGTGCAGGTGATAAGAAGGGGCCTGAAAATCCTCGATCCAGCCGCGCCGTGACATTGCAATAGTTGCGTTGCGAAACATGGGAATATTCGCCGTGGCATAGGCCTGCAAAGGCGTTACGATAACAGTCGTAATGTCGTCGGGAGTTAGTCCCTGCGAAAGCAGAATGTTTTGCGGCAACTGATCTTCGGTTCGAACAATTTGCGCCTCGGAATATCCGAAAAACTTGACCCACGCGTTGTTGATGACCGTCAGGTCTTGCGGCGGCCCAGTGTTAATGAGTATGTTCTGCCCTTCGCCGCGAATCAGATAAATGAGCAGGTTCATCTCTTCGCGTTGGTTCCATGCTTCCATCCAGTAGACTTCCGGGCCCGGGACCCAGAATGTACCCGCGTTGAATGCCTGTACGGAATACTTCATGCTGACAAGCCCCTTTGCGTCACCTGCGCCTTGAACTTGCGAACCCCGTCAAGAAAAATGCCAATGTCGCTGCCGACACTGATGGCGCGAAATCCCTTCGCGATCCAATGCACGGCCGACTCCGCAGACGGCGGAAGAAATCCCGGAGCCACACCGTGCTTGCGGCACGATGCGATCAATGCATCCATCGCACCGAGAAATCGCGGGTGGTCAAACTGAGCCGGGATTCCCATTGAGACCGTCAGATCGAAATGACCCATCCACGCAACGTCCACGCCCGGCACGGATACGATCTCATCCAGGTTCTCAAAGGCTTTCACTGACTCGAGCATGACGATGACGGCAATTTCCTCGTTTGCCTGGGGGAAGAAATCCGCAGTGCCGGCGCGGTAGAGATCATGGGCTACTCCAAGGGCGACACCCCGCCGGCCCATCGGCGCGTATTTCGCCTGGCTCACAATATCTTCAGCTTGCTGCCGCGACTCCACGCGAGGCACCATGATGCCTTTCGCGCCTAAGTCGAGAACAAGCGACAGCGGCGCGAATGAAGCGTCGGGGACGCGAGCAAGGGGGACGATGTTGCTGCCGCGGCAAGAAGCCAGCATCTCCGCGAGCAAGCCAATATTGCAGCGGCCGTGCTCCATATCGTAGATGACGAAATCGAGTCCGCATGCGTCAAGCATGGGCCCAATGCCAGGCGTAAAAAGCTCCAGAACCATTTGCCCCAAAAGCAAATCTCCGCGCTGGACCCGCTGCCGAAAGTCATTCATCGCGCCCCCTCCCTTGCTGCAGAAGCAGCCTTGTAACTCGCGAGCTTTTTGAGAAACAACGGATGCGAGAGCACTTGGCGATTGACCACGTCTTTCGGTGCCTCTCCACGATAAACGGCGAGTGCGCCCCGGCAATCAATACGGCCCATATCTCGAAAGAGTTCTTCTGTCCATGCGATTGAATGCGATGTGAGAATTACATTCTCCATCGTTATCAAGGGCGAACAAGGGCTAAGCGGCTCCTGTTCGAAAACGTCGAGCGCGGCACCGCTAATTTGGCCCGTTTGCAATGCATTGACCAATGCGGCTTCATCTACAATTGGGCCGCGGGCCGTGTTAATGAGTACAGCATCCGGCTTCATCAGAGCGAGTTGCTCTTTGCCCACCAGTCCACGAGTTTGCGCAGTAAGCGGACAATTGATCAGAACATAATCGGAAGTGCGCAAAAGCTCTTCGAGAGAGACAAGTTGGACGTCGAGCGTCGCCGCGCGCTCTGGCAAAGCGTATGGATCGAATGCGAGAAACCGATTCACTCCCACGGCACGCAACAGGCGGACCGCTTCAGAAGCAATGTTGCCCAAGCCGACCGTGCCGACAATCCGATCGCGCGCCTCGCGACCAAGGCGGCGAGTGCTTTCTGCCCATTGTCCCAGTCGAACCTGGTCGTATTTGATGGTGAGCCGGTGTGAGAGCGCGAGAACGAGAAGCAGGATGCTCTCAGCCACAGAGCGGACCACTCCCTCAGGAGTGATAAAGACTGCGATCCCATGGTCGGTGC
Source organism: Occallatibacter sp. (assembly GCA_049513795.1). Lineage (GTDB taxonomy): Bacteria > Acidobacteriota > Terriglobia > Terriglobales > Acidobacteriaceae > Telmatobacter. Next base: position 15,043 of record JBEKVS010000003.1, on the reverse strand, counting down.
ACGCATCCAAATCGACATTGTCATAGCCAACGCCGCATCGGCCGATGGCGCAAAGACGAGTTATGCCCTTCAGCGATTCCGCCGTGACTCTTGGCTTCAACGAGATAAGTACATCGAAACCCGACAACTGACCAGGTAAATACTCGGGCTGATATTTGCGGACAAACTCATATCCGAGGCCCGGGTGGCCTTCCAACAGTGCCAGGCCTACATCAGGGAAAGCAAGTTTTCCCTCATCGTCGCAGAAGTCCGCGGAAAAACCTACCCTGAAATCCGGCGCCCCTGCATCGGGCGCACCCTTCATTTGGATGTTCATGCCTTGTTCTCGAGAACGATCACCCAGTCGCGAAAGATTGGAAATTCGGGCGCTTTCCACGATCCGCTGCCGTCGGGGCTAACATCGCCGATTTGAATTTCCACCCCGTCACTTGGATTGAAGAAGAATGCGCGGTAAGAGCCCGCCTTCAAACGGCTGAATGTTAGTGGAGTGAACGGCGATGGAGAGAATGCGATCACTGCTTCACCGGGAATCTTGCCTGCGAATGGCTGCCAGTAATTCTCCTTGCTCCAGCGCGGGGTAAGTGTGTCGGATGCAGCTTCAAGCTTCCACCAGGAATAGCGAGTCAGCAGACTCTTCGCAAGCCCCAGTTGGCCGGAGCCGGGTAGCTGCGCGGCTATATCCCACGCCGGACCGCCCCATGAATGGCCATGCGGCGAAAGACCGTAGGGCTTCTCGCGCGTATTTACTTGCCAAATACCATTGGCGCCATAGGTGTGTCCGCCGTTGCCGCTCAGCAGCGCAGCCCAAAACATAAATCGCTGCACCTCCTGGCGGCTAGCTTCCATAATTCCCTCGTAACAGACTTCACCAATGAGGACCGGCATTGTGGGTGTTGCCTCAAGAGATTGGGTAAGTCTCTCGATCGTATTCGGCACACTTTGCCGGTCGCTGTGGCCGGTCTGTAACATATCGAAATCGAGCACGGATGGGTCCTCAACGCAAAGGCGCGCGCTGCTCGACGGATGAATGGTAATGGGGTGCTGATGCGGATCAGTTGCGCGCACATAGAGAGCCAGTTCCGTTAATCCGTGTTTTTGGATCTCGGCATCCTGTTCCTTGGTTTTCGAAAGATAGTAAGGCATGGTGCCCTCGCCGGCAAGGCACCAAACCACTGGATACGCGCTCCAGCGGGCAATCAGATACCGCCAGTGCTTCTTGACTTTTTCCATGCCCATGCGCGGGATAAAGTATCCCCAGAATCCAACGATGCAGGCAGCCAGACCGTGGTCCGCGAGGTGCTGGATGCGCACGTCGGCCATATCGAAATATGCCGGGTTGATGCTCTTGAAGTCGCGATCCCATGGGAACCCAGCCTCATTGGCTCCGCGCTCATCGAAGGGTTCCATATCGGGATAGAGGCCGGCCACAATCTGCACAATTGTGAATCCCTTTTGGACTCGATCTGCCGTGAGCGTTTCAAAGCCGTCGGGCCAACTGAGCCGTTTGCACAATCCCATCCACCAGGTATCGCCTAGCCAGAAGAAGGGAGTACCGTCCGCATGCTGGAAATGCCTCTTGTCAGCTGCAACCTTGAGCGCTCCGTGTTTGTAGTGAGAGTTCTGACCTTCGTATGGGTCGACCTTCAAAGTCAACACTTGATCGTGCAACTCATGATTGCTGGTGTCATTGCAGGCAGACCGGATCTGGTAGATACCAGGCGCCGTGGGCGCATAGCGCACACGCCATGTCGAGCCGCCCGCCCAGAATGCAGGCTGATGCTCCTCCTTACCGGACGGCGTTGTGATAATCGCGTCTAGGTCCACCTGGTTGAACGGGTCAGTGTATTGTTTTCCAGTCACGTAGGACCATTCGGTGGGCGCGCCGCTGTAAGCAACTCTTTGCTCTCCCCATCCGGCTTTTGAAGCCAAACCCGCAACGGCACTCATGGTGAGCGTCTTGGCGAAGGTCCGCCTTGAAATTTCTTCGAACATATGAATCTCCCCGCCTGGACATCAGACCACCCGATAATCAGTCACATTCCTCGCGGCTGTCAAGCATTTCCATTGAAGCGCTTGCCATGCACTTCGATCGGATTGCATTTCAAGGATTGTGCTTCGCCGCTGCCTACAAACGAGAAAAGCCTTGACAGCACACAAGCAGCGCAAGTAAACGTCTATTGTTCGGCCCACTCATCCGATGGTCCGATCGATTCTGCGGAGGCAATGTTGGTCAAAAACCCTCTCGAATTGACTGAATCGATCATTGTTAACTCGCGCGAGGCGAGCATGGGAGGATCAGGGTGGCCGGATTTGTATACATTTGTCTCTGGGGCTTGCGGAGCAACAGGATTCAGCACCGGAATCGCGCGATTCAAATCCGGGAATCGTCTGCCGTACCATACACACCCTTTTAGCGAAGCGATTACCGTGCTCGAAGGACGGGCTCGCGTCCTCGTCGAGGGACGAGCTTATCTGTTGAGCGCGCAGGATTGTGTTCACATCCCAAATGGCATCGCCCATCAAGTGGAGAACCAGGCAGGCGGCGAAGAACTGGTTGTTCATTGGTCTTTTGCAACCGCCGAACCAACAAGGGATCTGATCGATCGAGCATTCAAGCTGGAAGACCGCGGGCTCGGCAGTCCATCCCCCGCAGATCCCGAAACGATCGTCCGGTACGAAGAGGATGCCGTCTACGAGCTCTCAACAAATGCATTCTTCATAGACCTCTTTGCGCGCAGATTTGGCGCGGTGGGAATCTGCGGAGGCCATCGGCGTTTCTTACCGGGGGCTTCGCTCCCATGCCACATCCATGATTTCGATGAGTCAATTACGATCACCAAAGGGACGGCCGTCTGTCTGGTTGAAGGGAGACGATACGAGCTCAGCGGATGCGATACAGCATTTATTCCCAAGGGTCTTCCTCATCGGTTTATGAATCTGTCCAACGGGGAGATGGCCATGGTCTGGGTCTACGCCGGCAGCGAACCGGACCGGCGTATGGTCGATTCGCAGTACTGTTCCGGCGAGCTGGCCTGGCCCGGGCCGCAAATTGCATAGCAGAGTAAAGCCACAGGACGATGCAAGAGGAGCGTATGAGAGATTTTGACAATTTCGTCAACGGGAGATTTGTTCCCTCGGCCACAAGTCAGCGCATTGAGGTGAACAATCCCTCCACGAGCGAGATCATCTGCACCGTTCCAGACAGCATTCAAGGAGATGTTGAAGCCGCGATTGAAGCTGCGGAGAAAGCGCAGGCCTCGTGGGAGAAGCAGCCGGCCGTGCATCGAGCCAAGCTGCTAAGGGCGATTGCCGCGAAGATACGCCAGAACGTGGAACCAATCGCGCGCGTGATTACAGAAGAGCAAGGAAAGACGCTTGGACTGGCGCGGGTCGAGGTGGATTTCACCGCCGATTATCTGGACTACATGGCGGAATGGGGTCGGCGTATCGAAGGCGAGATTCTTGAGAGCGACCGTCCCGGCGAGACGATGTTCCTTTTCCGGCGTCCGATCGGCGTGATCGGCGGAATTCTGCCGTGGAATTTCCCGTTCTTCCTAATTGCCCGCAAAGCCGGCCCCGCGCTGATTACCGGCAATACCATTGTGATCAAGCCGAGCGAAGAGACGCCGCACAATGCCGTGAAGTTTTGCGAACTGTTGCAGGAGATAGATTTCCCTCCCGGGCTCATCAACGTGGTCCACGGTCGAGGCCCCTCCGCAGGCCGGGCTATTGTCTCTTCATGTCGAATTGGAATGATCAGTTTCACGGGGAGCGGCGATACCGGTTCGGCGATCATGTCGGCAGCGGCGAAAAATATTACCAAGCTGAATCTGGAGTTAGGCGGAAAGGCGCCGGCAATTGTGCTTGCGGACGCTGACATCGACATGTCTGTTCGCGCAATTAAAGCATCGCGAGTTATCAATAGCGGCCAGGTTTGTAATTGTGCTGAGCGGGTGTATGTCCAGCGTTCGGTCGCGGAAGAGTTTGTGGACAAGCTTGGCGCGGAGATGCGCTCAACGCACTTCGGAAACCCCTTGCAGGACGGGACGGTCGAGTATGGTCCGCTCATCAACGAAGCCGGTTTTCAGAAGGTGGAGAGGCTTGTTGGGAGCGCATTGCAGGCAGGCGCAAAGCTGTGGACGGGCGGAAAGCGCGGGGAAGGGGAAGGCGGGTTCTACTATGAGCCGACAGTGCTGACCGATTGCCGGCAGGAGATGGACATTGTTCGAGAGGAAATATTCGGCCCCGTAATTCCGGTGGTCGAAGTGGAAGACCTGGATGAAGCGATTGCGTATGCCAACGACTCGGAATATGGGCTGACATCCTCCATCTACACGCGTGATCTAAATGCCGCATTGCGGGCTTGCCAGGAGATACGGTTTGGCGAGACCTATATCAATCGTGAAAACTTTGAAGCCATGCAGGGCTTTCATGCCGGATGGCGGAAGAGCGGCATCGGCGGCGCAGATGGCAAACACGGGCTCTATGAGTTCATGCAAACGCATATTGTCTATATGCAAAGACATTGAGCGCCGGCGATTCCAATGCCTGAGGGCGTCGTTTGCGGAAAGCTGGAGAAGGGCTACATGAAGCTGCGCGACAGAGTTGCGATCATTACCGGGGCGGCAAGCGGTATCGGCCGGGCCTCCGCGGTTGCATTTTCCCGCGAAGGCGCCAAGGTAGTGATTGTAGACATTGATAAGCGCCACGGCGAAGAAACAGCCGCGTCGATTGTCGCACAAGGGAATGAGTCCTTCTTCGTCGCAGCGGACGTTGCCAACGAGGATGAAGTTAGCCGAGTTATAGAATCTACGGTCTCTCGCTGGGGAAAGATCAACATCCTGTTCAACAATGCGGGTGTTGTGCTGGTGAAGCCGCTGGAAGAAATGACCGTGAATGAGTGGGACCGAGTTATGTCCGTCAACGTCAGAGGCGCGTTCCTGGCGATCAAGCATGCGGTCCCGCATATGCGCCGGGCAGGGGGCGGAGCCATTCTTAACACCGGCTCCATTGCCAGCTTCACCGGCCAGCTGGGCACGCCGGTTTATAGCGCTTCAAAAGGCGCAATTGCGCTGCTCACCCAATCCCTGGCCCTGGACTACGGCCGTGATAGGATTCGCGTCAACTGCATCTGTCCCGGAATTACCGACACCCCCATGTTGCGCGAGCATCTGGGCCACGGCGCCGAAGGAGAAGCACGCATTCGCATGCGCCTGTCGCGGGTGCCGCTGGGCGAGATTCTCTCACCGGAAGACGTGGCTCGGGCCGCGCTTTACCTTGTCTCGGATGATTCGAAGGGCATTACCGGCGTGCTGCATGTTGTCGATGGGGGGCTGCTGGCGGCGGCCGAGTATGACGTCCCGCTCTGAGCGGCCTCGCCCAAAGCGAGTTTGACCGATGGCCCACGGTACTATTGGGTCCACCTCGAGGTCATTCCAGTAACTGAATTTTCAACAGAGTCATTCATCGAAAGTGTCGAATCGCAGTAAGTCAATAATATGATAGGATCAACAACGAGAGAGGCAATTTAGCTCATCGCTTACTCGACTTTTCCCCCAGAAAAGGCGTTTAGTACTGCATACGCGAACGGAATATCCAGAGTGTCTCCGCCGGAAGACTAAGTCCGGGATGGTAAGTAAGGTCGGTCGATAAAAAATCGAATATCGCAGCATGCTCGTTTCCCCCCAAAACAAGCTACTGCACTACGGTGCGGCAGTTCCCCCAACAGAATTTAAGTCAGGCAGATTTGAACAAGACTGCAGTCCTGGCCACATATTTGCGGCGTAGCTGCATGTGCTCACAAGAGTTCCTCCCCTCATAGTACGACCGCCTTCCGGATGCGCTAGGTCCAGAATGCGGTAGCGTTGGCCGTTTCATCCGGGAAGGAACCATGAAGTATTTCTGGCGCGCTCTATACATAATTCTCGCCCTCGCTACGCCCGCGTTCGCAAGCGTGACGGTCGTCACCCCAGCGCCCGGCTCCACAGTTACTTCCCCCGTCCACTTCGTGGCGAGCGCCACGGCTTCCAATTGCGCCAAGGGCATTGGTTCCATGGGCATCTACGTCGATAACAAGCTCGTTTATGTTGCCAAGAATGCACAATCGCTGAATGCCGAAATTACGATGAGCAAGGGCGCGCAACACACTGTGGTCGAGGCATGGGACAAGTGCGGCAACGGGTACCACGAACAAATCAATTTAACCGTTGTCACGGAGCCTCCGGCAGCGGCCAGCATCATCGCCAATCCCGCTTCGATTGCAGCCGGTGGCTCGTCAACCTTAGTGGTGGCTGCGAAGAATGCAACCCAGGTTGCGTTGAACGGCAGCGATGGCAGCTCGTACGCGCTTGGGTCAGGCGGTGGCACTGTGCAGGTCAGTCCATCCGAATCTACAACCTACACGGTCGCGGCGGCCGGACCCGGTGGGAAGAGTTCGGCGACCACGACTGTGACGGTCAACCCGTTGCCATTCGTCAGCATAGCAGCCAGTCCTTCTTCCATTGCGGCCGGAGGTGTGTCCACTTTGACGGTCGTCGCGAGCAATGCGACGCAAGTTACGATCAACGGCAGCGACGGCAGTTCGTACGCGCTCGGCGCTTCGGGGGGAACACAGTCCGTGAGCCCTTCTGCAACGACCACCTACACCGCAAGTGCGAGCGGAAGCGGGGGGAAGGCTTCCGCGGCGATAACCGTGTCCATCAATCCCGCGCCGACGGTAATCATTGCGGCTAACCCCGCGTCGATTGCGGCAGGCGGTTCTTCGTTGTTGAAGGTTGTTGCTACCAACGCAACCCAGGTGACGGTGAACGGCAGCGACGGCAGCTCGTACGCGCTCGGCGCTTCGGGCGGAACACAGTCCGTGAGCCCTTCTGCAACGACCACCTACACGGCAAGTGCGGGCGGAAGCGGGGGGAAGGCTTCCGCAGCGATAACCGTGTCCATCAATCCCGCGCCGACAGTAGCCATCACCGCTAACCCCGCGTCGATCGCGGCCGGTAGTTCTTCGTCGTTGAAGGTGGTTGCAACCAACGCAACCCAGGTGACGATTAGTGGCAGCGATGGCAGCTCGTACACGCTTGCCGCTTCGGGCGGCACGCAGTCCGTGAGCCCTTCTGCGACGACCACCTACGCGGCAAGTGCGAGCGGAAGCGGGGGGAATGCGTCTGCCACTGCAACGGTGTCCATCAACCCGGCGCCCACAGTAAGCATAGTCGCCAACCCCGCGTCGATCGCGGCTGGTAGCTCTTCGTCGTTGAAGGTGGTTGCGACCAACTCAACCCAGGTGACGATTAGTGGCAGCGACGGCAGCTCGTACACGCTTGGCGCTTCGGGTGGGACGCAGTCCGTGAGTCCGTCCGCAACGACCACCTACACGGCAAGCGCGAGCGGAAGCGGAGGAAATGCGTCCGCCGCTGTAACAGTGACAATCAACCCGGCGCCGGCCGTCACCATCACGGCCAACCCCGCGTCGATCGCGGCTGGTAGCTCTTCTTCGTTGAAGGTGGTTGCTACCAACGCAACCCAGGTGACGATTAGTGGCAGCGACGGCAGCTCGTACACGCTCGGCGCTTCGGGCGGGACGCAGTCCGTGAGCCCTTCCGCAACGACTACCTATACAGCAAGCGCGAGCGGAAGTGGTGGAAATGCGTCCGCCGCCGTAACGGTGACCATCAACCCGGCGCCGACCGTAACCATCACAGCCAACCCCGCGTCGATCGCGGCCGGTAGTTCTTCGTCGTTGAAGGTGGTTGCGACCAACGCAGCCCAGGTGACGATTAGTGGCAGCGACGGAAGCACGTACACGCTTGGCGCTTCGGGCGGCACGCAGTCCGTCAGCCCTTCTGCAACCACGACCTACACAGCAAGCGCGAGCGGAAGCGGCGGAAATGCATCCGCCTCCGCAACAGTGACCATCAATCCGGCGCCGACCGTAACCATCACAGCCAACCCCGCGTCGATCGCGGCTGGTAGCTCTTCCTCGTTGAAGGTGGTTGCGACCAATGCAACCCAAGTGACGATCAACGGCAGCGACGGCAGCTCGTACACGCTTGGCGCTGCGGGCGGCACGCAGTCCGTGAGTCCGTCCGCAACGACCACCTACACGGCAAGCGCGAGCGGAAGCGGAGGAAATGCGTCAGCCGCCGCAACAGTGACCATCAATCCGGCACCGACGGTAAGCATCACGGCCAACCCCGCGTCGATCGCGGCCGGCGGTTCTTCGTCGTTGAAGGTGGTTGCGACCAACGCAACCCAGGTGACGATCAGTGGCAGCGATGGAAGCGCGTACACGCTCGGCGCTGCGGGCGGCACGCAGTCCGTCACCCCTTCTGCAACCACGACCTACACTGCAACCGCGAGCGGAAGCGGCGGAAATGCCTCTGCATCCGCAACCGTCACCATAAGCCCGGCACCGACCGTCACCATCAGTGCCAACCCCACTTCGATCGCGGCAGGAAGCTCTTCCACCTTGACCGTGTCCGCAAGCAACGCAAATACAGTCACAGTGAGCGGCAGCGACGGCAGCTCGTACACAATCGCCGCTTCGGGCGGAACGCAATCCGTCAGCCCTTCAGCAACCACCACATATACAGCCACGGCAACCGGGACAGGCGGCAATACCACCGCGACTGCGATAGTGACCGTCAATCCAGCTCCGATTGTGAACATTTCGGCTAGCCCCACCTCCGTCAACGCCGGCAGCGCGTCCACGTTGACGGTGTCCGTGCGTCATGCCACACAGATTACGATCAACGGCAGCGATGGCAGCTCGTACACCCTTGGGTCTTCGGGTGGAACGCAGTCCGTCAGCCCATCAGCCACAACGACGTACACTGCGACGGCAACCGGATCTGGCGGCCAAGCCTTCGCGGCTGTTACCGTCAACGTGACCGCATTGCCTACAGTCACGATCACCGCTAACTCCGCGTCCATCATCGTCGGAATCTCATCAACATTGACGGTAACGGCAACCAGCGCTACCCAGGTTTCAGTCAGCGGCAGCGATGGCAGCTCCTATACGTTTGGGGACACGGGTGGAACCCAGTCGGTGAGCCCGGCCACAACCACTACCTATACCGCGACCGCGACGGGGAGCGGCGGCAACGCCACGGCGACGGCTACTGTCATTGTCGAATCTGCGCCAAAGGTGTTCTCCAGTCTGCAGGCCAGTACAGGATGGGAAAGCTGGGGCCAACTTCCTCCCCAATACGTTGACTGCTCTCCCTGCTCAGGGATCACGTGGAGCATGGAGCAGGGAATCGCAAATCCATCCGAGAGCGGGAATGCGACCGAGTTCAACACCAGCGGCACTGTACCTTGGGCAGTAGTTCTATGGGCCAACCCGGTGATTGGTCAGTTCTCAACGCAAGGGCTTCCGGACACGAGCCATACCATTGTCCCCAACCTTAACAACTACATATACGACGCCGATTTCTATGTGACCAACGCTTCGATCACCTGGGCGCTTGAGTTTGATATCGGCATGTACTGGAATGGAACTGCCATGTACTGGGGAACACAGTGCGACCATCTTGGCGATGGGAATTGGGATGTTCTGAACGATCCCACATCGAACTGGGCTTCGACGGGCATTCCATGTGCCTTCGTCAATGGGTGGAACCATCTGACGCTCCAGTTCGAGCGGCTACCCAACAACACGGTTCTCTATAACTCCGTGACCCTGAACGGAGTAACTTCGGACATCGACATGAGCTTTAGTTCATATCCTGTGCCCACAAGCTGGTATGGCGTCACCGTGAACTATCAAATGGACGGAAACAAAGCCCAGACATCGAACACCACTTACCTCGACAATTTGACTTTGACGTATTGGTAATTAGACAAGTCGTCCAAGGGCTCTGCGCTACCGCCGCGTCGGGTGCAATGCTGCAATAGGTTTGTCGTCGAATGTAACTCCATCAGGTAGTCATGATTGGCGGGCTTTTGCGCCACGGGCAAGATCTACGCGGCCTGATTCCCGGCGTCCGTTGGACCGGTCGTTACGCATTGCTGTCATCTGGCGAAGCCGGGCGAGGATGAACGGGACAGATCGAATTCGCGACGGCTTCCAACCCTGCAATGCAATCGAATATTGCCGTCTTGCCATAATTAGTTCCCGCAAATCTCCATCGATCAATTCCGTATCGTTCCGATGTTTCAAGAAGATACATCGCCTTTTGGGGGTAATGACCCAAAAGGGTCATTGAAGTACACCAATGACCCAGATACTTTTAGGGAACCCGTCAAGCTCTGAAGTACGTCTTTGGAATCACGATTGCATCACGTCCTGGTAACCCCAGGCCCGGAGCAACTGTGCAAGGAAGATCTGAAGGTTCTCAGGCATTGAAGCTGACGCTAGGATTTTTCACATTAGCCGCCGTGGTGTTATCGATCGCCGGCTGCTCTAGCGTAGCCATTACCAACAAAGGGTTCTACACCGCCATTTCAGCGTCTGCTAACTCCCTTCGAGTTAACCAGCAGATGCAGCTGACCAACAACATGCAGACCACCGGAGTGCCCCTGACGTTTTCCGTCAACGGCGTAGCGGGCGGCAATGCAGTGTTGGGCACAGTTGATAGCAACGGCCTCTACACTGCGCCGGCCATCGTTCCGGTTCCAAACTCGGTAACGATCACCAGTGTAGCAAGTACGAATCCAAGTTATCCGCCGGGAACGGTGACGCTGGCCGTCTTGAACCCGATTCCCATCGTTAACACTGTCACGCCATCGGGGTTTTCTGAAGGCACGACGACGGTGACGGTAAACGGATCGCAGTTCGTTTACGGCGCACAGATCATGTGGAATGGCACAGCCGTTCCCACAACGCTGGTCTCTGGCACCCAGTTGGTGGCCGCGATTGCAGCGCCGAATCCGGGAACCTTTCCACTGTTGGTGAGCAACCCGAATCCCGGTTCGGCTAACTCTGCGACGGTTCCCGTGCTGGTCGGCCCAGGGCAGGTCGTTCTCATGCTCGAGCCCAGCTCAGGGACTGACGTGCGCGTGAACAACACGCTGAACCTGGGCCTTAATGTCTCCGGCACCAACAACACCGGCGTCACGCTGCAGGTGAACGGAGTCGCCGGAGGCAATGCGCAGGTCGGCACTGCAACTTTGCAATCGGATGGATCCATCAACTATACGGCGCCGGCGGTTGTTCCCACGCCCAGCAACGTAGTGCAGCTCACAATCACCAGCGTCGACAATCCGCAAGTCTCGATCGCTCAAAACGTATCGGTGATGAATCCGATCCCGATTCTTAACTCGGCCACGCCGTCGACGCTCGATGTTGGCCCTCCATCTACGACGGTGGTGTTGACCGGAGCGAGCTTTATCAACGGCGCGCAGGTGCTGGTGAACGGGTCGCCCGTAACCACGACATTCAACAGCGGGACGCAATTGACCGCCGCCGTGTCTCCGACCGAGTCCGGCAATCTCGATCTGCAAGTCTTGAATCCCAGCCCTGGCCCGGCAACTTCGGCAGACTTGATTGCGTCGGTGAACGGCACGCCGCCCACGCCCATCGTCAGCCCTGAAGATGCTTCGCGGTTCCTGGAGCAGGCCACGTTTGGCGCAACCGACGCCAGCATCCATCAGCTCTCGCTGATCGGCTATCAGGCATGGCTCAATCAACAGTTCGCCACGCCTCAGACCCTGGTCGAGCCTGCTGTCGAGCAGGCGGTAATCGTCAACAACCCACCCTGCGCGGCCACCGATGCTACGTGCAATGCGGCGTTGTTCGTGCAGAACACTTCCGACGAAGGGTTCGTTCAAGACGCGTTCTGGCAGCAGAGCATTGCCGGGAACGATCAGTTGCGGCAGCGCGTTGAGTATGCACTGTCACAGCTGTTCGTCGTCTCCAGCGAGGCCAACTTCGGCGTGCAGAGCATGCCGCGCGGCGAGGCCAACTATTACGACGTGCTCGGCGCCGACGCATTCGGAAATTTCCGCCAGCTTCTTCAAGACGTAACTCTCAATCCGATGATGGGTCAGATGCTCTCCATGCTGGGCAACGACAAGGGCAATGCCACCACCGACCCGGATGAGAACTACGCCCGTGAAGTGATGCAGTTGTTCACCATCGGCCTCTATCAATTGAACGACGATGGATCGCAGCAGCTCGACTCCAACGGCAATCCGATTCCCACCTATTCAAACACCGATGTCATGGGGCTGGCCGCTGTCTTCACCGGCTTCAGCTGGAATGTTCCGGGAAATAGTTCCGATACAGCCTGGTCGAATTGCTGCATGTATGTCGGCCCTGGATATGGCGAAGAGCTTCTTCCCATGGTGAGTTATCCCAGTCATCACTCCACGGTGCAAAAGCAATTCCTGGGCGTGACGATTCCAACTCAAGCCAGCCCCGATCCTGACGGCGACTTGACGCTTGCTCTCAACACGCTCTTCAACCACCCCAATCTGCCGCCATTCTTCTGCAAGCAGATGATTGAGCACCTGGTGAGCAGCAACCCGAGCCCGACCTATATCAGCAACTGCTCGGCTGCTTTCGAGAACGACGGCACCGGTGTTCGCGGCAACATGCAGGCGGTCATCTCGGAGATTCTGCTGGACCCCGAGGCGCGCAACTCCTCCACCGACTTCAGCAATCCGCAATATGGAAAGGTGCGCGAGGCCCTGCTCCGCTATGCAGAGTGGGCGCGAGCCTTCACGGCGCAATCGCGGACCGGCTCGTGGGACAACGGCAGCACCGAAGACCCGATCTGGGGACTGGGCGAAATGTCGTTGCGATCGCCCACGGTCTTCAACTGGTTCGCGCCGGGTTTTGTTCCTCCCGGCACAAGCATCGCGGCAGCGGGCCTGGTGGCGCCGGAGATGCAGATGACCAATGTGTCCTCGGTCGTCGGCTACATCAACTACATGCAGAACGCGATCGGCAGCGGCGCCACATCGGGCCCCGACATCTTCTCGAATTACGAGACCGAGATGGGCGTGGCTGCAACGCCGACCGCGCTCGTCGACCGAATCAATCTGTTGTTGATGGCCGGCGAAATGGACAGCACCTTGTACGGCCAAATCGTCTCCGCTGTTAGCGCCATCGATATCCCCACCGGCGACCAGAATGCAATCAATGCCGCACTTCTGAGTCGCGTACAAACAGCCATTTACCTGACGATGGCGTCGCCATCCTTCAGCGCGCAATTTTAGGGAGCCTCAACGATGAACAAGTTCGAACAATCGCGGCGCCAGTTCCTCAGAACGGCTTCCATGGCATCCATGGCGGGCATTTCGGCCAGCCCCTTTATCCTCGGCCTCAACTCCATGGCGGCCATGGCCCAGGGATCGAGTTCCGGCTATCGCGCCCTGGTCTGCATCTTCCTGCAGGGCGGCAACGATGGCCATGGCACGGTGATTGCCACCGACTCCGCCTCCTATAGCGCGTTCACGCAGGCGCGCTCCGGAGCGCCGGGGCTTGCCTACCCCATGGCTCAATTGCTGCCCATCACGCTGAAGACGCCGCAGAGCGGCCGCACCTTTGCGCTCAACCCTAGCCTCACGGGAATTCAAAACTTGTTCAATGCCGGCCGCGCCGCGATTGTTGCCAACACCGGCACTCTTGTTGCACCTGCGACTCCGACACAAGTCAACGCCAACTCCGTCCCGTTGCCGGCATCGCTCTTCTCGCACTTCGATCAGACCGCGGCCTGGCAGGCCATCGCCTCCAACGGCGGCAGCGCCGAGCACGTTGGATGGGGTGGCTCGGTTGCGGATGCCATCGAGAGCATGAACATGAATTCAAACGCTACATTCACATGCATCTCGACTGCCGGTATTGCGCTGTTTCTCGCCGGCCAAAGCTCGTTCCAGTTGAATGTCACGTCGGCGGGGCCCATCCCGATCTATGGGCTGGCTCAACCTCCGTTTGGATTGGCTGCATCTTCCAATCCGCTTGCGTCCATTCTCAGCGCCGATGAGTCCAACCTTTTCGCCAAGGAGTACGGAGTCGTGATCAACCGCTCGATCGCCGCGCAGGCTCAGCTGGCCAGCGCCATGCTTCCGGCCGGCGCTGGAGGGGTTCCGAATCCGCCTCAGTACCTCGACCCCATGACCAACAAACTTGCCGATAATCCGCTCGCCACATCGTTGCAGACCGTGGCCCGGATCATCAGCGGCTACAGCGGCCTGGGCGTCACGCGGCAGATTTTTTATGTACAGCTGGGCAGCTTCGACACTCACACCAACCAGGCAGTCCAACATGCGCAACTGCTCACTCAGCTTGGCCAGGCCCTGGAGTATTTTGACGGTGTGATGGTCGCAGCTGGACTGGGCAACCAGGTCACTTCTTTCACGGCGTCGGACTTTGGCCGCACCCTTACCTGCAACAGCAGCGGCACCGACCACGGCTGGGGAAGCCACCATTTTGTTGTGGGCGGCGCGGTCCAAGGCGGAGACATGTACGGCCAGTATCCCGTGGTCGGCGTCAATCAAGCCAACGACGTGGGCGCTGGACGTCTCGTTCCAACCACTGCGGTCGATCAATACGCAGGCACGCTCGCGCAGTGGTTTGGTCTCTCCGACAGCCAGGTCAGGCAGGTCTTTCCCAACTTCGGCAACTTCGGATCAAGTCCGTACCTTGGCTTCATGGGATAAAACGTAGCTCCGGATGTTCGCGCTGTGCCACACTGGGTGCCCCCGGTCTCGACCTTGAGACCTGGGATCCAACGAACTCCAACGCGCGAAGCGGGAACAGACAACGTTAGAGTCCAGGCGTCTTGGGTGGCGTCGCGTCCTTTGGAGCATTCGCATCCGGTGTCTTCTGCGGGGTCGTTTCCGCCGGTTTCGTCGGAGGCGCCTGAGCCGCGGCCTTCTGGCGCCGGTCGGCAGCCTTCTGCAACTCCTCATCACGCTTTGCTTTTTCAGTAGCCGCCTCAGTATCCGTGACGTAGCGAAACATCTGCAAGCGGCCTGGATACTGCTCCGTGGTGAAGACGCGATTCTGCTTATCGATCGCGACTCCCACCAGCGCCTTGAACTGGCCCGGAAGCTCTCCGTGGCCTTGGCCGATGTAGGTCAGCAGCTGGCCTTCACG
>JBEKVS010000002.1:0-49285 GCA_049513795.1 Occallatibacter sp. | reverse complement strand
AGACCTGTAACCACCGTGCTTTGCGTGTAGCCCCCAGCGGACGGCGTCTCCTTCACTACCCGGTTTTGCGTTGAATCGGCGATGTAGACATTTCCCGCGCCGTCGACAGCAATCCCTTGCGGGGAATAAAGACCATCCGGCGTTCCAAGCCCAAATGCGATTTGGGTGCTGGTGTAGCCAGTCGTGGTGGGAGTCTCTTTGTACGCCGCACTTGTGGTTGGACAGGTGAAGTAGAGGCTTCCCGCTGCATCGATTGCGACTCCCGCGATGGGACATCCCAGGTAGACCGCATTACCCCCGTCTCCTATACCCACGGGCAAATATGAAATCTGAGCGCCCAGGCCAGTGCCTTGAAGGTACGCAATACCCAGCATGGCGCCAGCCGAGTTCGTAAGCGCGATCGCGCCGTAACGAGTGCCGACAAATTGCGGAGCGAATGTCACCTTGACCGTGCAAGTCGAGTTAGCAGCGTACGCCGTGCCCGTCGCACAGGTCCCGCCGCCGGCGTTCGTGAAGTCGAGGTTAGGAACTCCTTGCGTCGAGACTACGATACCTGCAAGCGTGCCGGCCGTGAAGATAGTGACTGTCGCAGCTACTGTGGTCTTTGCACCTACATCGACTGTGCCTACACTGGTCTGGGCCAAAGCGCCGGGACAAATGATGTAGAGTGCAAACGCCAATAACATCTTGCTCAAGGGAGTTACTGGTAATGGTGCTCTGGAAGACCTCGAAGAGTGCAGAACCGGCCACGCCTTTATAACAAGTGTGCGTAATGAAAAAACTTCATGATCTCCCCGCATAGAAGACTCATCATATCTGAAACCCACGGCTAGAGCCGCTGATCGGAATCAATATGGTTAAGCAGCGGATGGCTGGATGGGCAGTGTTTACAGCACAGTATGCATCGGACTAAGGACTACGAAGAAATGGCAGTTGTAACTATCAAACCTGTGAAATTACTTACCCCGGCCAATTTCGGCTGTCCAGAATCCTCCTCTCTCCGCCATATAATTCAAAATAAGCAGCTTAGGATTTATTGGATATTCGATGGAACGGAACACGAGAAGCCCTGAAGTATCCCATTAGTGTCCCTTTGAGACTGCCCGACCCCGCAATGTGATTTTCGAACTTAGTCATTGCGGCGGACATCTCGCCTGGAACGCACAGTCTGTCGAGTTTCTATGCGGACTGCGCCCGGAAGATGAGTGCCCCGCAATGGGCGTGCTTTCCCATATGCGAGGCGCTCCGTGGTGTCCGTCTCAAACTCCGTGCGTGCCGATCAGACGCTGGTTGCGCCTGGCTGCGGCTTTAGGGCTTGATCACCGACGCGGTCAAGCTCACCTTTTGCGGGCTGCCCGGGGCGTCATCGTTTACGTTCAGCGTGGCTGTCTGCGGCGTGTAGAAGGCCCCGGCAACGAAGACCACTCGGATTACGCAGCTCTTTTGTCCAGCCAGCGACTTCGGGCAGAGGTTGACGGCAACAAACTCGCTCGAGCTTCCTGCATCAACGATGGAAAAGAATGGATCGCTGATGGTTACCGGGACAGTCCCCAAGTTGGTCAGCGTCACGTTCTTCACCGTGACCGACTTCAATTTGACTTTTCCGAAGTCGATGCTCAACGGCGAGACCTTGAGCAGCGGGCCGGCGATCACTTTGAGCGAAACGGTCTTCGTGGCCGTGGTGTAGTCGGTGATGTCGTCGGGAGTGAAGAGTACGTTGAGCTTCTCTGAAAGTGTCTTGATCACCGTGCCGCTGGGCGGCGTGTAAGTGAACAGGCCCGCAACTTTGGAACTTGCATCCGATTGCGCCGCGCCCAGTTCGGAGCCCAGTGCAATCGAGGCTGGATCCCATGAGAGCGCAGGGGTGGCCTTGTTCACCTGGAGGGTTACATACATTGTCTGCACGCTATAGTCCGTCGTGTCGCTGGGCGTGAAGGTGACGGAGAGAGTCTGCGAACCTGCGCCTAAAATAGTTCCAGCCGCGGGACCGTAAACAAACGTTCCCGCCACGTTCGCCTTGGCGTCGAGCTGTGTTGCGCTCAGTTTCGTCCCGTAGGTAATGGCCTTCGGCGTCGGCCAGGTTATGGTCTCGGCGCCCGCGTTGACAAGCTGGTTCAGCAGGACAGACGTCGAGGCGTTGAAGTTCGTGTCGCCGCTGTAGGCCGCGCTGATCGGATGCGTGGCAGCGGTGGTGAACGTGGTCGTGCACGTGGCAGAGACCAGGCTTCCCGAGGTCTTTACGGATACATCCGGCGCGCAGAGCACGGTGCTGGTGAGCGTATCGGTGAAGGTGATGTTTCCGGTGGGCTTGGTTGCACCGCTGCCGAAGTATCCGACGACCGCGGTGATGGTGACCGGTTGGCCTACCGACGAGGGAAGCGGCGACGAGGTCAAGGTGACTGAGGTAGAGCCGGGACCTACCCCCTGTTCATCCGCACCCGAAGCGCTGCTTGAGAAATTCGTGTCGCCGCTGGTGTACGTTGCAGTCACGTTGTCGGAGCCCTGCGTGGTGAAGGCATATTTGCATATCGGTACTACGCCGTTGCTCAGCGTGACGGAGCACAACTGGGTGCTCGTCGATGTATTCGTGAAGACTACCGTTCCTGTGGGTAGAGCGCCTCCTGCTGTGTAAGCCGGGGTCACCGTGGCCTTGAAGATCACAGCCTGGTTGACGTTCGAGGGGTTGGGTGTCGAGACGATGCTGGTCGTCGTCGCCGTCGTCGCCACAGAGATCTGTGCGCTGCCTGCTGTGCCTGCGGCAAAGTTCTGGTCGCCGCCATAGGTTGCAGTAATCGTGGCTCCGCTCACCGGGCTGGTGAACGCGTAGCTGCAGGTTGCGGTTTGATTGTTTGGGTTGATCCCTGTTGGACCACAAAGAGTTGTCGAACCCTGCTTGAATGTCACGTTGCCGGTTGGCTGCACTTCGGCTGTGAGACCTCCGGGCGGCAGCACCGTGGCCGAGAAGGTCACGAGCTGATTCACGTAGGATGAAAGCGGCGAGGGAGTCAGCCCGGTCGACGCTGTTGCCTTGCTCACGTTCTCAGTGAGCGTTGCGGAATTTGCGACCGTGTAATTCGGATCGCCGGCATAGGTTGCGACAATCGCGTCGGCCGGAGCCAGCAGCGAGGCGGTTGTGCATGTCGCCGTCCCAGCCGAACCCACCTGCACCGCCGGGCAATCGCTGCTCGAATTTCCGTTGATGGTGAAGGTGACCGTTCCAGAAGGAGCCGGCGTGGGTCCGGCATTGTTGAGCGTAGCCTTGAAGGTCACCGATGTGCCGACCGTTGTCGAAGTTGAAGGCGAAGCGGAGAGAGTCAGCGTGGGAACCGCTCCCGGCGTCACGTTGAAGGGCAAGCTGTTTGCCGTGAGGTTGAAGGAGTTGGTTAGAGCGACCGTTGCTGTTAGTTCTTCCGCGGATTCGGCGGGAGTGATGTTGAGGCCGCCGAATGTGGCTTCGCCGGCCGTAGAGCCAGGCGTGGTTGAGGTGCTGGCCGTGGTGGTGCCGTTCAGCGCGCCTGCCGAGGGGCTGAGGCTTACGCTCACTGCGCCGGCGATCACGGGCACGCTGCTCTCGGTCATCTTCACTACGGGGGATGGAGCGAGCGATTGGCCTGCAACGGTGTCATTGGGCGAGGTGATGAAGCTGAGCGCGTAGTTCGATTGCACCGCGCCGGAGTCAATTGATCCACTCGGGCAGTAAGTCGAGTTGAAGCCAAAGCCGCGTTGGTCGGCGGTCAGGCTGGCTGCCGTTGCGTTGGTCTGCGTACCCGCACAGATGGCCGACGAACTCGGCAGCGGCAGCATGGTCTGTGTTGGACCGCCGTAGTAGCCGAGCGCGGAGAGGTTGGCTGCGCCGCCAACCAAATTGCCGCCGTTGTTGTTGTAGGTGGCGCCATTTGTATAGGTGTCGGTGCCGTTCGGCGCGGAATTGCCGGAGACGATCGTGTTGGCCAGCGACAGTGTGCCTCCGTAGGCGTAGATACCGCCTCCGTCCAGGCTCGATGAATTTCCCGAAATCGTGCTGTCGATGACGGTCAACGTTCCGTCGCTTGCAATGCCGCCGCCGTTTGCACCGCCCGAATTGCCGGAGATGGTGCTGTTGATCACCTTCAGCGTGCCGTCGTTTTTGATGCCGTCGCCACCACCGCTGGTATTGCCGGAGATGGTGCTGTCGATCACCGTAAGTACGCCGTCATTGCCGTTTTCAATGCCGCCGGCCGCATCCGTTGCCGTGTTGCCGGAAATCGTGCTGCCCGATACCGTCAGCCCTCCGTCGTTATCGATGCCCCCACCGCCGACGGCGCTTCCGTTGGTGATGATCAGGTTGTTGATCGCCGCGTCCGTCACCCCGGGCAACTCGGTAAAGACTGAGAATTCGCCAAGGCCATTGATCGTCACCAGGTTGGCGAGTGTCGCGCCGGAGCCGGTCGTGGGGCCGGTGATGGCTGTATTCGCAGGAATATTGAATGTGCTGACGGCCGCGTTGACGGTCTGTGCCGTCGCGAATTTCGTCGCGTCGAACGTGATGTTCCCCGAACCGAGAGTTGCCGCCTCGGCCAGCGCATTACGCAGGTTGCAGGAGGCGTCGGTGCCCGTCCCCGGCGTCGTCTGCACAGTGCAGGCATTTTGCGTAACTGCACCATCAGTCTTGAGTGTCACCACCAGGTTGGGAATGCTGATGGCGATCTTAGCCGTTGTTGCCGTAAGGGCCGCCGTCGTCGTATCCGTGGCCGTAATGGTTTGCGAGCCGGGCGTCACCAGCGTGGCCTGGAAAACTCCGGCGCCCAAGGTCAATGTGCTGTCCGCAGGCAGCGCGACTCCGCTCCCTGTGTCTGAACTGGTGAAGTGAATCGTGCCGGCGTAACCGCTGGCGGTGTTATTGAATTGATCCAATGCAGTCACGGTGACCGAGAAGGAACCGCCGGACGTGGCTGTGCCTGGCGCACTCACCACGAGATGCGAAGCCGCCGCCGCACTCACGTTGACATTCGCCGAACCGGTAATGGTAGTCGTCACCGTATCCGTAGCGGTAATCGATTCAGGGGCCGCCGCTGTCTTCAGCGTCACGGTGAAATTGCCCGTGCCGCTGGTCAGCGTAGCATTTGCGGGGAGCACGGCGATACCGTCCGAACTGGTGAAGTGTACTGTGCCCGCGTAGCCGGTTGCGGCATTGTTGAATTGATCCAGTGCTGTGACGGTGATGGAGAAGGAAACGCCGGCTGTGGCCGAACTGGGTGCACTCACCGCAAAGTGTGTCGCCCCTGCCGCATTCACCATCACGCTGGCCGAACCGGTGATCGAGGAGGTTTGCGTGTCCGTAGCGGTGACCGACCGCGAGCCCGCTGTAACCAGCGTGACGGAGAAGGTCCTGGTGCCGGCGGTCAATGAAATGTTTCCGGGCAGCACAACACCGGAGCCGGTGTCTGAAGTGGTGAAGTGAACCGTGCCGGCGTATCCGGTGGCGGTGTTGTTGAATTGATCCAAGGCAGTTACGGTGACTTGGAAGGGAGTGGTGGCCGTGACCGTAGCTGGCGCACTCACGGCAAAGTGTGTCGCCGCTGCTGCATTCACGTTGATGTTAGCCGAACCTGTGATCGAGGCAGTCACCGTGTCCGTAGCAGTGACCGACTGCGCGCCGGCCGTCTTCAGCGTCGCTGTAAAGATGCCCACTCCATTGATGAGAGTGCCATTTGCAGGCAGCACCGCGCTGCCGTCCGAGCTGGCGAAGCGTACCGTTCCGGCGTATCCGGCGGCGGTGTTGTTTGAAGCATCCAGGGCCGTCACGGTGACGTTGAAGGAAGCGCCGGCCGTGGCTGAACCAGGCCCGGTGACGGAGAAGTGCGTTGCCCCGCCAGCCGTGTTGGTGAGGTTGAAGCCCACCGTCGTCAAACCGGTCGCAGACGCCGAAACCGTATACGGACCGCCCGAGGTGCCATTGGCCGTGAATGGCGCGGAGGCCACGCCCGCTGTATTTGTGTTCATGCTGATCGAAGTGCCGCTGTCGCTGAACGTCCCGCTGGCCCCCGAGCCGGGCGCGGTGAACGTAACGTTCACGCCATGAACCGGGTTGCTGTACGCATCCTCCACCGTCACAGCAAGGGCGTTAGCGAATGCTGTATTGACGCCTGTGGATTGAGGTGTGGTTCCGGTGTTAACGGCCATTGAGGCTGGCGTACCGGCTGCGTTGGTCAGGCTGAAGTTCACCAAAGTCACACCCGTCGCCGATGCCGTAACGCTATAGGCGCCAGAAACGGTGTTCGCCGTCGCCGTCACCGATGCCAGACCCGAGGCGTCGGTCACTGCCGTCGGCGAACTCAGCGCCGCCGAAGCGCCCGTGCCAGGAGCCGAGAAGCTGACCGTCACTCCAGACACGGGATTGTTCAACACATCTTTCACGATCACGGCCAGCGGGCTGGCAAATGCAGCGTTGACAATCGCCCGTTGTCCCGATCCGGAGAAGATGGTCATCGAAGCCGCACCGTCGGTGAGGTCGAAGCTCTGGCTTTGTGCGGTGAGCGCTATTGCCGGTGCTACTCCGGCCGCCGTCAGCGTGACGCCTGCGGTGAGTGAGTCACCGGTCTCTGCCGGGGAAATGCTCAGCCCGGTAAAGCTCGCCTGGCCGGCTGTTGGACCTGCGGTAGTCGAAGTGCCCTCAGTGGTCGTCCCGCTCAGCGTACCGGTCGCAGCTGTAATCGACAGGCCGACGCTGGCTCCCGTAAAGGGCGTGTCGCTCTCGCTCAGGGTCGCAACCGGTGTGGGCGTAAGTGTCTGGCCGACGGTCTGTGGCGAAGACGGACTGGTGGTGAAGCTCAGCGCGTAGTTCGATTGCACCGCACCCGCGTCAACTGACCCTTTCGGACAATTCGGATCGAGCCCGAGCCCACGCTGATCGGTTGGGTTCGGAATCAAGCTGGACGATGCCGCGCAAATCGCCCCGCTGCCAGGCAAGGGAAGCATGGTCTGCGTGGGTCCGCCGTAGTCGCCGAGCGGAGCGAGATTCGGGTTGGTGGTGACTTCGTTGGCGTTGCTTGTGCAACTGTCGCAGTCGTCTTCGCCGCCGCCGTTATCGACATTGTTGTAGAAGAGGCTGAAATTCGAATTGGTCACGCCGGCGTTATAGATGCCGGCTCCCGCAAGGGCAGAATTGCCGGAGAAAATGCTATTGGTGACGGTGAGGGGGCCGGAGCCAAATTCCCCGATGGCGCCGCCATAACCATTACTGGTGTTTCCCAGAGCGGAGTTGCTGGAAAAGGTGCTGTTGCTGACTGTCGTTTGGCCAAAGACGACAATGGCGCCGCCGTTTCCATTGGCAGTATTGCCGGAGAACGTGCTGTAGCTCACTGTCAGTGTGCCGCTGACGCTATAGATAGCGGCGCCGCCATCGGTCGTGGTGGAGTTTCCGGAGAAGGTGCTGTCCTGAACCGTTAGCGCACCCAGATTGTTGTAGATTCCTCCACCCTGGCCGCCGACTGAGTTGTTGTTGAAGGTGCTGCTGGAGACGGCCAGCGTGCCGTCGTTATAGATGCCTCCGCCGAAGGTTTGACCGCTGATGGTTGTGCCGGCACCTTTGACGATGGCTAGGTTGGAGATGCTCGCGGTCACACCGTTGTTGACCGTAAACAAGCTGCCAACGGCCGTGGAGTTGTTTCCAGAGATGGTGACAACAGCCGTGGTGGGTCCGGTGATGGAGGTCGTTCCGCTGATCGCGGGCAGCGGAGAATGAGCAAGGGTGATGGTGTTCTCGGCTGTGGTGTTCGAGGATTTGAAGACTGTGCCATCGAAGGTTATGCTGGCCGCGCCCGCATTGGCGGCAAAGAGCAGCGCGTCGCGCAAGCTGCACGCAGCGTCAGTGCCCGACCCCGGTGTGGCTTGCGCAGTGCAGTTCGAGGCGCTTGCCGAATCGCTGTCATCGTTATTTGTCGTCACCACCAGGTTTGCGGAGAACTGCGCGGTTACGGTCTCGGACGAGTTCATGGTGATGCCGCTGTTGGCAGAATCGGGTTTGGCTACCGCGTCGGGGCTGGAGGACCAGCTCACGAAGGTATAACCCGTGTTAGCCGTGGCCGTGATCGGCACCGAGGCGCCCTGATTGTACAAACCGCCCGAGGTGGGCGTGACGATGCCGCCGGCGGGTGGGTTGGCCGCTATGGTGAGCACAAACTGGGTTGCCGCGCACGTACCCGACATGCAGACCAGGCCCGAGCCGCAGACGGTCCCGTCCGGCGCAGTTGGGTTGGAGCAGGTTCCGTTGGAAGGGTTGCAGCTTCCCGCGATATGGCATGCGTCCTCGGGAGAGCAAGTGACGGGGTTTGATCCAGTGCAGGTGCCGGCCTGGCAGACGTCGGTCAGCGTGCAGGCGTTGCCATCATTGCAGGACGTTCCGTTGGGCAACGCCGGATTGGAGCAGGTTCCCGTTGCGGAGTTACAGGTTCCGGCGGCATGGCACTGGTCGAGGGCGGTGCAAATGACGAGGTTCGACCCAACGCATGTGCCGGACTGGCACGTGTCGGTCTGCGTGCACGCGTTGCCGTCATTGCAGGTCGTCCCATTGGGCGTATTCGACCAGGCGGTGGTGCTCGTCGCTGGAGTGCAGACCTGGCAGGAGCTGGCGGGATTTACTGCTCCTGAAGCGTAAATTGTGCCGCCGATATCGCAGCCTGAAACACACGTATTGGACGAACATACGTGGCCGGCAGAGCAATCGGCATCGACGTCGCAAGCCCCGGCTGCTTCGCAGACACCCGTAGTGCTGCATGCGCCGCTGCGGCAGACCGCAGGGCTGCCGGGAACGCACGGTCCGTCCCCATTGGCATAACCGCATTTGTTGTCGACTGTGTCGCATACTCCAGAGAGGCAAACCAAAGCGCCTGCCGCCTGGGTGCACAGCCCGTTCAGCGTCGGGTTGCTGTGCGACCCATCGGTAGGCATGGAAGTGCCGTTAGTAAGCTGCGGAGTGCAGGTGTTGGTGCTCTCGTCGCACCACTGTCCGCTGCTGCAATTGGCATCGGCTGTGCAGTATCCGACTGGCTCAACCGTAACGGCATCGCTGCCGACCACTGCAGTGGCGAGCCCTCCGCCGGAGACGGTGGCGCCAACGCTGCCGGAAACCGCGCCCGACGCCACGCTCACCGTCACGACGATGGAATCGCTCGCGCCCGGGTTCAAGGCCGCAGACTCGACGCACACCAGCGTTCCCACGTTGCAAACCCAACTCCCGCTTGTATCCGTCATGGACAGTGCCGTCAGGCCGGCCGGAAGAGTGACAGTCGTGGTGAGGGTGTTGCTGGCGGCGGTTTGCGTGCTGGTGTTCGAGACGTTGATGGTGACCGTGTCGCTCTCGTCGTTCTGCTTGAAGTTTGTGGGACCGTTGACGAAGCCCAAAGTAATGACGGGTGGAAGATCGGGCGCAAGAAAATTCGTCAGGTCGAAGAGGTTGTACTCAAGCAACTTCTCCTGCGCCGTCATGGCCCCGGAAGCGCATTCTGCAGGGAAGGTCTCGCCGGCTGCGTAATCAACGTTTTCGACGTGATAATCGTTAAACTGAACACGCCCGCACTGATTGGCCGCCGAGGCGCCCACCGGCGTGTTGAACGTATATTGCATGGGGACGTTGCTTCCGCCCGTGGGTACTGTCTGACTTGCCGTAAGCCAGAGCTCGCTCGGGGCGACCACGCCGTTGAAATCTTCGCGAAGCGTGTTGATCGGGATCTCGCCCAGCGTGGTTGTCGCCCCGGTAGCCTGCAGCCATTGCGCGAGTTCCAGCCCTTCGGGAAAATTTTGGTTAATAATGCCGAGCCCGGTGCTGTACGAGGTTTGATTGACATCCCAGTCAGCGGTTCCCTCGAAGGGAGGGTCGTTGTCGAGCCAGACATAGGCGTAATGCGTTGCATAAACGCGCCCGCCGGCGTTGGCGTAGTTGATCAGGACTTGCTGCTGTTCTGTGGTTTGAGGGGTCTCGGCGCCCTGGCAGCTGTACATGACCAGGTCGTATTGGTTCATGGTCGCTTGAGTCCCCTCAAGGACAGTTTCGCTGGGAGTGCCGGCGTCGATCTGGGCTCCGGGCCCTGCAGTTCCGTTGGGAGTGGTGTCGCCGAGATAGAAATTAATGCGCCCGGTGCCTCCTGGGTCGGTAAACTCGCTATCGGCGATGCCGATCTTGCGCAGCGCGCATTCGGTTGCATCCACTGCGCCGGTCACGATGGCAATCAAGGGAATGTCTCCCTGTAAATGAGTGGAAGGCATCACCGCGAGGGTCGCGGGAAGCGCGGTGTTCTGGCAGGATGCTACGTTCGGGATAACGACTTGACGCCGCCATCTGCCCGCCTGGATCACCAATGGGATATCGCTCCCAACGGGCATGTTCTCCAGGGTGAAAGTACCGTCCGCTCTGGTTGTGGTGCTCACCAGCGGCGAACCCGATGCCGTCTGTCCCCCCGACTCACAAGCCACGCCGGGGGTGAACGGCTTGACCGTCGAATTGGGCACGTAGACCAGCACATTGGGAAGAGGGTCCGTTCCATTTGGAGCGTAAACCGTCCCGCTGATTGAGGTCGTGCCGCCGCCAGAACACGTCGTCAGCTGCTGGCAAAGCCCTACGCACGGCCCAGAGGACGTGCCGCAGAGATTTGGCGCTCCGCTACCCCCGCAGGTATCAGGCGCCGAGCAGGTTCCGCAGCTGAGAACGGCGCTGCACCCATCGGAAACCCCGCCGCAGTTGTCACCCAGTTGCGCGCAGGTCATGGGCGTGCAGGTCGTTCCCTTGGCCCCGCAAACATTCGGTAATCCGTTCCCGCCGCATGCCTTGCCTGTGGCGCAGGCTGCCCCGCAGGTAACGGTTCCGCCGCAGCCGTTTGGAATTTGGCCGCAGTTGTAGGACGAAGGACAGGTGGTTATGGGCGTGCATTGCGCCAACGCCTGAGGACCAAGCCAAAGCATCCCCATAAACGCGAAGGCGACAACCGGCAAGGCGGCAACGAAACTCGAGAAATTGGAACGAACTCCAGCCGGGCGCGAAGACTTGCCTCGCGCGAAGAAACGGCTGCCTACAAACCCCTTCAAGGAAAAATCGGTTGAAATCATGAGCCGTCCCTTTCTCATTGCTTGTGCGCTCCTGCACGCCTCTTAAGAGCCTTGCTTGCCTCGCCCCAGGAACCGGCCAGCGGCGGCTGCTCCGGGAGGAAATTGAACGCTTGGTGGCAAGCTTTGTGTCGATCCAAGTCGAGCTGCGGACCCAGGGGCACACAAGTTGCCCATGGCGATTCCGCATGAGGATATGAGCTGAAAAGTCGTCGGTGCTTTCCGCGGGGGGCGCAGTTTTCAATCTGCTCGGAAGTATTGGGCTAAGTCTCCGCCGAGTTGGTCTTTACCCGCAATGCACGGCGGGTCATCTTCGGGTCATTTTTGGATTACTCAGCATAAACCAATGATAATAAATGTCTTATTTCGATAATCTGCCCTGGCATCGCGCGCCACATCTTCAAATTGCGGCTTGGCGGGAGCGCCGGAATCGCGCCGTTTGGGAAAATATCGGTGCGCTATAACGTCTTTTTCTGCACAATCTCCCCTTCTTTGAGCGATGACGGACAAGAAGCGAGCCCGCGTCCGGTCGCGCTTGATCGTGTTTTGGGCTTGCTTGTCGTCACGCGCCACGACCCCACTCGGCGCCTCCAGGGATACTCCCACATGGACGGGCAAGACCCCGGTCGGGATCGATGCAGTGCTGAGCAACATGGAAACCTCACGAAGGCGAAGAAGGATTGGAGCGCGAGCAGCTCTTTCGCGACTCGATGGAGCACTGTGCGGTTGGCGGCGCGGAGAGGGGACTCCAGGCAGACGTTTTGGCTCAAAAGCCTTGGGCGATCTATCGCTATTGGGGAGAGCGGGAGAACCCAGGCGTACAACGCCCAGAACTTGGACAGTGAGCTTCTCACGTTATCGCGCAAGGCTTCGAAAGTCAACAGATTCCAGTTTGGGACCATCAACCAGCCGCACTTTCGTGGTTCCACGGAGGTTACCCCGATGCGGGCTGGACGAACTGGCGCGCGCCGGCGGCCTGCTCATCGTGGAGAAGGCCTGCTCGGAAATGCGTGAAACCCAAATGCTTTCAGAGCGAGTTTCCAATGCGGCATGGGGTGATGCGCTAAACCGCGGCAGTGTTGACTATTTTACTCAAGGCGTGTACAAAACAGGGGTACAAATATGAAGCCTATTCGTGCTCGAAGGAGTCATGCTGGTTTTTCTCCGATCAGAGTATAGGAGCGCGTCTTGCAGCGAATCTGGCAATTCCTCTTCCGCCGTCGCATCTATGCGGATCTTTCCGACGAGATTGCGCAGCATCTCGAAGAGAAGGTTGAAAAGCTAGTAGCCCAAGGGACAGGTCGGGAAGAGGCCGAGCGCCAAGCGCGCCGTGAATTCGGCAACGCGATGCTGCTCGAACAGCGAAGCCGCGAAGAGTGGCAGGCCCCGCACATCGAAACCTTGTTGCAGGACGTACGGTTCGGCTTGCGGATGCTCACCCGAAGGCCCGCGTTCTCGGCGGTTGTGGTCTTGGTTCTGGCGCTCGGCGTTGGAGCCAATACGGCCATGTTCAGCATTGTGAGCGCCGTCCTGCTCAAATCACTGCCCTATAAGGACAGTGACCGATTGGTGGTGGTCTGGCAAAGCAGCGATCGGCATCGCACCACCGGAGAATGGTTCGACACCTACAGCGAATTCGATGTCTGGCAACGCTACAGTCACAGCTTTGAAAGCCTCGCGGCCCTTAGTTGGGCCACTGCGAGCGAAGCATTCGCATGGCACGGCAAAGCGCGCAGCGTGCTGGCGATTCCCGCGAGCGTCGACTTCTTTTCGATGCTGGGAGTCCCGGCAGAACGGGGCAGAACCTTCGAACAGGCCGATCTCAAACAGGGCTGCGCGATTGTTCTGTCGCACTCGTTTTGGCAAAACGAGCTGGGTGCTCCCACCGACGTTGTTGGACAGAGCATTGCGATGGATGCGAAAACATGCCGCGTCATTGGGGTCATGCCGAGGAGCTTCTCTTTCTATCCTACGCAGACTGCCCTGTGGACGCTGATCACACCAGAGAGCCCGTTCGTGAAAGATCCGTGGAGGTCAATGACGGGCGTGTTTGGGCTCTTGAAGCCTGGAGTGAGCCGTGAGAGTGCCGAGTCGGAGTTGGAGATTCTGGAACAAAATGCGTTGCCCGAAGCGCCACATGACCTCGCATTGCCGCGGTCCGAACCGGTGGTGCTCAATTTGCAGTCGGAGTTCACCTGGCTTGCGGGACGGAATCTGCGCACTGCGTTGATCGTGCTTTTCGCGGCTGTCTTCACAGTCTTGCTCATCGCTTGCGTGAACGTAGCCAACCTGCTTCTGGGCCAGGCAGTCGACAGGCAGAAGGAACTGGCGATTCGCTCTTCACTTGGGTCGGGTCGCTGGCGGCTGATCCGCCAACTCATGACCGAGAGCCTGCTTCTTTCCGTATGCGGCTCGCTCTGCGGGATTCTATTGGCCTACATCGCGGTGCGGCTGTTTCGAACCACAAGTCCCATCGAGCTTCCTCCCGGCAATCCTGTTCAGCTTGATTGGCGGGTTCTCGCGTTCACGGTTCTTCTGGCCGCATTGACTACTTTGCTGTTTGGATTTATTCCCGCCTGGAACGCCTCTCGCTTTGACCCGAATGAAGTGTTGAAAGTGTCCGGACAAGGCTTTTCACGCGGTGGCGGTGCAAATCGCATCGGCTCGGTTTTCGTGATTGTGGAGGTAGCGCTTTCGTTTACCCTTCTGGCCGGCGCGGGACTGCTCATTCAAAGCCTGGAGCATTTAACTTCTGCTCCCATGGGATTTCGCACCGACCACCTGCTGACGGGAACGATTCGCTTGCCGGAAGCGAAATACGATCGGGCTGATCAGAAGCGGCAGGTCTTCGACAGAATAGCTGCTCAGGCCGCATCGCTTCCAGGAATCGAAAACGTGACGCTGGCGTCGAGTTTCTACCTGATGGGAAGCAATATTGTGTCGGTTCAGGGCAGAGCTTCTTCCCCTGAGAATGCCCCTTATAACGTTGCCGAGGAAACCATCGATAACAACTTTTTCGGAACAACGGGAATTCCGCTTTTGAGCGGCAGAGCCTTTGACACGCGCGACGGTAGCGACACACTGCCAGTGGCAATCATCAATCAGGCACTGGCAGACCAGTACTTCCCCAACCAAGATCCTCTTGGCCGCGCAATCAAGTTGGGGCCAGCGGAGGATCGCGGCCGGCCGTGGCTTTCGATAGTCGGTGTCGCAGGGAACGTGAGAACTACGACGGTCTTCCAAGAGATGGGCTATGTGACTGTGCCGGCCGTGTACCGGCCGTTTGCACAAGAGCCCTCGGCTTCAATGTCTATCCTGATTCGCACCTTCTCCAACCCGCACACGATCGAAGACACGTTGCAGCGAAAGCTGTCCTCCATCGATGGCGACATCATCCTGACCGACGTAATGACCATGGTGGAGAGGCTTTCAGCCAACCAGGCGCAGCCGCGCTTCCGCACGATTTTGCTCAGCGTATTCGCTGCGCTTGCAGTGACTCTAGCCATGCTCGGCATTTATGGATTGCTGAACCAATCGGTGCATCGGCGCACCAAGGAGATCGGCATCCGCATGGCGCTGGGAGCAAGCCGCGGCGGCATTACACACATGATTTTGCGACAGGTCTTGGCCATGGTTCTGGCCGGAACAGCTCTTGGTCTCGGGGTCTCGCTGATTCTGGCGCACTCAATCACAGCGTTGCTCTACGGGGTAAAACCTGTGGATCCATTCACTTTGGGAACGGTTTCGGTGCTTCTGGTCGGTATCTCTGCAATCGCAAGCTATATTCCGGCCCGGCGCGCCATCCGCATCGATCCCATAAAAGCGGTGCGCACTGAATAGCGCGACAAGAAGGAACAAAGACAGAAGTCCAAAGTACGGCGCGGCACGCAGCAGCGTCCGAGACCGATGCGTGCCTGGGATCTGTGCCCGGACTCTGCATTCCACCCAAGCTGACATGCGGACTCGTCGCCCCCCCGGACAGCATCGCGACTACCCAATGAGCGATGGCCGTCTCATCCGAAATGCCGAAGACAACGCCACAATTGGGCCAATAGAGTCTAAGATTAAAGGCGAAACGCTTCCCGAGGTCACATGCAGATAAAGGTCTGGTTTACACGGGCGCCATTGCACTTAACTCCCGTTTTCGTTGCGGTTTCGCTGGTTGGCGGTCCCTGTCTCATGTTGGCGCAAAGCCAGTCCCCGTCGCAGCCGCCGCTCTATGGGGGCAGCGCGGCAACCGCACCTGCTC
Source organism: Occallatibacter sp. (assembly GCA_049513795.1). GTDB lineage: Bacteria > Acidobacteriota > Terriglobia > Terriglobales > Acidobacteriaceae > Telmatobacter. The sequence continues at coordinate 33,960 of JBEKVS010000002.1, read as the reverse complement.
AGCAGCAGGGGGGATCGGCGACGGCGGGTGTTTTTGCCCCGGTTCTCGATTCGGAGAACCGCCCCATCACCGCGGGCGGATTCACCAAGACCGGTCCCAAGATCTTTCAGGACATCAGCGAGAAGGCCGGCCTCACCACGTGGCTGCACAAGATGGGCACCCCTCAGAAAACTTACATCCTGGAGACGATCGGCTCCGGCGTAGCGCTGCTGGATTACGACAACGATGGCTGGCTTGACATCTATATAGTGAACGGATCCACCTATGACGCTCTGGATGGCAAAGCCGAGCCGCCGCACGCGGCGCTGTTTCACAACAACCATGACGGGACTTTCACCAACGTTGCGGCAAAGGCGGGCGTTACAAACGATCGCTGGGGCTTCGGCGTGGCCGTGGGCGACTTTGACAACGACGGCTGGCCTGACCTTTATGTGGCCAACTACGGCAAGAATCGTCTCTACCACAACAACCACGACGGCACATTCACCGACGTTGCAGAAACGGCCGGCGTGACGCTGGGCAACTGGTCCACCGGTCCCAGCTTTGGCGACTACGACGGCGACGGGCGGCTCGATCTCTTTGTCCCCGGATACGTTCACTGGGATATGAACAATCTGCCCGTGCCCGGATCGAAGTCGGTCGGCTATGCCAATTGCTCGTTTCGCGGCGCGCAGACCATGTGCGGTCCGCGCGGGTTGCAGGGCGAGCCGGACCACCTGTTCCACAACAACGGCGACGGAACCTTCACCGATGTCAGCGTGAAGGCCGGCGTGGATGACAAGCGCCGCTATTACGGCTTTTCGTCGACCTTTGTCGACATCGACAACGACGGCAAGGTGGACTTGCTGGTCACCGACGACTCGTCGCCCAACTATCTCTACCTGAATAAAGGCGACGGTACATTTCAGGACGCAAGTTTCTACTCCGGCTTTGCGCTCAACCAGGATGCGCGCGAGACAGCCTCGATGGGCCTGGCCGTCGGCGACTACAGAAACAGCGGCCAGCTCGATCTCTATACAACAACCTTCTCCGACGATTACAAGACCCTCTATCGCAATGACGGCGACGGAAACTTCGTCGACATCACGCCGCAGATGGGCATCGCCGAGGGCACATACCCATTTTTGAGCTGGGGCACCGAGTTCTTCGACTACGACAACGACGGCTGGAAAGATCTGATGTTTGTTAGTGGGCACGTTTACCCGCAGGTCGATCACCACAACTGGGGCACATCGTGGGCTGAGCGTCCGCTGCTCTTCCATAATTTGAATCACGGCAAGAAGTTTGAGATCATGCCGGCCGTCGAGGGCACCGGCCTGGCCGACGTGCTTCCCGCGCGCGGCGCAGCTTTTGGCGACTTGTTCAACGACGGCAAGATCGACGTCGTCATCAACTGCATGGACCACACGCCGGTGCTGCTCAGAAACGTGAACGACGATCACAACCACTGGGTTGGCATCATGCTCATTGGCGGGCCCAAGAGCCCGCGCGACGCTGTGGGGTCGACGGTCTGGCTCACTGCCGGCGGAGAGCGCCAGCGCGGCGATGTGATGAGCGGCGGCAGCTTCGAATCGTCGAATGATTTTCGCGTCCACTTCGGGCTCGGAGAGAGCACCAAGGTGGACAAGGTTGAGATTCGCTGGCCCGACGGCAAGAAGGAGACCGTAGCTCTTCCCGGAGTGGATCGCTACTATGCCGTTGAAGAAGGCAAGGGCCTGGTTCCGAGCGTCTACGACGCGATTGCCGAGCAACGCTCCGCGGCTGCAGCAACGGCGCACGCAGGCAAGTGATTCCAGTTCGGGGAGTAAAGAAGGAAACGTAAAAACCGAGAGGCAAAAACGGGGAAGCGTAAGAACGAGTTTTCGCAACACGAGCGCAACCCGCCCATAAGGGGAGCTTCAGCAGGAGCAAGTCATGAAAGACCCAGCGCGTGCATTGCTAGTGATCTCCCTCCTGGCATTGTCCGGCGACCGGATCGCACTGGTCCTGGCCCAGCAGCAAACTGTTTCGCCCCAGCAGACTGTCCAGTCGCAGCCGGCGATTATGCCCATGGTGGAAGATCCAAACGCGCCTCCGCCGCCGCCCGCCTACACCGCGCCTCGAAAGGGCGCGCCACCGGTCGAAGATACCCCCGAGCAGCGCGAGGCCCTGGCGCGCTGGAAGGCGAAGGCCATCGAGAGGTCCGAGGAAGACCGCAAGGCCCACAACGCCGTCGTGACTCCGGCGTATAACTTCCACTACGGAAAGAAGAACCTTTTCACACCCGGGAACATCCAGGTGCAGGGCGAAGGCTTCATTCAACCCGGCGCGTTTCCCACCGCCGACTACTGCGGCACATGCCATCAGGAGGCCTATGCGCAATGGCGCCAGGCCTTGCACTCGAACGCCTTCCGCACGCCGTTCTACCGCACCAGCGTCAATATTCTCATTCGCGACAAGACACGCGGCATCGCCTTCGCGCGCCACTGCGACAGTTGCCACAATCCGATCGGCGTCATTTCCGGCGCTCTCACTGAAGACTCCAAGATCGATCGCGCCCGCTTCGACTCCGACGGTCTGACCTGCACCACCTGCCACTCGGTCCTCAGCCTGGATTCAACCAACGGCAACGCCAGCGTCGTAATGGGTGTGCCCTCCGTCATAGTGGACGAAAACGGCGAACGCATTCCCGGCATGGTGCCGTTCGACATGATTCTCCGCCATCCCGAGCGCCACTCCAAGGCCGTGATGCACGACTTCCTGCACAAGCCCGAGTTCTGCGCCGCCTGCCACAAGGCCAACCTGCCCGCCGAGCTTAACGACTACAAATTCATCCGCGCCTTTACCGCCTACGACGAGTGGCAACAGTCGAAATTTTCGCAGCGTAACCCGCTGACTTTCTATACCGCCGACTTCACCAGCTGCCAGGGATGCCACATGAAGCGCAACGCAATTTCGCTTCCCGACTACGGCGCTAAGGATGGCACCCTTGTCTCCCATCGCTGGCTCGCCGGAAATACCGCCGTGCCTTTCTACTACGGCTTCGATGAGCAACTAAAGAAGACCATCGAGTTTCTGCGCGCAGGAAACTATCTCAACGTGGATATCTTCGCGCTTAAAAAGGCCAACGAAGATAAGCTCATTGCTCCGCTGGGTCGCGTCGCGTTCAATCTCGCCCCGGCTGAAACCGTCGAAGCCTACGTTGTCATCCAGAACAAGAACATCGGCCACTCGCTTATTCCCGAAGTTAGGGACCTCTACGAAGCATGGACCGAGTTCACGGTGAAGGACGCAAACGGCCGTGAGATCTATCACAGCGGCTTCCTCAAGCCCGACGGCATGATAGACCCACGCGCGCACAGCTTCACCAATCGTCCCGTTACCGACGAGGGCGAGTTTGTCGATAACCATAAGGTTTGGACGATCCACTCCGTTGCCTACGACAACAGCGTGCAGGCCGGACGCTCAGTGCTCGTTCGCTATCAGTTCAAGCTGCCCGCCGATGTGAGCGGAGCCGTCACCCTGACCGCGAAGGTCAACTATCGCCATCTGCGCCAGAGCTATCTCAACAACATCTTCGGCAAGGATCACCCCGCTTATCCCGTTGTCGAGATCACCTCGCGCACCCGCACCCTGAACATCGGTCAAAATCAGCCAGAAGCTCCCGATCCAGCGGACAATCCGGACTGGATGCGCTGGAACAACCTCGGCATCGCGCTTCTCGACCAGGTGCAGTACGCCGAGTCGGTAGCCGCGTTCTCTGAGGTCGTCAAGCTTCGTCCCACTTATGCGGACGGTTACATCAACGTTGGCCTCACGGAAATCTCATGGGAGAAATACGGCTCGGCTCGCACCGCCATCCGCCGCGCGCTTGCGCTCGACCCCAACAATGCCCGCGCCACCTATTACGATGGCCTGCTCGAGCGCCGCGCCGGCAATACTGCACAGGAGATCGCCGACTTCCGCAAGGTTGTGGAGATGTTCCCCGATTCCCGCGACGCGCGCCGCGAGCTCGGCATCACCTACTACCAGCAGCACAACAACACGGCTGCCCTTGAACAGTTTGAGGCTCTGCAGAAGATCGATCCCGACGATCTGGCCGCCCACTACAACCTGTCCATCCTCTATCGCCGCATGGGTCGGCCCCAGGAAGCCGCCGAACAGCAGGCCATGTTTATCGATAAGAAAGTCGACCCTGGCGCGCCCACCTACTCGCTCGGCTACCTCCGCGACCATCCAGAGATAGCCACGGAAAGCATCCCATGGCACGTGCACTCTGACCTGACTGAAGATGCCGGAGCTCTCGTCCATGGCAAGTAAATCAACGGGCCGCAGTTCTGTGCCCGCGTTGCGATTATTATTCAGGCTCATCTCGCTGGCTGGGGGCTTCATTGCGCTCCCCGGCATCTGCCACGCGGCCAACAACTGCCCATGGATCAATGAAACGACTGCCTCGGGCATACTCGGGGGCGATGCAACAGGTACTTTCACCGAAGCGTCGCCATCGCAGCCCGCGGTCTGCACGTTTGTCCAGAGCGAAGCCGGAGGCATGCGCACCCTGCGCATCGCCGTCGAACAGACCCCTGACTTTCTCGCCCGCCTCGAGTCGGAGTATAAGGCCTGCGGAAATGACCCTGCTCCCTTGCCCGCCATCGGCAACGAAGCCCGCATCTGCAACGCCGACGACAGCAAAAAGCTCTTGGCCGAGCGAGTTGTTGGCCGAGTCCGTGACCAGGTCTTCACCATCACCATCAGCAGCACCTTCAAGCGCGACTCCATCCTGACCCGTGAAGCGCTCAAGGTCAGGGTTTCTACAGCTGCCGAGCAGGTCTCAGGCAATCTGTTCTGAATGTCCCCAAAGGGGGCGGAGAGCAGGGCTGGCCTGCTCTGAATGCTGCAGTTCAGGCGCACACACCTGATACTTCAAGCGCGCGCAGCAATGGTCCGCTCACACGTGCGAGCTTTCTTTAAGATTCTGAATTCCCGCTTTATTCTTTCCAGACGCTCAACTGCCATCTAACTCGGAATTTCGTTGCACCGGCAATCATGGCGGTACTAAAAGGTAAGAAGACACACAAGATAGTCGTGCCTCTGTGTCGCAATCGAGCGGAACCGGGCTCCTCTTCTCTACGCTCGATTTGCACAAAAGTTGTAGTTCACCCAGCCGCAATTCTCAAGCCAGACTAGAATCTCGAAAACGATGCGCCGATAGATTGCTCGCAACATCAAACCACCTGCTCCAAGTAGCGATTCTGGACCTCTTTGATGACAGAACAGGTTCGGTGCAGGGGGAAATCGATATAAGGAGCAATACCATGCTGAGCATTCTGAATAGTATCTCGTCACTGAACGCTGAGAACGCGCTGTCTACCACGCAGATGAATCTGCAGAAGGTTCTCACCGAACTTTCCACCGGACTCAGAATCAACTCCGGATCGGATGATGCTGCCGGCCTGTCGATCGCCAATGGCCTGCAAGCGAACATTTCAGCTCTTACGCAGTCCAGCCAGAACGCATCGGACGGCGTAGGACTTTTGCAGACCGCCGATGGCGCGCTGTCTCAGGTCACCACCCTCCTGAATCGCGCTATCACCCTGGCAACCGAAGCTTCGAACGGCGGCCTCTCGACCAGCCAGTCAACCGCTCTGGACACGGAATATCAGTCCATCCTGACCGAAATCGGCACCATCGGAACCACGACAAACTACAACGGCACATCCGTCTTCGGCAGCACCGCGACTGTGTACACGAGCGATGGAACGTCCGGCGGCAGCAACACAACCTCAACCACCATCAGCGCCCTGACCACTGCGGCATTGTCATTGACCGGTTCGGACCTGCTGAATGCGACTGATGCTCAGACCGCGCTGACTGAAATTAGCTCCGCCATCAGCACCATCGCGGCAAACCGCGGCGCAATCGGCGCTTCGGTCAACCAGCTGAACGCGGCCTCGAACGTTGAGAACACCGAAGTGACCAACCTGACCAGCGCTGAAAACAACATCCTGAACGCGGATATCGGGCAGACGGTCGCCCAGATGACGCAGTACACCGTCCTTCAGCAAACCGGGATGGAGGCACTCTCGCAGTCTAACCAGGCGCAGCAGTCTGTCCTCAAACTGCTGCAGTAACCATCTGGATTGCAGCCCGTGCGGCGGCGTCGGTTCTGACGCTGCCGCATTTTTCTTGCCCGATCAACTGAACGATGAAGCTGAACATGCCGATATTGTGTTGCGGCTTGAATTGTGAGCGCAGGCGCTAGAAGACAGCGCAGCCAAGCCAAAGAAAAGGCACCCACTATGAGTTCACTCTCTGCTCTTGATTCGCTCCTCGGCGCGTCGTCTTCCGGTATCGACCTGAGTTCAATACTCGAAGCTGCATACGGAGCTTCGTCGCCAGGAATTGACGTGACCTCGGCCGTCAGTGCGGCGGTCACGGCCGCGCGGGCGCCAGAACAGGCCTGGGAGAACGAGGAAGCCACGCTGCAGAGCCAGGTGAGCGGGTTGACCCAGATTCAGACGGATGCAACGAACCTGGACAATGACGTGCAAGCGCTCAACAGCTTGACTGGCCCCTTTTCGGCAAGCACAGTCACTTCGTCAGATTCGAGTGTCGTATCGGCAAGCGCGGCGGCCGGCACAGTGGCTGGCAATCACGTCGTAGTCGTCAATAATCTTGCCACCACGGCTTCGTGGGTGTCGGGGACTTACGCCAGCAGCTCGACCGCAGTACCTGCCGGCAGCTTCACCATTACAACCGGAAGTGGATCATCGGCGACGATTACAACCGATGGGACGCAAACGCTCGCGAGCGTCGCAAGTCAAATCAACGGCGACAATCTGGGCGTCACCGCCAGCGTCGTGACAGACGCTTCCGGCGCTCGGCTGGCGATCACCGCCAATGCATCCGGAAGCGCGTCAAATTTTAGCGTCAGCCCTTCCGGCTCATCCGCCCTCGGACTGGCGCAGGCAGTGACCGGCACAAATGCTTCCCTTACAGTTGATGGCATCTCTATTTCGAGCGCCTCAAACACCGTGACCAATGCCATTCCGGGCATATCGCTGAACTTGCTGAGCGCCAATCCATCCGAACAGGTGAGTCTCCAGGTCGCGCCCGACATTTCCCAGGCGACAACCGCCATCAATCAGTTCGTGAGCGATTACAACACGGTCATCACCGATCTTTCCAACCAGTTCGCCTTTTCGGGAAGCAGTCAGGGTGTGCTTGCCGACGACTCGACAGTTCGCAATTTGCAAACCGACGTTCTTGGCGCATTGGACTACACGGCCACCCCGGCGTCGGGATCCACGACAGTTCCAAACCTTTCATCAATGGGCATCACAGTGAACAACGACGGCACACTGACTGTGAATAGCTCTGCCTTGCAGAGCTCCCTGCAGAATAACTTCAGCGATGTACAGAACTTCTTTCAAGGCACCTCGTTGAACGGGTTTGCGAACACGCTCGATCAGCAGTTGCAAAGCTTCATCAGCTCCGACAACGGGGCCTTCACGGTGGACTTGTCGACCATGAATACCCAGATTTCCGGTCTTCAGACCGATGTAAGCAACTTCGAGGCGAACTACATCACTCCACTCCAGGCGCAATTGCAAAGCGAATACAGTTCAGCGGAAGTCGCACTTCAGCAGTTGCCTTCCGAGATGCAGCAAATCAACGCGGAACTGGGCGGCAACAACTCCAATAACTAGCCAGCCCCAGTGGCCAATCAGGATTTGAGATGACTCCGACAGAACTGGAATATCGAAGGACGGCGGCGGAGGGCGCCAGCGGCTTCGGCCTGCTGATTGCCCTCTACGACACCCTCGCAGGCGATCTGCGCAGGGCAGCAGAAGCTGAGCGTGACGGCGATCTTGAAAAGCGGTCCAGGGAAGTGAATCACGCCATGCTGGTGATGGCGTATCTGGAAGATTGGACGCGTCGCGGCAGCGACGGTGAACTGGCGCAAAGGCTGGTCGCATTCTATTCGTCGGTGCGGCGCAAGCTGATCGAAGCCGAGGCCAGCCGATCGGCGGCTATCCTTGAGGAACAAATGGCCTTGGTCCTTCAGATTCGCGAACACTGGCAGAAAATCGACTTGCACACGGAGCCTTCCGCACCCGAAATCATGCCCCCCGCGAAGCCACAGACATATCCGCCGGCATTTGCTCCGCAAGCAGAGCGCAAGACGGGCAGCTGGTCGGCATAGAACCCCTGTCTGAGAACCTGTCTAAAAAACTCAGCGGTCCCAATTCGGCACGCTAGGTCAGGGCTTTCAGCCCTGACAAGAGCCGGCCAAATATAAAGTCCCTTCCTGCATTCAGCGGCACGCTAAGCGCGCCGCTGAATGCAGGAAAGGCAAACTGTGCCCTCGCGGAGCCGGAGCTGAAGAGGCTGCGGAAATAGGCCAAAATTGTAGGAGAGAATCCCGAAGAGCATACCTCAGGGGCTGGAGTCCATGCTGATTTGATTGGGCTTATGCGGGGTTGGACCCCCGCTTACTTCCGAACCGAGTTTTTCCGCAGCCTGTGAAGCTCCGGCCTGCCTCAAGAGTGAGTTTTTAAACAGGTTGTAAGAGAATGCAAATCAATCCGAGCCAACGCCTTTGACAGCGGCATGAAGAAGCGCTCGTGCGGTGTTCTTCATCCACCCGGAGAAACACTTTGTCCACAGTTTTTATCCGGGCCAGAGCCCGGACCTGCTGCATAATCTCGCTGTTCGGCGGATCCTAAGAAGGAGCAGACAAGTAGTCGAGCAGCGTGTCGGGCAGAACCTTCGCGGCAGCCGCCATGGCAGCGCTGTTTGCCGTCTCCGCCTGACTCAGGGTGGTGGCGGCCTGGGCCTCATTCACTCCCACCAGTGAGTTTTGCTGAGAGGCCAGGTTGACTGTTTCCTGCTGCAAAAAGGTCTCCTGCGAATTCAGCTGGCTCTCCGTATCGCCGTAAAACACGCGCTGTGTGCTTACGTAACTGAGAGCGGAGTTCACCGCCGTTGTCGCCGTCTGAATGCTGGCATTGTTGCCACTTTGCAGGGCAGATACGAGCGTGCTCAACGAGCCAATCACACTGTTGGAGGAGTTAGAAAAGATCTGGCTGCCAGGCAGGTTGACCTGAAGGCTTGCCTGGTCACCGATTACTACGGAATTCGAGTTGTTGTTTCCGTTGTAGGTGTAACCACTCGCCGATGACGGATCAGCAGTGTACGGAGCGGTTGAGGTTGCCGTCCCGCCAAAAAGGTAAGATCCCTGATAGGACGTGTTGGCCTGAGAAACCACACTCGTGAGAATGGCCTGAACCTGCTGTGCGAGGGCCTGCTGGTTTGAAGAGTTCGTAGTGCCGCTGGCGCCCTGCGTACCGAGCGAGACGGCCTGGGTAAGCGAGCTCACCACCGATCCCAGCGCGGAGTCGGCCGATTGCACCATCGACAACACGCCGCTGACATTCTGCGTGTACTGGTCCACTTCGCCGGTCTCGATGGTGTTGGCCACCATGTCGGCAGAAGCGCCGGGGTTATCGGAGGGCACGTTGACGCTTTTGCCCGTGGCCACCTGCTGCAACGCAACGTTGAGCGACTGCTGGCTTTGCTGCAGATCGGCGAGGATATCGGGAACGAGATTCGGATCTATGCGCATAATTGTCAGTAGCTCTGATCGCTGCCCATGTCGAGCACATCGGTGTTGAGTTGTTGGATGGTACTTACGATCCGCGCCGCAGCCTCATACGCTGTCTGGTAACGGATCAGATTGGTTGTCTCCTCGTCGATGCTCACGCCAGAGACCGACCCCTGCTGATTCGTGAGCTGCAGCAGGTTTTGACCAATGGCGGTGGATTGTGTAGAAGCGTTCGATGCCTCATTGCCCACCTGAAATACAAGGCTTGCATAGCCGCCAGATACCGATTGCCCGGATGGCAGATTGTTGGTCAACGCCGCGGCGAGATTGGCCACATTCCCATTGCTGCCCGAGGAGCCGTCGGAGCTGACAGCGATTTGAGAAGGACTGGTAAGCGCGACGCTGATGCCGGCCGCAGCTCCCGAAGCGCCCGGGGCGATGGAAAAGAATGCCTGCCCAGCATTGCCATTTGAATCGTACCCCTGGGATTGTGCGGTATTGAAGGCAGTAGCAAACTGCGAGGCCAGCGTATTCAATTGCCCGAGAAGGCCCGGAATCGTTTGATCGCGAATCTGGATTGCTCCGCCGAGCGTGCCGCCCTGAATCGACGATGTGATATTGTTTCCGTTTGAATCCAACACCTGCTGCATGCCGTTGGTGCCGGTGGTCGTCTGCAGCGAGAAGCTTTGCGAGCCCATGACCAGAGGACTTCCGTTGCCGGTCGTAATGGTCTCCCCGCCCGCGTTCTGAGTCACCGAGATGCCCGTCAAGGAGGAGAGCTGCTGGACCAGCTCATCGCGCTGATCCTCCACGGTGCCCCCGTCCTGCCCTGTCGAGGTCAACTGCGATAGCTGGCCATTCAGTTGCGCAATCTGAGAACTTAGCGAGTTGATCTGCGCAACCGTCTGTGTGACCTGCCCGTCCGCGGAAGATTGCGCACTCGTGAGCCCGTTCGCAGTGGTGTTAAAAGCATCGGCGAGACTCCGCCCATTCGACAGCACGCTCTGCTGTGCAGATCCGCCGCTTGAGGCTGCGGACAGTTGAGCCAGGCTGCTTGAAAATGAAGTCAGAGCGCTGGCGATGTCCTCTCCATTGGTTGTGAAATAAGACTCGATCTGCTGGAGACTGGAGGATTGCGCATCGGCGCTGCTCTGCAAAGAGGTCTGTTGCTGAATTTGCAGGTTGAGCAGTTCGTCCCGAATGCTTTGCAGGCCATCCACGGACACACCGCCGCCGGTGACATCGCTTCCGGATTCGGTCATCTGATTGGCGGACAACTGCACCACTTCGCGTGTATAGCCCGGAGTGTTGGCATTGGCGATGTTATTGCTCGTCGCATTGAGCGCCTCCTGGGTGGCCTCCAGCGCCTGCATGCCGATGGACAACGATGTGTTCAATCCTCCCATCGTGATTAGATCTGGCAAGACCAGGTTTGATGCTTCAACCTGGAACCAGAGCCCTCCTTGATTTGCCCTCTGAACGAAGAGAATAGCGATACCATCAATCCAACCGAATGGCTGGAATGCTGGAGCAGCGCAGAATAGCTCCGATTCAGCGACTGCAAGGTTGCAGAGGCATTGCGGACTTGCTGCATGAGATCTGCATCGATTTGCACTGGATCGTCCGCGCCTTTCTTGAATCGCTTGTTCACATCGCGCCCCAGTTCGACCAGCCGGTCGCTTAGAGCCTGCTGATTCGCGACACTGTCCTCAAGTTCCGAAAGAGAGTTGTGCGCGATTGCCTGCATCGCTCTCTCCAGTTCGTGGGCAAGAGAAAACAAGATCTGAAGATGCTCTTCCAGCTTGCCTTTCCCTTCCTGGACTTCCGTCGTCATTCTCTTGGCCCTTTACTCACTCATTGTGGCCTGAACCAAGGATCCGTTCCAAAGCTCAAGCGTGTTCGTCGATCATCGAAGAGGCAATTTCATTGGGATCGATCTTGTATTGGCCGCTATCGATGGATTGCTTCAAAAACGACACCTTGTCCTCGCGGATCTCGGGCGAGCTCATCGCCGTGCTGACCAGCGAGCTCACGGAACTCGAATCCGATGAAAGCGTAGTCCGATCCTCTCCGCCGGAAAGTCCGGTTGTAGCGCTGTTGCGCGAACTTACGTTCTTGGTATTCGGCTCATTCGAAATCTGGCTTGCCGCCGACTGTGTTAGATCGACTCGCATGTTGAACTCCCTTCCTTTAAACCTTCGTCCCTATCGGCATGTACCACGCAAAAGTTTAATGGAATTCTCAGTGTTCTCCGGTAATTACTTTGGTGCTTTTCTGGGCCAAAGGGGAGCCATTATTGGCTTCGGCCTTATTCGCCGCCGCATGCATGGACTTTGCGATCATCTTTGCAATTCCGATGCCACCGGAAGCCGCCATCGACGCGGCCAGTTGCTGCGTTCCCAGGCTCATCATCTGTTCCTTCCCTGCAGCGTCCTCGTCGTCTTCAGCCCCAGGGACCGTGGCCATCGACTGCTCAGCCTGTTGAAGCCAGCTGCTCAGCAGCATCGACTCAAACTCCATCGCTCCCTTTTGGATTTTGGCGTCGTCATTCCCGCTGCCCACATTCAGGGACTTGATTTGCCCGAGCATCCGGTCTTGACTGGCTTCAAGCAAGCTCGTCTGCGTGGTCAGGGCTCCTGGACCCATCATGGTTCCCATTTACTGAACCTCCAATTCGGCTTGCAACCCGCCCTCAGCTTTAATGGCCTGAAGAATAGCCACCACATCGTGCGCCGTGGTTCCGATCGCGTGCAGCCCCTTGACGAGCTCCTCGACATTCGCGCCCTCATCCAGGCGCATCGACTGCGCCGGTCCGTCGTTCACACTCAGATTGGTCTGCGGCACCAGGACCGGTTGCAGCGGATCTTCGCCACGACCCCTTTCTCTTCCGTCAGGAGGCCGGGCCCCAGTCGGCACCGCCGCGACATCGTAATTCGTCACCACCTGAATGGAGAGACTTCCGTGGATTACGGAGACGGGAGTAAGCTTTACGTCTCCTCCGAGCACGATCGTGCCCGTCCGCTCATTGACCACGATCTTTGCCGGGCTCTGCGCTTCCAAGCTCAGCTTCTGCACGCGCGAGATCAAATCCGGAACCGATGGCTCGCCGGCTTCAGCCACACTTACATCGACCCGCGTACTGTCGAGAGCGGCCGCCACTTCCTTGTGAAAGCTCACATTCACGGCATCCGCAATCGCCTTGGCGGTGGTGAAATCGGGATTGCGCAAGAGCAGCGAAACCGTCTTGAACGAGTGAAGATCGACTGCCGTGTCGCGCTCCACGATTCCGCCGTTGGGAACAATCCCCACGGTCGTCGAGTTCACTTCTTTTCCGTTCACGCCGTTGCCCGCGCTATAGCCGCCCATGACAAGTGGGCCTTGAGCCTCTGCGTAAACCTGCCCGTCCGGCCCATGCAGTGCGCTCATCAACAGCACGCCACCCTCGATGCTCTTGGCGTCGCCGATTGAAGAGACCGTAACATCGAGGCGCGCGCCAGGCCGTGCAAAAGGCGGCAGAGAAGAGGTGATGAAAACGGCCGCGACGTTCTTGACTTCAACCGTCCCTGACGGAATCAAGACCCCCATCTTCTGCATCGCGTTCGCCAGGGTCTGCACCGTAAAATAGGTCTGTTGCGTATCTCCGGTTCTGTTCAGCCCCACCACCAGCCCGTAACCCACCAGCATGTTCTCTCTGATGCCTTCCACGCTGGTGATGTCCCGAATCAAAACCATGCGGTTTGGAGCTACCGCGGTAGCCGCGAGCAGAGGCGCGGACACAACGACCCCAAGTACAGTCGCACAAGCGCTTCGCAAGGTCCGTACTATCGTCGTCATGGTCAATCTCTTCCTCGTCATCAGAATCCAGTCAGCCACAAAAGCGCTCGCGTAAGTATGTTGGGCTGCCTGACGCTGTCGGCAATAATTCCTTTGCCCTTCATTTCGATCTCAAGATTGCTCAGAGAAGTGGATGGCACGGTGTTATTCGGGCCAATGTCCTTAGGCCGTACCAGGCCACGCACCATGATGTCTTCGTGCTGATTGTTCATAAAGATCTTGCGCTGTGCCTCAACCACGAGGTTGCCGCTTGGCATCACGGCGATTACTTGCGCAGTCATGGTCGTCTGAAATGTAGAACTGGAATCGGTCGCGCCCGATCCTTTCAACGTGGTCGCTGAATTGGCATTGAACAACGGATTCAGGCCATTCGTATTGATCTGTCCGGCCAGGCCGGTAATGGCGGAACTCGTCTGAAAAGCGCGCGAGGTGTTTGCGTCGGCATTCTGTGCCGCGGTGGTCTGAACCGCAACCACAATCACGACGGTGTCGTTCACCTTGAGTGCCTTGTAATCGATGGACAGGCTGCTCAATTCGCTATCCGGCGTCCACAGGCTGCCCACGGTGTGGGTTGTGCCACCGGCATCCTGCTCCTGAAGCCGGGCGATGTAATCCGTCCTCAGCTGCGCGGGGCTATTCTTCTTGCTGGGCTTGGCATGAACTGCGGGCACGGCAATCATGCCCATCAGAACACCCGCGCACAGAAGGTGCGCACCCCATCGATTGACAGTCCTCTTCATCAGAGACTTCCCTTCAGCAGTTGTCCGTTGATCACTTCTGCCAGATAAATCTGGCGACGTTCGCCCGCGGACACGCGAATCTTTTGCCCTGCCGCGCCATTCTCCAGGCAAACCACCGAAAGGCTGATGTGCATGTGGGCGCTGTCAAGCAGCAGTGTGGCCTTCGATCCCGCCTTGACTGCATCTGGCTTCGCCTGCCCTGCGGATGAAAAGCTCACTCTGGATTGGCCGGACGGAGCCGATGCACCCGTGTCCGGGCCTAAATTAATTCGCACGAAAAACGGCATGCATTCCTGCGGGTTCTGGCATTCGACGCGCGCCATCAAGCGATGATCGCCGAGCTTTTCGATCGAGCTGACCCTGAGCCGCGGAGCACTTGATGTCGCCACCACGTCTGTGAGCAGCGCGACCTGAGCCGGTGTGATTTGCATCCCCACGCCGTTCATTGCCGCTGCAACGGATTCCGCGCGTATGCCATAGTGCTGAGTCACGGCAAGAGCGGGCATCGCGAGGCAAACAACACTCATCGTCGCCACTATCGACTTCAATCGCGTCATCGAGCTATTCCTCACTGCGACAGCTGGTTCAACTGCTGCAGCATTTCATCGGCGGCTTTGACCACACGCGAATTCGATTCATACGAACGCTGCGCGAGAATCATGTTTACGAACTCATCGACTACGTTGACATTGGACTGCTCGAGCATTCCCTGCTGAATCGTCCCCAACCCTTCAGAGCCTCCCGCGGCTCCAACTACCGGATCGCCGGAAGCCGTGGTCGGCAGATAGATGTTGTTCCCAACACTGTTCAAGCCGCCCGGGTTGGCGAATGCAGCCAATTGAATCACGCCCACCTGCTGCGCCTTGGTCTGGCCCGGCAAAGCCACGGTCACGGTGCCGTCTGAACCCACAGATACGTTGGTCGCGGCAGCGGGGATATTGATCGCCGGCTGAAGCGCGTTTCCGTTGGCCGTGACCAGGTTGCCCTGCGCGTCGGTTTGGAAAGAACCCGCGCGGGTGTAGCCCGTTTGGCCATTCGGCATCAGAATTTCAAAGAACCCCGTACCCTGAATGGCCATGTCTAGCGGATTGCCTGTGCTGCTCAAATCACCCTGCGTCTGCACAATCTCCGTGTTTCCGGGACGCGTACCGAGCCCGATCTGAAGCCCGGATGCGACCGTTGTCTGTTGCGTCGCCGCCGCGCCCGGCATGACATCGCTCTGATACAAAAGGTCGGAAAACTGCACGCGCCGCGATTGAAACCCGGCGGTGCTGGAGTTAGCCAGGTTGTTGGCGATGTTATCCAGGTTCAGTTGCTGCGCGGTCATTCCGGTTGCCGCGGTATAGAGGGCGTGAAACATTCGAACTCCTTTTAACGGACTTTTGGTTAACTTACTTTGGGAAGATCTTGTGATGCTGTTTTGTCAATCTCTGAATTGAACATCGATAATGCGCGCTGCATCATCTCCGTCGTTCGTTGCGCTGTCACCAGATCGACCATGCCCGCGATTGGATTCACGTTTGAACCCTCAAGTGCTCCCTGGCGCACGTCCGACGTCGATGCCTGTGGCACAACATCGCTCGGCACCGAGTAGTAAGTGCTTCCAACGCTAGTCAGTCGCGTTCCTGCCGGAAAGTCGACCACTTTGAGCTTTCCGGCTACCGCTCCATTGATCGAAATGGTGCCATCTGTGCTGATCGAGACTTTGCCGGGCACGATCGAAATTTCACCTTTGTCGCCCATTACCGCGTCCCCTTCAGAGGTGACGAGTTGTCCTTTACCCGAGACTTGGAGGGAGCCGTTGCGTGTATATACGGGGCCATTTGCTGTTTGCACGACGAGGTATCCGGAGCCTTGAATGGCCACATCGAGATCGTTGCCAGTCTTTTGCAGCGTACCCTGCGTCTGGTCCATCGAGGTTCCGCTCATAATTCCGAAGCTGTTCATCGCCCGATTCAATACTGTGCCGGACGCGCCACTGGCACTCGCAAGAACTGAACTGAATACGTTATGTTCGGAACGAAAGCCGACGGTGCTTGCATTCGCAAGATTATTGGCGATCGTGTCGAGAGCCTGCGTACGAGACATCAGCGCTGTGCAAGCGGCGTAGTATCCACTATCCATAGGAGGGTCCTTGGCGTGGGAAGATGCACGGCGGGTGCCATACTACTGGGCAAAACTTGCCCGGAAAGTGGCACGGATGGCGCGAAATTTAGAGGCTCTATGAGGGATTGATGAGAAAGGCGCCCAGATAGCCTGGCCATCCATGAGAATCGGATCTGACTTCATCCGATTTCAACCAGCGACGCTGGGACAAGTGTGCGGGTCCAATCGAGCACCGTGCGCCAATCTATATAAATGAGACTTCGTTCCGGTGCAGGGATGAACTGTCCTTCGTCGCGCCCGTAATTGAGTGCGTGCCGGCAAGCCGATGCGCCATCTCCACCACCCCTGGCCAGAGGCTGGCTAATCCACGGCTCATCTTTGCCGAGAAATACTCTGTAACACAGGCAGGCAAAGCGCAGTGGGTGGCGATCTTCAACCCCGTGGCGGGAGCATCGCTTGCACCCCATGCCACCTGATCCCAGCCCAAAAGCGCGGGTAGAGCGGATAGCTCATGGAACAAGCCAACGAGATAGGCTTCCACGGGGCTGACCTTTTCGAGGTTCATCTCCACCCAATAGGAGCAGAAGCTTGCAATGCTGCTGGCGTGGGCCCAGGCTTCGATGGTCGCCTCCCGGCGAGCGCGGGGAGGGCTAACCCGCTTGGAAAGCTCATCGATGCACACCTCAACTCCCAGGTTGGAGATGCAATCTTCGATGCGGAATGGGCGGTGACCGACGGCCGACTCGCCACCTGCTAAACAAAACACGTGCAGCGTTGCTCCAAGATCACCCAGCACCGCTTGAGACATCTCGTGAAGACTGATCGACGATCCTCCGAGAATCATCTCCATTCGCAGAAGCGTCTCTGCCATTACCGGAACGTCAGGAGCCTGTCGGAGGACGTAGCGCTCGAGCAACCGGGAGTTCGAGACTGCAGTCCGTATCGCCGTAATGTTGACAATCTTCTTATTAAGCACATCCCACCGCCTGACAACTTATCGGCACTTGGAGCCGATTAGTTTATGCCTGGGAGAATGCGGACTTCCAAAATGTCCCGGTGTTTGGTGCTACCCCGTTCGGGCTACATTCATGCTGCGAAAGCCGGCCTGAGCCCGTGTTTCTGTTCGCGAAAGTCTCACCCGCTTGCACCAGCTCGATACCGTCATGCTGCGGGCTCTTCAATCGAGGCTCTTGAATCTTTCTTCGTCTGAAGATTCCTCGATCCGGAACACGAATGCGACGGGCGTGGCCAGCCGCTGCAATGCGCACGAAAGGCGCATTACCATGACTCGCCCAAGCGCCGGCGGAGGGGAATCTAGAAAACACAGTTGCGAATCAAGTCGCCGAGATCAGTTGAACAGGTGTGCCGAAACCGGTTGCGGAATCTCGGTAACGCGGAGGCCATAATTGCCGTCGACAATCACGGCCTCTCCCCGTGCAATGAGCTTGCCATCCAGGAACAAATCCACGGGCTCATCGACCAGGCGATCCAATTCAATGACAGATCCGCTCGATAGCTCCAGCACTTCGCGGAGTGGCAATTGACGCTGGCCGAAGCGAAGCGAGACGTTCAGCTCGACATCCATCACGAGCTTCAGGTTGTGCGGATGAATCCCGCGGCTTTCGGCATCTTCCTTCTCTACCCCTTCCGGCGCCGGCGACAATCCGTCAAGTAACTCGCCATCGAAGTAAAGCAAGATCGGCGTCCCGGTTGCATCGGCTGAAGATATCAGAGGAATGACAAACATTCCGCCGAATGCCAACTCCGAGACGCGGTCGACCTTGAAGGAAACCTTGCCATAGTCGCCCTCGAGAGACTCAGCAAGAGTTTGCGCCGCAGCTGCTATCAGGTTGGGCAGTTCCTCGCCTGTTTCATCTCTGACCTCTTCAGACGGTTGCTTGCTGATCTTGGCCATCAGATCGGCGACTTGTTCTTCATAGAACACAACAAAGCAATCGCCGTGGAGGGCGCCCTCCGCCGCCAGACGGAAGTGGACCGGCGCATCTTTGGTCGCGGGCGGAATCATGCTGTCCGCTGCCTCAAGCGGCCACGGAGATCCGATTGCGCTGGCCAACGTTGTCGAGAGCGATTCCGCGAAGGCGGCTGCAAACACGTTCGCTGTTTTCTTCTTGCCTTGGTTTTCCATTGTCTCTTATCCCCTCTTCCAATTTGCGGTTGTTGCCTTACGGCCGATTTGCGCCGCTCGATGCGGTCCATTGCGCACGGGGACGGCCTCAAACAGCGCGCGCCCTCCAGCAGTCAGCATTCCGGGAGCATTGACGGGTGCTCGAAGCTTCAACACTGATCCAGGCTGGAGTGCGATCAGGTCCCGCGCAGAAACCCGCAGGCCAGTGAGCTCGGCAGCCACTTCCATGTCGCAATCGAGAATTCGCTCGCGCAGCGGAGGCGTCGGAAAATAACGGATCGCGTTTCTTTTTTGCGGATGATCGGCCTTGACCGTCTTAATGAGAGCGCCGGCAAACGCCGCGGGAAAAACCAGCTGGAAGGAACCACTGGTCCCTGCAATCTCCAGTTGAAACTTCACCACGTTGACCTTCTCATTGGGTGAAAATGATTGATGCAACACATGCGGCTTCACGCGGCGATTCGCGACGAGGGAGAACTCCGGCAGGCGCCATGCGACCTCGGCCTGGCGAACAATCAGCTGCAGAACTTCCTGCAGAATCTCCTCATCAATTTCCGATAGCTCGCGATCACCGCCGCGCGCGGTCCCATTGCCTCCCATCAGCAGATCGATGATTGGCGACACCAGGTCCATATCGCATTCCACAATGATGATGCACGGGATGGTCGGGAGAGAAAAACGCGCGATGTAGCTCGCCGGAGGAACGCTCGCGACATGTTCTTTGACGGGAAGCCTGTCGAGCGTTTGCAGCTTCACCTCGAGGCCAGCCCCAAGGTATGCATCCAGGGCGATGGAGAGATTGCGGGCAAACGTCTCGTGAAGCGCTGTCAACGAGCGCGCATCCTCATTCGACAAGCGGCCTGCCTGCCGGAAATCGAATTTGTGTATCGACCGCACTTTGCTTTGAGCTTTTTGCGGCGCCAGCGGCTCGGCATGCGAGTCAGCAGACCCAGCCTCCTTCTGACTAGACGAGTTCAAGGCATCCTCCTGTCATTGTTCTGTTGGCTACCGGACGGTTTTGAAGGTGCTCAAGGGAAGCTTTCAATTTGATCATTGTTGCCTGGCGGATTTGCGAAACGCGCGAAAGTGCAACTCCAACGACGCTTGCGATTTCCTTCATGGTCAGCTCTTCCCGATAGTACAAAGAGAGGATCAATTGCTCTCGCTCGGTTAATTTGGAGATAGCTTCAGCAAGATGCGCTTTCATCTCGCCCTTGAAACAAATCTCGAACGGGTCGGGATCATCCAGGTCAGGCGCCGATTCAATCACATCCACCGTCTCTGACCGGTCGTTCGAAACGGCCACCTGCTGGCCCGCGATATAAAGAGAGTCGAGTTGCGCGGTGATCTTTCGCAGTTGGTCGAGGCCAATCTGCATCTCCTCGGCGATCTCCGACTCGACGGGATGACGCCCGAGCCGAGCCTCGAGTCGAGCCGAAGCCTCGCCAATCTCGCGCCCTCTTCTGCGCATGTAGCGGGAGCCCCAGTCCGAATCCCGCAGGCTATCCAGGATCGCGCCTCGAATTCGAAACTTCGCGAAAGTCTTGAACAGAACATTCTTGGAACCATCGAAGCTGCGCGCGGCCTCTACCAGCCCGATAACGCCGGCGCTCACCAGGTCGTCCATCTCCACCTGCTGGGGAAGCCTTTCACGAATTCGTGCGGCAACGTAATAGACCTGGGATAGCTCCTGCATCACCAGTTCATTTACGTCATCGTAATCCACTGCGCTCGCTTTATACGCCAATTCTGCTGCAGTCATTTGGTCGTCTCCTTGAACGTGTAAACGCAGAATATTTTCATTGCACTGACCCCAGTGACATCACCTGCGTCATGGGAGGAATCTCCGATGGCGAAATCACGACAATTTTAGGAATGAACGGCTCCAGAACGCGGCGCAGGTAAAACCGGCCCGGAGAAGCACACAGAAGTACAGGAGGCGCGACGGCCACCTGGTCACCCAGCATCGCTCGCAGCCCCTCAAGTACGCGCCGGGCCACAGAGATCTGCATTGCGCCGCCAGCGTGGACCTGCATCGATTGTCCCCCGGTGCGGGCGCATTCCTCTTCAAGCGAACTGCCAAGTGTTACTACATTCAGGCGGCCCTGCTCGTCCAGCAAGGGACGAACGAGCGCGCGGCCAAGAGCATGCCTTGCCGCCTCGACAAGATTGACCGGGTTCTTGTTCGTTGCTGCCGACTCCACGAGCGTCTCGAGAATTGTGCCCAGGTCGCGAATCGAAACCTGCTCCCGTAGCAGTTGCTGCAGGACTTTTTGCACTTCGCCAAGCGTCATAAGTTTTGGAACCAGCTCTTCGATCAGCTTGGGGTGCGACTCGGCAAGCCGATCAACGAGGCGTTTAGTCTCATGACGCGTCAGCAGATCGTGGGCGTTCTGCTTAATGAGTTCCGAGAGATGAGCTGCAAGTACGGAAGTGTGATCCACTACGGCATAGCCAGCCGCAATGGCCTGCGCCTGCATATCGGGAGTGATCCACTTGGCAGGCGAATTGAATGCTGGCTCGCGTGTCTCTTGTCCGGGAAGATCCCCAGGCTTCGGATTTGAATTCACAGCAAGCAAACGGTCGCGGCGCATCTCCCATCGGGCGATCTCCACGCCGCGAAGGTAGATGACGTATTCGCGTTCCTTGAGCGACAAGTTGTCGGTGATGTGGATGGAAGGCACCAGGAAGCCGAGATTCTGCGCCAAAGTCTTGCGCAGAGATTTCACTCTCGTGAGCAGTTGTCCGCCCTGCTTGGCATCGACCAGCGGAACCAGGCCGATGCCAACTTCGAGCATCAGGTCGTCCAGTTTCAACACCGCATCCATGGGATCGATGGCTGGCGTTCCAGCTTTGTCTGTCTTTGCCGCCGCGGCTTTGCTTCCGGCGGCTATTTCGGCCGCGCTTTCCAGCTTCAACCTTGACGCGGCAAACATGATGCACAATCCCAGCGCGATGAACGAGACCTTGGGCATCCCGGGAATCAAGGCCAGGGCCAGCAGAACCCCACCGACAATCCACAGTGGACGCGCCGTCCTGAAGACCTGTTTGCCGATGTCGGTTCCGAGAGAATGATTCGAAGCTGCGCGCGTAACCACGATGCCGCCGGCCACGGAAACCAGCAGCGAAGGGATGATCGCGACCAGGCCATCGCCCACGGTGAGGATCGTGTATGTCTTGAGTGCCGTTTGGAATGGGACGCCTTGCTGAAAAACGCCAATCAGAAATCCGGCAATGATGTTGATGGCTGTAATCAGAATCGTGGCCAGCGAATCTCTTTGGCTGAATCGCGCCGCGCCGTCCATCGAGCCGCAGAATTCAGCTTCGCGCGCGACTGCCTCGCGACGTGCGCGGGCCTGATCCGCATTGATGAGCCCGGTGTTGAGATCCGAGTCGATGGCCATTTGTTTGCCGGGCATCGCATCGAGAGTAAATCGAGCTGTCACTTCGGCGGTGCGTACCGCTCCATGGCTTACAACCAGGTACTGAATCGCGATCAACGCAATGAAGATGACAAAACCCACAATGTAATTGCCGCCCACCACAAACTGTCCGAAGGCTTCAATCACTTTTCCGGCTGCGGACGAGCCTTCACTGCCATGAAGAAGAATGCGCCGCGTGCTGGCCAGATCGAGCGCCAATCGCATTAACGTCAACAACAGAATCATGCTGGGAAACACAGAGAACTCAACCGGGCGCAGAACCTGAATCGCGGTAAGCAGTACCAGCACAGCCAGCGTGATGTTGAGCGTGAGCAACAGATCGAGGACGATGCTCGGCAATGGAACCAGCATCACGAACACGAGAGCGACCGCCCCCGTGGGAACCACCCACTCAGAATAGGTGCGAAGAGTTTGTAGCAATCCCGGCTTCTTGTTCACTGTGGCCTCGTATCCTTGTTGGTATTCATTCTTGCTTTCCTTTGCGCTTCGCGATTTCTAACCTCGGCCTGCGCCTTGTAGATCAGGACGAGAATTTCAGCGACGGCGTGATAAAGCGCAGAGGGAATCGGATCTCCAACCTCGGCGCCTTTGTAAAGTGCCTGCGCGAGCGGCTTATTCTCCATCACGGGAATATCGCGCGCCCACGCGATCTCCTTGATCTTCGCGGCCAGGTTGTCGAGCCCCTTGGCTACAACAAGCGGCGCAGCCATATTCGTTTCGTAGCGCAGCGCGACCGCGTAGTGAGTTGGGTTGGTGATCACCACGGTCGCGGTCTCGGCGGCCTTGAGCATCTGCTTGCGCCGCGAGCTTCGCAGCAGTTTGCGGATTCTTCGCTTGCTCTCCGGGCTGCCTTCCGTCTGCTTCATTTCATCGCGCATGTCCTGGCGGCTCATCTTCAGGTCGCCTTCGTTCTTGAACCAGAGCAGGAGATAGTCGACCCCGGCCCAGGCAATCATAATCAGCCCCGACTTCCAACCGATCTGGAAGACGATGCCGCCCATCAGGTTGGCGAAATGCCGCGCATCGACATACGAGCTGGCCAGGATATCTCCCCAATGGCCTCTGATTGTTTCGACTCCAACTGCTGCGATGGCGGTGAAAGGCAGGAAAGATTTCAGGATGGGGCTGAGGCCGGCAAGCGAGAACATCTGCCCGAGCCGGTTCGCCGGGCTCAGGCGATCGAACTTGAAAGCCAGCGCTCCCGGGGAAAACACGAAGCCACCTTGCGCCAGGCCGACAACGACAGAGACGACGAGCGCCACAACCAGAATCGGAACGATCCAGCGGAAAGCTTCGAGGCTAGTGTAGAAGAGCAGGGGCCCATTGGCTTCAATCGAATCTGAACTGGCAAGCTCAAGCGTGCTGCGAAAGAAATGCGTCCAGTGCGGCACAGCCTCGCGGCCCATGAAGTACAAGACGCACGCGACTGCGAACATCGACAAGGCACTGGTCAACTCGCGCGATCGGATAACTTGCCCTTGCTCGCGGGCTTTCTTCCGATGCTGCGGTGTTGCCTGTTCTGTTTTACTCGAGTCAGCCATTGTCTCTCACGTGGTCAAATGCAGTAGGTGTTCGCCGCTTGCCACGGCATCCGTGAACAGGCGGCGGAAAAGGTCAGGCCAATATTTGAGCGTTGCAATCAGAATCACCAAACCCAGAAGGCTTTTTACCGCGGGCCCGAGCAGCATCAGCGGCATCTGCGGCGATGCCTTGCCAAGGATTCCAAGCACCAGGTCCGCCGCCAGCGTGGCGGAAAGAACCGGCGCCGCGATTTGAATCCCGAGTCCGAACACCTCGCCAACTGATTTGAGCAGCGCCAAACCAAACAGGCTGCTGAGGTGTGCGGTTCCCGGCGGGACATAACGGAAGCTGTTGCCCAAAGCGCGAAGCAGCCAGTAATGCACGTCCATCTGCAGGAAAAGGAGCATCACGATGCTCTGATAGAACAACGCCATCACGGTGGTGTCGACCTGGGTCTGCGGATCGAGAATGTTTATCAGGGAGTAGCCCATTTGCACGCCGAGAACCTGGCCAGTCAACTGGACGGCCTCGAATACAACGTTGGTGGCGATGCCCATCCCCAGACCAATCAATAACTCAGTGAAGACCAGCATTGGCCACTCAGCCATTGTGTGCGGTGCGATGTTCTTGCCCACGGTGGGCAAAAGCAGCAGCGTCAGCGCAAGGACCAGAATTGCCTTTACGCGCGCTGGAATCACCACGCTCCCGAAGAAGGGAGCAAAGAGCATGAGCCCGGTGAGCCGCACACCGATGGTGAGCAGGCTGGCGATCGTCGACATGAGAGGTAATTCGATCATCTGATGTACTTGCCGAAGTCAGAAAGCGTTGTGTTGGTGAAATTCGCCAGATGACGCCACATCCACGGCATCGAGAAGAACAAGGCGCCGCCGGCCGCAAGCAGCCGGGATACGGTTGAGACAGTTGTGTCCTGCATTGAAGTCAGCACCTGGATTATGTTGATCAGCAGGCTGACGGCGATTGCCACAAGAAGGATGGGCGCGGTGAGAATCACCACCTCCTGCAACACCATTCGTCCGAGCAATACGACCTGATCAACGTCCATAGCGTTAGCTGAAACTCCTCATGAGTGAGCTGATTAACAGATGCCACCCATCCACCATCAGGAAGAGAAGCAACTTGAGCGGAGTTGAAATAACCACGGGTGGCAACTGAAGCATGCCGACCGACGTGGTGATCGAAGCAACGACCATGTCGACGATCAGAAATGGAAGAAATAAAACAGTGCCGATCTGAAAGCCAGCCTTCAGCTCCGACAAAATGTATGCGGGCAATAGCACGCGCAGCGAAATGTCATCGACCGATGCCGGGCGCGGCTCCTTGGCAAGCTCGATGAACAGCGCCACATCCTTCTCGCGCACATAGTGGCTCATGAATTTGCGTATCGGACCCTCGCCGCGATCCAGGGCTTCGAGCGCCGTGATCTGACCGGCTTGTACGGGGACAATCGCGTTCTGATAAATCTCGATGGCCACCGGCTGCATGATGAAGAATGTGAGCGTGAGCGAAAGTCCGATAAGTGTCTGGTTCGACGGCGTTGTCTGCAGGCCGAGCGCCTGGCGCAGGAAGTGAAACACAATCAGCAGGCGTGCGAATGGAGTGACGCACATGAGCACCGAAGGAATCAGCGTCAGTGCGGTGAGCATGATGATGATGTTCCATGGCACTGCTCCGCTCGGCACGCCTTGAATCTGCAAGCCGTTATTCGGCGCCGGCATGGACGACGACAATCCGCTGTTTGCGGTGATTAATGGCGCACTTGCCGGCGAGGCTGCCGGAGGGTCGGCGATCGAGAGAATTGTTGAGCCGCTCGTATCTCCCGCCGGGGCAGGTTCGGGCGCAGTCGCCGGGGCCGGAGCAGGTTCAGGCGCAGTAGCGGGAGCTGGCCCTTCAGCCACGGCTCCAGCCGTGACCGCGAGTGAAAGCGATGCAAGTAACGCGAGTCGCCAGATGGCGCAGTGAAGCCTCATGCAGAGCGCTCCGTTAATTCATGGATAGGCAAATGCCCTTCAACGGAGTCGGGCTCCTTTTCCAGCTGCGTCAAAAGTGACACCCCTGCTGAACCCCCGCCAATCAGGAACTTGTGCCCGTCGGCGTGGACAATCGCGACAAAGCGCTTGTCGCCTAGCGACACTGAGTCGGAAACCCGCAAGGGCTTCTTGGCGGCGGGAGAATAGTTTTTTTGCAGCCACGAAAACGCCCGCTTCATGAAGCCTGGCGTCGTTTGCCGCGGTGGAGTCAGCTTCGGCGCAGGCACCTTGCGCGCCGGTAACTCCTTCTTTCTATCGGGCTCCGCATCCCGTGATTTTTGAATGACCGTCGAAAAGAGGGGTGGGGACGCAGATGGGACTACAGACGGCACCACAGACGGCGCTGCCGGCTTAGGCCGGGCGGTTCGAAACGACGGCCAAAGAATGAGAACCCTTAATTTCATGCCAGATCCGTTATCCGCACCGCGAGGTGGTCACCAACGACTTCAAATTCCGTCCAGCCAATAAGCATGTTGTTAACGCGCAGAGGAATGTCGCTGGTGTGATGGCATGAGGTCTCAACGATCGAGCCCTTCGTCAAGGCAAGTAGGTCGGCAACTGAAAAACGCACCACCGGCACATCGAGAGTCAAGGTGCAGGGAAGCCAGGGTACAGAGTCGAGCAGATCTTCTTCCGTCGAAGCCGATTCCATACCGGATGGCTCCGCTGGGTTCGGTCTCATGTTGTGAATGCCGTTGCTCATGGGTCCTCTCGAGCTCGTTTGCGGCAGACAGGCCTCGTCAGCACGGCCAACACTGGGACCGTCTGGGCAGGATATTCCGCATGGAGCTTTTATTTGCAGAAGTTAATGCAATTTAAGGGCCGGAATTGGAATGAGCAGGCAGGGCTGGCTGCGCTACCCTGAGTTTGGCTCAGGGTATTGATTTCAAGAAGGTTGCGCGCCAGGCTTTGCGGAATTGAGGGCGCTCCGGCTGCGTGAGACAGCCATGAGAGCGGTGGGCAGATGAAAGACATTCGCGAGATCGATTGTCTCGCTCGCGAACGCCTCTCATCCAATTTTAAGAAAATCGCCCGAACCACGAAGCTAACTAACCAGCTGAATTGTGGCCTGCGAGACCTGGTCCATCGTGGTCAGTACCTTGGCGTTTGCCTCATAACTTTGCTGCGCAACAATCATGTTGGCAAACTCCGCGGAGAGGTTCACGTTCGATTGCTCGACCGCGTCGCCGGTAATGGTTCCATTGCCGCCCGTGCCGGCTGTTCCGATCACCGCCGTTCCCGAGGCGAATGTTTGTTGATAGTCATTGCCTCCGGCTTGCGTCAGGCCCTGTTCGTTGGCGAAGTTGGCGACTGCAACCTGCCCCAGCGCGAGAGTCTGGCTATTGCTGAACTGGCCTTCAACGGTCCCGTCTGGAAGCACGGTGTACCCTGTCAACGAGCCCACTCCATAGCCATTCTGCGCCGTCGAAGTAGTAGCGCTGGTTGCGCTCTGCTGGGTTATGGTTGAATTGCCATTGCTGTCATTCAGATTCCAGGTCAGATTCATGGGGTTGGCCCCATCGGCCAGCCCCGAGATCGTGATGCCGGTGACCGATCCGCTGGGCGAAGTCAGCTGTCCGGCAGAATTGAACGTCAGAGTGCCCGTAGCCACGGGGGTTGGAGTTCCCGTGCCGCCCGTATCGGCGGAAGGAACGCTAATGGCGTAACTCCACTGATTGCTTCCCAGGTTAGTGTATTGAATGGTAAGCACGTGGGTCGCGCCCAAGGAGTCATAGACAGAGATCGGCGCGCTGTACGTGGCGCCCACACCGGAGCCCGCGTCCAGATTGGTGTCCATCGAGAAGGTCGTTGTGGGTTCGGCGGGAATGTTGGCCGCTTGGTTGACGGAGATCGGCGCAAGAGAAGTGCTGGTTGACACAACTCCGTTCACCGCGGGATATCCCATGACGAGTTGGCCCGCAGGAGTGCAGATCTGGCCTTGCGAATTGACGGTGAAATCGCCCGCGCGGGTATAGCTGGTTTCGCCGTTCTGCTGGACCACGAAAAAGCCATTGCCCTGCAGCGCCATGTTCGAATTAACACCTGTCGTGGTGACGTTGCCGTTGGAGAAGTTGGAGATTTGGCCGGCGGTCTCAACACCGGATCCTACCTGAATGGGATCTCCGTTGCCGGAAACTCCCGCCATTTCGTTGAAGACGTCGGCAAAGCTCAGGGTCTCGTCCTTGTATCCGTCGGTGTTCAAGTTCGCCAGGTTATTGGCGATAACATTGAGCGACTCAGAGCTGGCAGCCAGCCCAGAAAGTGGAATTGCAAATGCAGACATTTACCTACCTCCTGTTTGTGTGGGGTTCAAAGTTGTAGCTGCGTTGTGCAGGCCGCTATAGAGATTCAAAATGGCCTTCGGGATCCCGCCGCCTAAGAATTCAGCCGGGCCCTGGATCAGCGGCGACCCGGCCAGCGACAGAATTGGATTGGGCGATGATGTGCTCGATCCATTCCCCGAGTTGGCCGTGTTCGCCTGCGTGAACGAGGTGGGCGCAAGCATCGGTTGCGCCGTAATTGAGGGATTTGCCACTGGACTTGCACCCAATGTGGCTGCTGAAGATGCGCCCGTCGCCGCGGTTGTCGCCCCGCCGGAAGCCAGGCTGCTCAGTGTCGAATTGATGTTAATGAGTTGATCGAGCGAGTTGAGTGAAACCATCTGGCTGACCATTTCGGTGGGATCGACCGGAGAAGTCGGGTCCTGGTTCTGCAGCTCAGTCACCAGCAGATTCAGAAACGTGCTCTGCAGGCTGCTCGCGGAAGTACCGTTCGATGAGGATGTGCTCCCTGACGTGCCGCTCGTTCCGCTAGTCGCCGCAGGGGCGTTGGCGCCCTGGGCCTGAACCGGTGCATTCATCATCGGAGTGAAACCTTGAATATTCATCTGTCGTTCCTTTCCTAAATTGAATTCGTTTTATGCCCTGATATCCAACCGGTATTCGTCGACCGCGCCAGGCGGAGCTCGCAGCGCCGATAGTTCCGCTTCAATCCCTGCGGGTGCATTGTCGGCCGGGACGTGACGGAACGCCGATCTCTGTTCCCGTTGCGAAGACTGTTCGCGTCCATCTCCGAAGAATGCCCCGCCCTGATGGATCTGAACGGAGGCCTGCACGCCATGCTCGTTCCCGAATCTTTCCTGCATCGAAGGAATGCGCGCCGAGATGGCCGCGCTGAGGGCACTGTGATCGACTGAGATCTGCGCCGACATCTGTTGCTGGGAAACCGAGGTGCGAACGGAAATATCGCCAAACTCGCTGGAATGCATGCCCACGCGCATCTCTGTTTCGCCCAGGGACTGAATCAGCCGCGCACTGTTGATTCCGGACGATCCTTGTACCTCGCCGCTCTGCGAAGAATCCGACTGAACTGTCTCTGGCCGGCCGTCCGATGAAGAAACATCACCGGCGCCGGTCGAATTGGAATGCGGTGTCGCGCCCTGATGGGCAGAAAGACCAGCCGGCATGACGGCTGCCTGAGCCAGAGTGGTTTCCAGCGATTTATCGGAGACGGCCACTGCCGGCGCCGCATCCACTGCGGAATGCTGCACCGCCTGGCCGTCGGGCTGATTGCTTCCGGATTGTGTGGTTGTGGCCTGGGTGTTCGCGGTCGGGGCGCTCGTAGTATCCACGCTCTGCGCTGTCCCGATTTTTCCTTTGCCCGTCGCGTTTGCCGAATTTGAGATCGTGAACTGTGATACGCCGGCATCCTTGGCTTGGATCGATTTGGTCGTCTGCATGCTCGCATCACCATTTGCGAGGGGCGGCATAACCTCAGCGGCGCTTCCATCCTGCGGCGGATTCACTGTTGGGAAGAGCCCTGCAGTCGAAGCCAGCATGGATGTGGCTGCAGCGTTGGCCTGGCTCTTCAAGGCCGACGCCGAAACCACTGCCGTCTTGACCGGCGCTGTCTCTGCGTTCGCAGCATCAATCGATGGCGTTGCGCCTAAACGTGCAAGCTGCACTGCGGTCAACGCGGAAGCGGAGGACAGCTGTGCCGGCGCTGCAACCTGCTCGGTTGAGGGCTGATTCGGATTCGGAGCATTGGCATCCTGCGATTGGGTCGCCGGCTGCTCCACCGCGTTCTGCGAAGCGCCGTCATGTTGAGCCGAGATCGCATTCGAAGCGGCGGGTTGCTGCTGCGCCGCCATCTCGAGTTGCAGCGACGCTGCGGCCTCATGCGATGCGATGAATTGTTGCGTTGCGGAAAGTTGCTGCGGCGCGCTGATTTGTTGAGGCAGCGATTGCGTCGCGGCGGAAGCAGCTTGCTGCACCGGCGTTGCCACCGGCTGCGACCCTGTTGTTGGTTGCGACACCGTAAGTTGCGGCGGCGCTTCGATCGGTTGCGGCGCGCTTGCCTGCTGCGGCAAAGATTTTTCCGAGGCCGAGGCCGAAGCCGAAGACAGCTGCTGTTGCGAGCCTGCCGGCAGCGGCTGTCCGAATACTCTTTCCGGCGTCGCGATTTGTTGCGGCAATTGGGCTTGCTCGGACGCATAGCGCTGCTGAGGCGATTGGGCCTGCACGCATGCAGGTTGCTCGGAGGCCGAAGCAGGCTGCTTCGTCGCCTCAGCGACCGGCTGCCGTGTCTCCATTGGCAAAGGCTTGACCGCGTGCGGCATGGAAATCTGTTGTGAAGGAATCTGAAGCGAATTGACTTGGACCGATTCCGGGAGTCGGGACAATGAGGAGCTCTGCTGAGCTAAAGAAAGCTTTGCAGGAGGAACCCGAGAATCCAGCTTAGGCGCGGACTCATTCGATGCGCCATTGCGCAGAGGTTCTCCGTTCGGCCGCCCTGTGGGCTTGCTTTGACGCGAGACATGTTCGACGGCCGCGGCAGACGGATTCAAGCTGAGAGCTCCCTCTGTCACGTGAACCGGCGTCAACGGTTGCTTGGCGTCGCTTTGCACTCGATCGTTCTCGCTCGTGTTCGAACCAGCCTGCGCATTTGATCCCGACGAATTGCGATCTTGAACAGGAGCGCCGCAAGCGTTCAAGAGCAACGTCAGAAATGAAGCACCGTTCGACTTCGCGTCGACAGGTTGAAACACTGTCGAGCTCATCGTCATCGCTTTGGGAGCAATTCGCACGCTTGTCTAGATGCACGCCCCGGACCAGCGGAACCAATGGTCTGGCTCGGATCGAAGGAATATAACTCATTGATTTGACTATGTTTACTCTAGAGCCTGTTTTCTCCAGGCCGGACTGAAGTAGGCAAATAGGCACAGCTTGCCGGATCAGCTAGGCAATACCTGCCGACCTGGCTGGCATTTCAGCCGCAAGCCTGAAAGGGCATCGCGCGAGGAAAGGCGATCGCGGGTATTCAATTGGAGAGTTGAGGTCTAATCAGTTGCGCGAGGAGCGGGATGAAAAGATTTCGTCGAGGAGCTTCTGCTGGCTGCGAACCTGTTCTTTGTTGTAGTCGGTTCGTTGGTGGGCCAGCATGTCAGACAACATCTGGCGATCGGCATGCGCGGCATGGTAGACCTTCATGCGCTTTTCTTTCTCCTGCTCAAGCGTTGCAAGAGAGTTGAGCAGCGTTTTCTTCGCCTCGATCCCGGCATTGATCTCGCTCAGGATAGCTTGCAGCTGACGCGCGTGAATGGGCTTTTGCAATGCGCTATTCCGCTCGTTGTGTTTGTTCTCTATATCCGCAGTCAATAATTCAATCCGATTTCGAAGCTGAGCTATCTCGAACTGCACTCGCTGCAGCGCAAGCTCTTCGCGCGTTTCGATACACTCTCTAACCCGAAGCACCGACGCGAGTGAGAATCGAAACGCCATCGCAGATCATTCCTCTGTTATTCAGGCAGGTGTGACGTTAGCCGGGCAAGGCCATCAGCTGGCCAACTGCTTCTTCGTATCTGCAGATTGATTCCGGTCTTTGCAGCAAGAACTCGTGCAGCGTGGGCAGGTTCTGAATTGCACCATCAAGAATAGGATCGCTGCCTCTCTGGTAGGCGCCGATGCGGATCAGGTCCTCTGAGCGGGTATAGGCTGCCAAAAGAGCGCGCAATGCATTTGCCTTGGCAAGATGCTGCTTCGAGACCATGCTGGACATCAATCGGCTGAGACTTTCAAGAATGGAAATGGGTGGATAATGGCTGCGCAAAGCAAGGTTTCGATCCAGAACCACGTGACCGTCAAGCAACGATCGCACTGTATCCACCACCGGATCCTGCTGATCGTCGCCTTCCATAAGAACCGTGTAGAACGCGGTAATGCTGCCTTGCGAAAAATTTCCTGCGCGCTCAACCAGGCGCGCCAGCATGTTGAGCACCGACGGCGTGTAGCCTTTCGCAGTAGGCGGCTCGCCTGCAGCCAGGCCAATTTCCCGTTGCGCCATCGCGAACCGCGTGAGTGAATCTACGATGAGCAGCACATTCTTGCCGAGGCTGGCAAAGTGCTCCGCCACCGCGGTTGCCGTAAGCGCGGCGCGCAAGCGAAGAAGCGGCGATTGGTCGGATGTGGAAACGATCACCACTGCGCGCCGCAATCCTTCCTCGCCCAGGACCTCGAGAAACTCGCCGACCTCGCGTCCTCGCTCGCCCACAAGTGCAAGCACCGTCATGTCCGCCGCGGTGCCGCGCGCCATCATCCCGATCAGCGTGCTCTTTCCAACTCCGCTGCCGCCAAAGATGCCGAGACGCTGGCCTCTGCCGCAGGTCAGAAATCCATCGATCGCGCGAATGCCGCATCCCAGCGGCTCGCGAATCGAAACGCGCTCTAATGGCAGAGGCGCAGATCCGTCGATCAGGATCGAGTGTGTGGCGCGATAGTCGCCTTTTCCGTCCAGCGGATTTCCCGCCGTGTCGAGCACGCGGCCCATCATGTCTGGTCCCACACGAACCGACGGCCTGGCTCCCCAGGTAACAATGCGATCGCCAAATCGAATGCCCTGCGGCTGAGCCGCCGCCATCGATAACATGGTGGAACCACGAAAGCCCACAATCTCGCCTGAATAACTTCTGCCATCTTGCCCCGTGATCTGGCACGACTCACCTACAAAGCAGAACGGCCCATCCGACTCAATAAGATTGCCGACTACCTGGCTAACACGCCCACTCCAGCGCAGCGTTGAGCCCGTTTGAAGATGGTGTGTATAGGAAGCCAGAAGCTCGCGGCTCATCGATTCACCGGCCGCAATGCGAGAAGATCGAAGAAGCCCTGCTCAACTTCTTTCAACTGCGTGTCCAGCCCGAAGTTTGCGGTTCCCAGCTCCGTTTCGAGTAGGCAATCCAAATCGGTGAGCGCAGCATCCGCGATCACTTGTGCGCGAGCCGCGACTGACTGGCCGGCAAAGTAAGCCTTCCAACTCGCCACGCGCGCCGGACTTACACGTACCGTCACGGTGGATCCATCGCGCAGCTTTTCAATCGCAATTCGAACCAGGGCGGCCACAAGCATCGGATCAACCTGCGCTTCCCGATGCAGGACCTTCCTCGCAATCGAGAGCGCCAGCTGCACAACTTCAGCCTCTACGCGGGCGAAGTATTCGTTGCGGCGCTCAGCGAAGCCTGCAATCGCCGCTGCGATGGGTGCCTTCGCGGCAAGCATCCTCTGCTCGTGCAATTGGCTCAACCGCTCTTCCATCTCGCGCGCCGCATCAGCGCGCTCCTGCGCGATTCTTGCGTTCAGATCGATCTCTGCAAGGCGCTCCTCCGTTTGCGAAGCATTCGGCTCCGGTGGATGAGAGGCGCCATGCTCGCGATGCGATACAGGATTTTGCGGCATGTCCGCCATATCCGGATATTGCAGCGCTGTCACCGGAATGTCCTGTGTGTCAAAGTATCCGAAGTTAGACGACATAGTCATCATCTCCCTCGCTCTTCAACACGATCTTGCCTTCAGCCTCGAGTTTGCGCGCGATGGCAACCATCTCCATCTGTGCTTTGGCGACGTCCTTGCCTCTTACCGGCCCCATTACTTCGGAATCTTCCTTCAGCATTTCCACTGCCCGGGAAGACATTGTCCGGTAGATATGATTGCGCAAATCCTCGGTTGCGCCCTTCAGGGCAACCATCAGCGTCTTTTTGTCGATCGAATTAACTAACTCGCGCAAGTCCTGCTCTGGAACTCCGAGCAAATCCTCGAAAGTAAACATCAGATCTCGAATGCTCGTAGCCAGGGTCGGTTCATTCTTCTCAATGGATTCGAGTATCTCTCGAGACGCAGTCGGCTCAAGCCGGTTCATCATTTCAGCCAGGCTCTTGGCTCCCGAGTCAGCGAGCTTGGCCTGATCCCCAACGGACTTAAGGCGGCGATGAAGCACGTTTGAAATTTTTGCGGCAACCTGCGGAGAGAACTGCCCCATGGTGGCCAGGCGCTTGACACAGTCTGCGCGCACCTCCGGTTCAAGCTTCATAAGCAATGCGGAAGCCTGCTTCGCATCGAGGTGGCCAAGAATCAGCGCCTTTGTCTGCGGGTGCTCGTTCAGCAGGAATCGCGCCAACTGCTGAGGGTCGGTTTGCTTCAGCGTTTCGATGTCGAACGTCGGGCCTTCCTCGCCGCCGTTGATCCGGTCGACCATGTTCTTCGCG
>JBEKVS010000001.1:0-65204 GCA_049513795.1 Occallatibacter sp. | reverse complement strand
CTTTTGTCGACCTTCCGCTTATCGACGAGGCATCAAATTCCTCATCAATCTGACCTAAGCGACCAGTGATGCTTTATGCATTTGCTTCCGGCGTTGGCCTGCCGAAGTTCGAATGCATGCGGGGTTTCATTGATGCTCAGCTCGATTGCTCACTCGCCCTGCTCTAATGACGGTCAGCCGAATCTTCACTCCTACCTCCGGCGATCAGGCGCGAGGTGGAGAAGCCTTCGACGGTGGGAACAAGCTTCACTTGCCCTCCCCACGACATGACTTCCTGAGCGCCGACGATGGTATCGATTTCGTAGTCTCCGCCTTTGACGATCACGTCGGGACGCGTGGCCAGGATGAGTTCCAGCGGCGTGGGCTCGCCGAAGACGACCACGGCATCGACGGCGCCCAGTGCCGCCAGGACGCGGCCACGCTCAACCTCGCCGACGATGGGGCGGCTTGGGCCTTTGAGGCCCCTTACCGAAGCGTCGCTGTTGATGGCAACGATAAGGCGGTCGCCGAATCGGTGGGCCTGCTCCAGGAGCGTTATGTGTCCGACATGAAGCAGGTCGAAGCAACCATTGGTGAGGACGACGCGCTCTCCATTGGCCCTCCACAGTGCGATCCGGGTAACAAGCTCCTCGCGCGAGATCACTTTGTCCTCGGCGTGAAGAGAAATCTCAGAAGAGAGCGCGGCCAACAGCTCGTGCTTCTGAACCGGCACAGTGCCCACCTTGCCGACAACGATACCTGCAGCGATATTGGCCAGTTCGACAGCCGTCTCAGGATTGAGACCGGATGCGAGACAAAGTGCGAGCACTGCAATTACCGTATCGCCCGCACCGGAGACGTCGAAGACCTGGCGGGCGACCGCTGGCGCAATGATGCGGCTGCCGGGCAGGATCAGGGCGATTCCCTTCTCGCTGAGAGTGGCGGTGAGAAACCCCACTTCGAGGGCCGGGAGCATGGCCTGGGCAGCATCGAGTACGGCTTTCAGGTCGTGCGCGTCGGCATGGACAGCGGCGGAGAGCTCGGTAAGGTTAGGGCAGATGGTTGTGGCTCCGCGGTACCGGGTGAAGTCCGCGCTCTTGGGGTCCACCAGCACCGGAATGCCGAGCCCGTGGGCCGCCTGGATTATCTGCTCGCAGACCCTTGGTGTGAGCACGCCCTTGGCATAGTCGGAAAGCACGACGGCTTGGCAACCAGGCAGATGAGTTAGAACGGCGCCGACCAGTCGATCATAGTCCGACTCAGAGCGAGCGCCAAGGCGTTCATTGTCGATGCGCAGCATTTGTTGGCGGCCGCCGAAGATGCGCTGCTTGGTGACCGTGGGAAAACCTCGCGAGACAACAAGGCTGGAAGAGATTCCGTTCCCGCTTAGACACTCCTCCAGCAGGTGCTCGTTTTCATCGCCGCCGGTGAAGCCAATGACGTGGGCTTGAGCGCCCAGTTGGGAGAGATTCATCGCTACGTTGCCCGCGCCACCCGGTTGTTCTTTTTGATAAGTGGCGCGCACCACGGGCACCGGTGCCTCAGGCGAGATGCGGCCCACTTCACCAAAGATGTATTTGTCGAGCATTACGTCGCCCACCACGAGCAGGCGCTTCAGAGCCCAGTTGTGCTCGATCTCCCGGATCACCTGGCGCAGTTGCTCGATCATCGCGTGGCCTCTAAAGTGTCTTCCCGAAAAGGGGTGCGGCATTGGGGATTCATGACACGAATTCACTGCTGCCGGTTAGAATGCCGGCGCGTGCAGGTCTCCCTATCGTTATCATAGCGGGGTAAACGATGACCTCATCGACGGTTTTTGCGTGAGCCGCTTGCGGGGCACTATACGAAGAACACTTGTCTGGAAGGGTCGATCGAATGAATCTGGTCGCCGATAGCTTTTCTCTCCACTGAAACGGCAACAACCACTGGCCACTGGTAGCGTCGGATACCTTCAATAGGCTCCAATGTTACGAATTCTCTGCCGCCTGCTAGGACCTCCTGAGGTCGCCTATCCAGTAAGACAACATTTTGCAAGTTGTAAAGTGGGCCATTGTTTTCGAAAGATCGATGAAAATTGTCGCCGGCGCCCCATATCAAAACCCCTTCAAACCCATCGAATTGGCGCGCGACGGCCATTGTCCGAAGCATTTCAGATTCAATATACCGGTTGGCGGCATCGATAATGCTGGCCGACCTAATGTCAACGGCTTCATCTCCCTTTTTGAAGAGCATTCCAAGAGCAGGGTACTCGCCGCCGTCCCTGTAAGGAAAGCAGTAGTGAAACTGACTTCTATAACTGAACCGATAACTGGAACAAAGTCGGGTCATGGCCTCCGGGCTGAAATGATTCACATGTAACCTGTCGAAGTAATAGAGAAACTCCCGGCGTTCACGCTCGCCATATCGCAGAGAATCAGGGACCTCAACATAAAGGAGCCCGCTTTCTGTCAATAGGCCATTCAAGTACCGGAGCAGGTCGAGATCGATCAAGTGTTCGATAACGTGCGAGGCAATGACGAGGTCATATGGGCCCCGATCGGCACATGTTTTCAGATCGGCGACGGACAAATTCCGGAGACCGAGTGACGCGGCTTTTCGGTTTCCCAGCTCCGCCGCCGGGCCAGGGTCAAATCCGACGAATGTCGATGTCGGAAACTCGCTTGCAAGTTCCACCAGAAGGCTTGCCTCTCCGCACCCGAAGTCTAGTACCTTCCTTGGCTCATCAAAGAATCCGGCCAGAGCCCGCGCAAGATGTTGCATTTGTAATTCAGCAATCACCGAACGCTTGTTCGCCCCGGAAACCTCGGCGTGGTTGGAGTCGTTTGCAATTTACTTATAGTAATAGTCAAAATCATTTTTACAGCCGTTGCCGACAAACAAGAAATTGTCCGTCACGCAATGCCGGATTTCAATGGTTGTCGGAAGGTTCAACTTAACACCGAACCCAAGTTTCAAAATCAATCCTGAATCCGATCCACAAATTGGGCAGTTTTCATTTCTCATTAGTTTTGACTCCTGATTCTGCTAGCCGATTAAAAGCCGGCGCGTGCACATCCCCCTATTGCTACCGTGTTACAGACGATTCGGCGGCCAAACGAAGAAATCCTGCGAGCCGGCGGGACGCTGGCGCAAATTGTCCAGCCTGGCGAGAGAGGCAAACTCAAGCATCTTGATGGGCAGTTCGGCTCGCGGGTGCTTCGCACTGTAGGCTTGTGCCGCTTCAATGCCCATGTTGAGTGCAGCGGCCCTGTTGTCGAGCAGGTAAGCGACTTTCTGCTGCAGGTCTTCTTTCTCGAATCGAAAACTGAGGTGCTCGCGGTGCGGCAGGTCTTCAGTGAACTGCTGCTCGTTGGTGAGACAAAAGGTGTGAGCTCCGCAGGCGCGCATGAATCGATCGTGGGGCCGCGAAACAGTGTTGGGTGAAACGTCGAGGAGGCCGAAAGAATCCCGGATCAGCCCGGTCGATTTCGCAAAGTCGCATTCATCGATGTAAGTGGCCTTCTTGCCGGTAAAGTCAAGGTGACTCCAGTTATTTCCCCGTATCTCAATCGGAAAGTTCATGAGCGCTTCGGCGATCCTGGTCGTTTTGACCGCGCGCAAGTAGTCGTCGAGCTGGGCTATAAAGAAGAGCCTCAACTTGAACAGCCGTTCGATATCGAAGCTCTGATCATGGAAATAGCGTGTGATCAGATCGTCGATCTGGTTGTTGGCGGGATTGTCGAGATCGCTTTCCAACTCAGCAGCCAGGTCGAGCATGGCGCGGAGCAGGCACGGCTCAAGGCACGAAGACCAAAATCGCTTCAGCTGCGCCGGATCTTTCCCGTTCTTCAAGAAGAGGAGTTTGCCGCACTTTTTCTTTTCAAAGTCGAGCTGGTCGATGGGGATTTCATTCAACGGCGGCGGCCAAGGTGTGCCGATCAGACCGCTCAATTGCGGCAAGCGCTTCCGTAGTTCGCAATGCTCTGAAAATGAATAAAACGTGACAATCTTGCTGTCGCGCACGACGTGGCGATCGAAGAAATAGGCAGGCGAGTCGCCATGCGCCGTAATGAAGGGAATCCCGAGCTCCTGCCAAAGATCGTGCTCCTTGCCGTCTGAATCTTTGAACCGGACATTCACTCCCATTGAGGCCCAGGAAAAGACCAGCTTGACGTCCTGGAAATTGAGGCGCTTCAGTTTGTCGAGCAACTTGGTTTCATCCACAAGGCTGATCTCGACGCACTCGATTCCCAGTGCCTGGAAGTCCTGCCCGAGTGATCGACCAATTCCTTCCAGGGTCGCGCCCCTGGTAGTCCCCGAAAGGAATAGAACTTTATCCATGAGAAACTCCTGGAGCCCGAGGGGCGTACCATCGCGGGATCTCGAGAGGTTGATGTCAACTCCAGATCCCTCTTATGCAACCAGGCGGATAACTCGCCCCGGCACACGTACCCCAACATGCGTAAGCACGCTCATTGCCAATCCCGCTCACCGATTGAGCGGCAGGCAACGCAGGGCCTTTGGGAATTGGTTCTGCCTTGAGAAAGCGCCATGTTATGGCCTTTTTGGGGGGGATAGAGCGAAATTAAAGAGGTGTTGCTAACACGAAGGAGGCGGCTGAAGATTGTAACTCCATGTGCGGATGTTAGGCAGGCAGGATAAAGTGCTCAGTTCGATTAAAATTCGATGAGTGGCGCCGGAATCAAGCGACTTCCGGCGATGGGGTTCCTTCGACCTTTTCGTGTGCCAGCTGGATGAGTTCGAAGTGAACCCGGTCGATCACCGACTTCCAATCGCGGAACTGGGGTTGCCGGAATAACCTCATGGTTGGATACCAGGGGCTGTCAGTGCGGTCGACTAACCAGCGCCAGTCAGGCGCAAAAGGAATCAGCACCCAGGTGGGCCGTCCCAGGGCTCCGGCCAGATGAGCTACCGAGGTATCCACGGTAATGATCAAATCGAGATGGGTCATCATTGCTGCCGTATCCGCAAAATCATGAATCGCATCTTTGAGGTCGACGATTGAGGAGTGCGCCGATATCAGTTGCGATGAAGCCTGATCGATTTGCAGCGAGAAAAACCCGGCACCGTCTTCGCCAAGCAAAGGTGTAAGAAGCTCGCAGGAGACCGAACGGAATCGATCTTCGAGGTGACTTGGATTGCCGCTCCACGCGAGCCCCACACGCAATTTGCCGCCCACGGGCTCAAAGAGAGTTCGCGCGGCGTGCAACGCTTCCTCAGGAACGCTGAGATATGGAACATAGTTTGGAATGGAATCAAGCGTGGTGCGAAAAGCCAGTGGCAAACTCATCAGGGGACAATGCAGATCAAACGCCGGCAGCGGCTCTCCGGGCGCCATCACAGCGACCAGCCCCGGCATCTGTGCGGCGATTCGACGGAACGAAGGAGGAACGAGAAGAATAACCTTTCCGCCGAGAGCCTCGACCATCGGCAAGTAGCGAAGGAACTGAATTGTATCTCCCAACCCCTGTTCGGAGTGAAGGAGGATCGTCTTGCCGTCAAGCGGTTCGCCTTTCCACTGCGGTTCCGCAAATTTCCGCGGAGCAATTTTCCTGCGCAGGTGTCGGACCTCAAAACCTTCCCAGCCGGCCGCAAGATCGCCTTGCAGTAAATCCAACAGGCTACGATTCCATCGTGCGTCTACAAATCCCGGTTCGATTTGAAGCGCACGATCAAAATGAAATCTCGCTTCCTCGAGCCGGCACTGGTTTTGAAAGACATTTCCCAGATTGCTGTGAGCTTCAGCCAATTCTGGATTGATTGCCAATGCGAGTTCATACTGGCCCTTTGCTTCGTCCAGATTTCCGCGCCTTCGAAACACGTTTCCCAGGTTGCTCAATGCCTTGGCGTCGTCACCTCGGATAGCCAAAGCTCGCCGGTGACAGGCAGCGGCCTCGTCCAATTCGCTCAACTCAAGAAAGGTCGCACCCAGACCGTTATACGCATCCGCGAATGCGGGAGTGATTGCGAGCGCACGTTCGTAGTAGAGGCGAGCCTCCTCGAATCTGCCTAGAGTAAACTGGATCGTCCCCAGGTTCGAATACGACGGCGCAAATTTCGGATCAATTCGCGTGGCTTGCTCGTAGCATTCCCTTGCCGCATCGAGCTTGCCCTGGGCCTGCAGAACAACTCCCAGATTATGTTGTGTGTCTGCACGGTCGGGTCGAATGCGGAGGGCCTTTTCGTAGTGGCGTTGTGCGTCTTCGAATTTGCCCTGGTCGCGGAGCAGGCTCGCGATATGGAAGCAGGTCTCTTCATCTCGCGGTTTGAGGGACAACGCCTGGTGATACGCAGCAAGAGCTTCTTCGGAACGGCCGAGTGCCTTCAGGGCTGCGCCCAGGCTCGAGTGAAAGGCGGCTTTACTGCCATCTACGGAAATCGCCCGCCGAATCATGCTGGCGCCGACTTCGTGGTTGCCCAGCTGGCAGGCAACAAGACCGAGCCCGTGAAGGCTCTCGGCGTGCTTGACATCCTTGGCCAGAATCTGGAGATAGGTGTTCTTTGCTTCTTCCAGGCGACCGGCCTGGTGAGCGCGAACCGCTTCAGCAAACCTCTCATTGAGGATCTGCGCCTCTCCCGAGTCATGCCTTGCAAACGGCTGTCTGCCCGGGTAGGACCCTTGCTGGCTCATATGCTCACTATTCTACTAAGTGCGGCGGGCATTCCATATGACTCGTCGCCGTAGTCAACGGTGTGGAAAAGCGGGGAGCGATGTTTGCTTTCCATTTCTCCATTCATCTGAGGGCTTAGGTCGTTTGAAACACATTTGCACCAAGCATTAGAATTGTCTTCGAGGCGCTCTGTTACTGAGAGTTACTCTACGCCTCTCAGGTGCTTGCACAGAGTATTGGCGCCGGCGAATGAAGTGAAGAGTGGTTGTTTCGGACAGATCGCAGGCGCTGGAGAAATCACAATGCCGAAACCTGGAGCGGGGCTCTTCAGCTTGCGCTCCGTGCTGCTTCTCTCATGCATCGTTCCCGTGGGCACAGGGCATATCCCTGTCGCGTCGCTGACGTTGGAGCAGCTTGGGAACGGGAATACCGTCCCGGAAAGGCAGGCAAAAGCGGCCAGCGTCAGCTATCCGGAGCTTGTGGACATTCGAGCTTCTACCGGAATTAACTTTGAGCATCTTTCAAGCCCCGAACAGAAGTATATTGTCGAGTCGATGAGCGGTGGAGTGGCGCTGATTGACTATGACCGCGACGGCTGGCCCGATATCTATTTCACGAATGCGCAGAGTGTGGAGATGGCGCTTCATGGCCAAAAAGCGCGAAGCGCCCTATATCACAACAATCATGATGGGACTTTTACCGATGTTACCGGAAAGGCCGGTGTGGGATACCCGTGCTGGGCGATGGGCGCATCGGTCGGTGACTATAACAACGATGGGTGGCCCGACCTTCTGGTAACTTGCTTCGGCGGAGTAGTGCTCTATCGCAATAACGGCGACGGCACGTTTACCGATGTGACCAAAGAAGCTGGGCTGAGCGGCGACCACATGTGGGCAACGGGAGCGGCCTTTGGAGACTACGACAACGATGGCTGGGCCGACCTGTTTGTTTCGCACTACGTGGATTTTCATCTGGACGATATGGCCGCATTCGGATCCAGCGAGTCATGCAAGTACATGGGCATCGATGTGCAGTGCGGGCCGCGGGGGCTGAAGGGCTCTCCTGACAATCTCTATCACAACAACCGGGATGGAACTTTTACCGATGTTTCAAAGAAATCGGGAGTGGGGGATGAGGAGCAGCGTTACGGACTGACGGCAATCTGGTTGGATTTTGACCAAGGCAATGGCCGAGGCTCCTTTGAGGATGTTAGCTTTCCGTCGGGCGTGGGCTTGAGCGAAAGCGGCGCACGGCAGGCGAATATGGGTGTTGCCTGGGGCGACTATATGCACACCGGTCGTATGTCGCTGTTGATCTCCCACTTTGACAACGAATACGCCGCGTTCTATCGCAACGACGGGGCAATGAGCTTTACTGATATATCGGTGCCCTCGGGAATTGCACGAGGTACGCGCGGGTATGTCGGATGGGGCGACGCCTTCGTCGATTTCATGAACGATGGCTGGCAGGATATCTTCATCGTCAATGGACACGTGTATCCGCAGGTCGACCAGATGGCCTCGGGTCTCAAATATCTTGAGCCGAAGCTGTTGTTCCTGAATCAACGCAACGGAACATTCAAAGACATAAGTAAGTCGGCGGGAGCGGCGATTCAGGTTCCCCAGGTGAGCCGCGGCATGGCGATAGGCGACTTGTTCAACGACGGAAAACTTGAAGCAGTTGTCGAAAATCTCAAAGGCCAGCCGATGATTTTACGTCCGGAAGGCGGCCCGGAAAACCACTGGATCAGCTTTCAGCTTGAGGGCGTGAAGAGCAATCGGCTGGCTTTGAATGCTCGCGTAAGAGCGACCGCGGGCGACCTGGTGCAGCTTGGCGAGGTGATCAGCGGGGGCAGCTACTTGTCGCAAAACGACCTTCGTATCCACTTTGGCCTCGGAGATCATCAGCGGGTCGATAAAGCCGTTGTCTCATGGCCAGACGGAAAAGTGGAGACCTTAACGAATCTAATTGCGGACCGGTTCTATTCTGTGCGGGAAGGCTCGGGTGTGGTTTCTTCCAACCCGCCTGAAATTGTGAAAACGAAACGGCCCTAGACCGCGCCCAAAGAGCATCTGTATTTACTAGGCTGTACATTGAGTTATCGGTTAGATTTCCAGTCGCGAAATCACGGCGCGGCCTAGATGCTTAATATCCAAGTGTCGAAGTTATTGTGAAAGCGGCTTGCCGGAAGGTTGTGGTGCGGGCTCTCCCTTCTCCTGAGCCTCATGGAGTTTCCTGAAGACCGTTGCGTCGTCGGCCTTCTGCAGACTGCGCGTCTTTTCGAACTCCACCTTGGCTTCATCTTTCCTTCCCGAAGCCTGGTAGAACCGCGCCAGACGCCAGTGCACATTCTGGTCGTTGGGGCTTAGCTTCTCGGCTATCTTCAGTTCCCTTAGTGCGTCTTCCTTGCGTCCGGCATCGGCGGCCAGAATGCCCAAGTCAAGGTGCGCCAACTCAATCCGCGGGTCTAATCGGATGGCCTTGGCGAGGAGTGGTGGTGCGGCTTCGGGATGACTCAAGCGCATATCGGCGTCGGCCAAATAGGCCAGTGCTTGTGCGTGATCGGGGTTGTTGGCGAGTTCGGCCTTGAATTCCTGCGCCGCCTCCTCGTATTGCATGAGCCCCCACAACAGATAGCCCAACCCGAAGTGCACATTGGGCACTCTGGGGTCGGCCTTGACGGCGGCGCGAAACTGCTCCGTGGCGCCGGCAGTATTTTTCATTTCATCAAGCGCTTCTCCGGCCAACATGTCCGCTTCAGCCGATTCGGCGTTCAGCGTCAGAATCTCGTGGTAGACATCGAGCACACATTGATACTGCTTTGACCATAGGCAACTCTGCGCCAGCGTGAGACGGAAAGGCAGATTCTGCGGGTCCCCCGCCGAGGCGCGCTTCAAATAAGGAACAGCAGCCGCGTAGTCACCCAAACCATAATGCGCCAACCCGATCAGCGTTGTGAGGCGGAGCGCCTCGGGTGAGGATGGCGGTTCGTTCTTCAGGAGCGGAGTGAAGGTCAGGATGGCGTCTTTCAATGCTCCGGATTTGAAGAGCGAGAGGCCGAGGTTGAGCCGCACGCCAGGCATCTCCGGATTCAGCGCCAATGCCTTGCGGTAGAGAGGCGCTGCTTCCTTATAGCGCTCCTGGCGAGCCTCAAGAAGACCCAGATGAGCGTAGGAATCTGCGTCGGCGGGGTGAACTTTCAACACCTCCCGCCACGCGGCCTCTGCAGCCGCGATACTTCCCTGTTGCTCAAGCGAAATCGCCATCTGGCGTTGATTGTCCGCAGGCGCGATCGGCTGGCCCTTGGTGAGGGTAACCGCCAGGGTCAGCGCTAACGCGAAGACGATTTTCAGTTTTGCAAACTGCTTCAAAGTTCGTCTCCATTGGCATTGTCGCTTGCCAGCAAGGCTGGGTGCAACATCCACGTAGAACACGGCAGAGACAACAGAAAGGGCGCAACAAGTCATGCCTTGCCGCGCCCAGGAAGGAAAAGGTTGCAGGTCAGAAAATGAATTTGCCGCCGAGTTCCATCGTGCGGGGACCGTAGTCGTTGACTACCTGTCCGAAGTTGCCGTCGTGAGACCCGGTGTCGACACCCTGGAAATCCACATGGTTGAAGGTATTGAAGGATTCGAATCGGAGTTCAATTCTCGTTGCTTCGTGAATTGGAATGCTCTTGAACAGTGAAAGGTTCCAGTTGAAGATTCCCGGGCCAACGGCTGAGTCTTTTGCCGCGTTGCCAAAGCCCTGGTTCGGACCACCTGCCCATGGAGCAATCGGATCAG
Source organism: Occallatibacter sp. (assembly GCA_049513795.1). Classification (GTDB taxonomy): domain Bacteria; phylum Acidobacteriota; class Terriglobia; order Terriglobales; family Acidobacteriaceae; genus Telmatobacter. The sequence goes on along the minus strand of JBEKVS010000001.1, from coordinate 54,829 downwards.
CATACGAACTCTTGCTGAACCAGGCTCCCACCGTCTTGGGGTAGGTGACCTTTGACACCAGGTTGGGACGGTTGGTAAAGCAGCAAGCAAGACCGACAACGTCGGGGCCCGTGTAGGTGACGTAGAGAGGCACTCCCTTTTCAGCAACCGTGATGCCGGAGATCTGCCAGCCGCCGAGGATTTCGCGCGCAGCCAGGTTCGAGCTCTTCGCAAACCACGGAAGGGCGTAAACGTAGCTTGCATTGAAGATGTGACGCCGGTCGAACGTATCGTCCGAGCCGCGGTCGTACTTCAGGTTGTACGGATTGGAGACCCCGTAGAGATCGTTGCTGAACTCAGAGATGTTGTGAGAGTAGGTGTAGGCAAGTTGCGTGGTGAGGCCATGCCGGTTCTCCAGGCGCACTCCTGCTTGCAGAGAGTGGTAGCCGAAGTTGCTCTCGTTCTCCTCCTGGTTGATGTTGCTGAAGCCGGGAAAGTTGCGGTAGATGTTCGCGTTGAGTGTGCCGTTGGCAACGCCCTCGCGGTCGTCGTAAGGATTGGTGGGATTGCTCGCATCGGCCAAAGGCAGTGTATTGATCTGCCGGTCGTCGCTCTGGTCCCAGCCTATTGAGCCAACATACTGCACCACCGCGATGATCGATGGCGCAACCTCCCGTTGAACGCCAAGGCTGAAGTCAGCCGTTCCGGGCGGATGGTAGAGGTACTTGATGTTGGTCAATGTCGAGGGGAAGGACTGACTCGTCGTCAGGCCTGTCAGGGCGCTCGTGAAGGGGTTGGAGAAGTAGACGTTGTTCGCGGAAGGCTGGTAAGCAAACGGTGGATTCAGCGCGGCGTTGTAAACATCGTTGCCCTGAACGCGCTCGTAGAACATTCCAAACCCGCCGCGCAGAACCGTCTTTCCATCTCCGAAGATGTTGTCGGCAAAGCCTATGCGGGGCTCGAATGTGTCGTAGTAATTTTTGACGTTTCCGCGAGGAAAGCCATTGGCGCCGGCTTCCTCGATGCCGTTGAGATAGAACTGCTGCCCGTTGAACGTGGACAGCGACGAGGGAAGCAACGTGCCGGCCGCGGTGACCGGATTGCCCAACGCGGTGAGATAGTCCGAGATCACGAAATTAGCAAATTGGTTATAGCGCTCAAACGCATGCGGCAATGCGTCGTATCGGAGGCCAAGGTTGAGAGTCAACTGGGGAGTGATGTGCCAGTTGTCGTTGAAATACACGCCGTAGTTGTTGTTGACCCAGTGTTTGTCATAGAGGTACTGCAGCTGGGTAAAGCTGGAGGCGTCGCCGAGCAGGAAGTTGATATACGAATCTTGCGAAAACGCGCTGGAGTTGAAAGCCGCGGACCCTTGGGTGTTGGCCTGCAGTTGCTGGTTCTTGTAATCGTGCAGCAGGCTGAAGCCGACTTTCACCTGATGCCTCGCCTTGGTCCAGGAAAGATCGTCGCGGTATTCAAAGCCTTCGTAGCCGTTCTTCCAGGGATAGTAGCTTTCGCTCCACTGTACGTTCAACGGCGAGCCCTGCAGATCGATCTCGGGCATGTCGTTGACCGCGGCGTCTGCGGTCGGGAAGAAGCTTGTAGCCGTCCACCCGGCGGGCTGCAGGAACGTGCCGCCGGGGCCGGCTGTAGGGGTGAGCGTGATCTTGTTGCCGCTGTAAAAGATTCCGGTTTCGTTGAGCAGGTTGGGGGTGTAGGTCTGGGTCAGCTTGATCACCGCCGTAAAGGACGGGTTGGTCATGATGGTGCCCACGGTCGGATACGTGCTGTCGCCCCACAGCGGCGGAAAATAGTTCTGCAGCAGCGTGTCGTGGAGATAATGTCCCATCAACTGATATTTGCTGTTGATCGCGTGGTCGATGCGCACCACATCTTCGCGGACCTGGGTCGGCTGAGGAATGGACGCAATGTACTGCGTGCCATTGTTGTAGTTCGGCTTCGGAAAGGTTCCGGCGTTGACCTCGAGGACGGCATTGGGATCCATGAGGTTGGCGGGAATGACGTTGCCGGGAAAAGGGCTTCCAGGCGTTAAACCATCGCCCGCATAGAGAGCCAGTTTGGCCGGGTCGGAGGTGACAGGAACGATGGGGGTGGGGCCGCCGGCTGGAATGGTGTATGCCAATGGCTGTCCGGCGGTGGGAAAGTTGCTGGCTAGAATCGTATTCTGAATTGACGGCGAGCTGCCTTGAATCAGCCGCCGCCATTCTTCATTCCAGAAGAAGAATGTCCGGTTGCGGTTTTCGTTATACACATGCGGAATCCACAGTGGGCCGCCGATATTGCCGCCGGGCTCGTTCAGCTTGAACTCCGGTGAGGATTTGCTGAAGTAATCGTCGGCGTCGTATGCCGTGTTGCGGTTGAACTCGTAGGCCTCTCCGTGGAAGTTGTGGGTGCCGGACTTGAGGACCATGAGGATGGTTCCACCGGAGCCGATTCCGTAATCGGGGCTGTAATTGCTGTCCAGGGTCTGGAATTCGGCGATCGCATCCTGCGAAGGCAGGTTCATGAAGCAACCGCCGCAACCGCGATCGTTTTGTTCGGCTCCATCCAGCAGGTAGATGTTGTGTTCGGTGCGGGTTCCGTTGAAGCTGATGCCGTTCGCGGAGGTCAGGGCATTGACGCCGCTGAAAGGAGGCAGGTTGTTGGAGACTCCCAAGCCAAGAGCCGCCAGCCCGGTTACGTTTCGGCCGTTGGTAGCTAGCTCCGAGACCTGCTGGCCGCTGATCAGGTTGCTGACTTCGCTGGTCTCCGTCTGAACCTGCAATGCGTCCGCGGTAATCGTGACTGTCTGCGCCTGGCTGCCAACCGAAAGGCTGACGTTTTCTGCCAGCGTCTGCGCTACGTTCACCACGATGTCAGTCTTGGTGTATTTCTGAAAGCCCGCGGCTGAAACAACCAGCGTGTAGCTGCCGACGCCGACGTTGGGGAAGCGATAGACTCCGTCCGAATTGGAGACGACCTGTCTAACCTGACCGGTCGACGGATTGGTGAGGCTGATTGCGGCGTTGGGAACCAGAGCCCCTGTGGCGTCCGTGACGGTTCCACTGATGGTGGCGTTATCCTGGCCCCAGGCCCTTGGCGCTACGGCCATGAGCATGGCAATCAATGCGATGCACACCGTCAGATGTCTCCATGGCGGTCTCTCCGCTGCGGGTACCCTTGCGTTGTGCCGGACCTGGATCGTCAGATGATTCATGGTTTGCCTCCTGAGCAAACGGTTAATTTGGCTTGCTGTTTTACTCCCGCTCCGTTTCTATTCGGGGGATCGTTTGACGGTTGGTAATCCCGCGGGAGCCTGTGTTTCAGAGTTGCGGAATGGTTCAGCATCACGTTGCGGCGCAACATTCCACCTGCATTTTTTACCCGCTCCTCCTTTGCGGGCCGTCTAAGAACTAGAGTGTTAACCGCTCGAGGCAAGTCCTTCAATTGTGGGGAAACGTATTCCCGTCTGTTTACCTGGATTCCCGCAAGCTCAAGCTGAAGAGCAGAGTAAGCGTTTCCCGGGCCAAACGTGGAGCCGTGCCCTCAAATAGGGCGTGCCTATTTCAGCACCCTGATCGATGATGTGCAACGCTATTAACGGTTTGCCGGGACGTTTGTTGTTGCTAACGGTTTACTTTACAAGGAGTTACAGAAATCAATATCGGGAAACTCGGCCCGTTTCAGGTTACGTTTGTTACCGTGCTGATAAGTTTGTTGCGTTACTGGTATATTGATAAACCAAGGATCGCGAGTGCGTGATGCTACCAGCCGATTCATCCTGGAAACCAAACGGACTCAGCCCTAAGCAAATCGGTTTGGTGCGCGACCATCTCCGCGATGTGACCACCAGCCACGCCTTTGCTTCGAGCAAACGTTCTCAGGATTTTCTCCATTTGATCGTTGAACATGCCCTGGAAGGGGAAGTCGATAACCTCCGCGAGCGGATGATCGGAGCCGAGATGTTCGGGCGACCGATCGATTACGACACGGGAAGCGATTCCGTGGTGCGCGTGAAAGCCACTGAAGTTCGCAAGAAGCTGGCCCAATACTACCTGGAAAGAGACGGCTTGCCGCCCGTCCGTATCGAGCTTCCGAGCGGATCGTACGTGCCCAGGTTCATCTTCGAGCCGTTGGTTGCAACAACCCTGTCGCACAATGGAGTCGCTGCCCCCAGCACCGAGGAGCGACCCAATGCTCCAGAAACCGGCGCTATCAAAGAGAGCGGCCCGGTCACCGCCCAACCTGCGACAGGGACAGAGCAGGCTTCGCCTTCTCCCACCGGAAAATTGCGTCGTCGAACCATCGTGCTGGCAGGCGCCGTGATCGTGTTGATCCTTCTGTCGGTGCTTGGCTATCTGGGCCTCAAAAAGTGGCGCGGGGATTCCCGTACAACTTCTGGAATTCGCTCCATTGCGATTCTGCCTCTTAAGAATCTTTCGGGTGATCCGGGGCAGGAGTATTTCGCCGACGGGATGACCGAGGAGTTGATCAATGACCTGGGCCAGGTTTCAACGCTGCGGGTGATCTCGCTGACCTCGGCCATGAGTTACAAAGGCACGAAGAAGAAGCTGCCCGAGATTGCCCGGGAGTTAGCCGTGAACGCGGTCGTCGAAGGCGGCGTGCTCCGCGAAGGCACCCAGGTGCGAATCAGCGCCCAGCTCATCGACCCGCAGACCGACCGGCCTATCTGGGCCCATACCTACGTTCGCGATCTGACCAGCGATCTCGCTTGGCAGGGCGAGGTAGCGCAGGCGATTGCCGATGAGATCAGCACCGACGTCACGCCGCAGGAGCAGGCACGCCTGGCCCGCCGGCGTCCCATCGATCCGCAGGCCCAGGACTTTTATCTGCGAGGGCTGATTCAGCTGGATGCTGACGATTGCGAGAGCGCAATCGATTATTTTAGAAAAGCCCTGGCCAAGAATCCGAATTATGCTGAGGCCCACGCCGCGCTGGCTAATTGCTACGGCCGGCTGGGTGAATCGGGCAGGATGGCCTACAGCGAAGCCTTCCCCAATCAAAAAACGGAAGCGGCGAGAGCAATTGAACTGGATGAATCGCTACCCGAAGGCCACGCCGAACTAGCCAATACGGCGATGACTCTGGATTGGGACTGGAATGCGGCGGCCACGGAATTCCACCGGGCGCTGAAACTGAATCCAAATTCCGCACCCATTCACGAGAGTTATGCGTTTTACCTGGTGCGTACGGGTCAATTACCCGAAGCCCTTGCAGAAGTGGAGCGAGGCGTGGACCTTGATCCAGTCTCCGGCCGTTCTTTCCACTACCAGGGATTCATTTACTATTTTTCGCATCGATATGATGAGGCGCTCTCGCTGATAAAAAGGGTTCGCGCGCTGGACATCACGCCTCCCGATTGGAGCTTTCTCCTGGGAGATGTCTACGCCGAGAAGGGCATGTACACGGAATCGATTGCTGAGTTCCTGAAATCAGGCAATGGGCCGGATTCCGTAGGCCATTTGGGCAACGCGTATGCCCGCGCCGGCAAAGTGGACGCAGCCCGCAAGACCATCGCGGAACTGGAAGAGAGTGTGCGAAAAAACGGCGTCGGCAGGTACGAAATCGCGCTCGTCTATACCGGTCTCGGCAAGAAACAGGAAGCGTTCAAGTGGCTGGAAGAGGCTTATGGCGCGCGCGATGTGGGCCTGGTTTATCTCAAGATCGATCCCTGCCTCGACCCTTTGCGTTCCGACCCGCGCTTCGACGATCTCGTGCGGCGTGTCGGCCTGGCGCAATCGTTCCAACGCTGAGATTCAGTGGCGACTTCAAGGCGCATTTCGTTCTCGACGGCCGCGGAGATTGCGCGCTATTTTGCTTCTCCCGTGGTGGCAAGAGCCGCATGCGGCCAGCCGTCGTTCCATACCAGCGTGGAGATTTGCAGCGCCGGTTTGCCCGTTGCGGCGTCATAGGCATGAAACACGATGAGGTCGCCTTCCGTTCGCTGAAGCACCGATTCTCCACCCGGGCCAAGCCAGCGCTGGTTGCCCACGAGCAACGATGTGCCACCTCCGTGAAGCATCGAAGCCCCCTCGCGATCGAGGTAAGGACCTGTAACCTGCTTGGCACGCCCCACCATGGTCCGGTAAGTGCTCTTCAATCCTCGGCAACATAGATCGAAAGAAACAAAGAGGTAGTAATAGCCATCGTGATGAACCACGAACGGCGCTTCAATGGCTTGCCAATCGGGTGGGAGTCCAGGCTTTTGAGGTTCAGGCTTTTCGGGCGGTTTGCGGCTCGCCAGTGCGTAGGTGCGCGTGTCGGTCTGCGACAACTTGCCGCTTGCCGGATCGATCTTTCGCATCTTGATTCCCGACCAGAAACTGCCCAGGCTCAGCCACGGCTGCCCATCGGTGTCGAGCACGATGTTCGGGTCGATGGCATTGAAGTCGTCGCCGGCCGTGGAGCGCAGCACCAGCCCCTCGTCTTTCCAGCGATACCTCGGACTTTTGGGATCGAGCGTTTCATTGGTGGCGAGAGCTATTCCCGAAGTGTTCACACCAAACAATGAGTAGGCATAGTAGAGGTGATACCTTCCGCCGAAGTACGAGATGTCCGGAGCCCAAAGCTCTTTTGTTCCCGGGCTCGCCGCGCGAATCCAGGAAGGAATTTCGTCAAACACATGGCCGCATAGCCTCCAGTCAGTGAGATTGTCAGAACAGCGAATGGCGAACTGTCCTCCTCCCGGAGCCAGGCCAGTCGCAAACACATAATACTTGTTTCCCTCGCGGCCGATGGAGGGATCGTGTGTCCCCGCGTAGTCGCCCGTCAGCTGGAGAGCCTTCGGCTCCTGGGCTCCGGCCTCGGGATAGAAGACGATTGTCGCGAAAACAACCGCCGCCAACATAACAGAACTGCTAAGGAAGCGGGACATTCTCTCTCCATTTCAGGGAGCCCACGGGAGCCTGTCTTCCTTGCGCGGAGTCAGGCCTCGACCGAGTGATAAAGGCGATATTGTTCGTCGCCTATGGTTGCAAACGGCTTGAGCATAAGAGCCCCCTTCTCTGACCTGACTTGCCATGTGCTCGATCCGCTGGAAACCTGGCCGGCGTCCAGTAGCTCTGATCGTCGGAGAATCTGCGGGATATCGCCAACCGCAAAGAGAGCCAGCGGTCCGTTGACTGGAGCGACTACATCCGGATGTTGCGGATCCACGGCTTCAAGAGTCGTCTTGGCTTCAAACTCAACTTCGATTCGGTCTCCGTTTTTCCAAGGGCCGTCCAGGCGAGCGAAACTGCCTGCAGGCAATGCTATGGAGGCGCGCCGACCATTTACAGCAATGTTGGTTTTGGGCCCGGCCCATGCGGGAATGCGCAAGCAGATGGCAAATGCTTCTGCCCGGTCAGCGGAAATTTCAATGCTTGACGACAGGTCGTAAGGATAATTGGTGCGCTGCGTGAGCGTGATGCGCGCGCTTCCGCGATTCCAGGTAACCTGGGACGGAGTGTACAGATTGACGTAGATACCATCGCGATCGTGAAAGTAGGAACTTATGCCGTAATCCGCCGTAAGCTGCGGGAAGGTTCCGGAACAGCAAGGCCACTTATCTCTGTGATAACCCTTATTGGCGAAGTGGTTGTTATAGTCGGAATAGTAGAAGCTGCTCCCATCCTCCTTAAGCGGCTTCGCACCTAGAATGGTGTTATAGAGGACGCGCTCCATGCTATCTCCGTAGCGGCTGTCACGGGTAACACGTAGCAGATAGCGAGTAATCTTGAAATGCCCGTAGGCGCCGCAAGGAGTTTCAAAGCCTGCGTGCGTGTTCTTCAGGCTCTCACCCATCTCTCCGCTGCCCGGCTTGCGGAATAACTCATCAGGGCCCCATCCGCCGGTCGCGAAACTCTGCGTGGTGCGCAAAAACTCGAAGCCATTTCGCGCCGCGTTAAGATGTTTCTCGCTTCCAAGCACAAGATAGGCTTGCATGGCGCTCGAGAAAGCATTGACGTGGCTGTAGGCGTGCTCCCCGGGCAGGACGTTTTTGCCCTCCAATAGCGGGCCAAAGTACAGGTCGTCCTCAAGAAAGCGGACTGCCAGGTCACGATAGCGGCTGTTGCCGCTTCGTTGATAGGCGAGAAAGAGATTTTCAGGCAGTGTGTAGGTCTCGTCCCAGCAGTAGGCCTCATCCTTCTGTGGACGTGCGTACTGTTCGGCCCGCGACAACGCCTTCGACGGCAGATGCGGCAATACAGCATCGGTGGCTGCGTTCAGGACCTCTAATGCAGTCTCATCGGAGGCAAACTGAAAAGCATCGATCAAGCCGCAGCTTGTCTTGTCGTAGGTATAGGCGGGCAAATGGTAACCGTCATAGAACTTTGTTGTTATGGTAGGTGCAAGCGCCTTCACCAGTCGCTCAACCTTGGCCTGCGTCGGCTTCGAGCCGGTTACTGCATAGGCCCGCGCGAGTCCTGAAAGATATTGGCCGAAGCTATGTCCGGGGATAAATCCGTGAAAGGTCCCATGAGGATCGAACTCCGGGGAGTTATCGTACCATCCTCCCATGTCGTCGCCCGGAGCAGGCTGTCCCGCTCTTTCCCTGAAGGGCTTGAGCAGCATGTCTTCATTCAGGGCGAGAAAAAAAGCGTGATTAGCGTCGAACTGCTGGCGCATGAGCCCTTCCAACAGCTCAACATCCCCATAGCCAAACTGATCGAGCATCGGGGTAATGGCAACACGCGCGCCCGGCGGGTCTTTGCTGTGCGCCATCTGCGCGCCGGCCAGTGAAGCAATTGCCGCGGCGCCTCCAGCTTTCAGGAATGTGCGACGGGTATGCTGAGACATATTCGTTCTCCAGCTCCGGCACTGTCTAGTAACTCAGTTCCAACACATTCACCGAATAGGGCGCAAAGCTATGCTCAAACTTTGGCCCCGCGATTTGAAGGTGATGCTCGACGGGCATGACTTCGTCGGGCTTCGTAGTGCTGTTGGTGGCGTTCGGCGTTTTGCCGCTGAGAGTGGTCAGAATCGCGTCATGCCCGACAGCAGTCGCGCCGCTGATCCCGATGTTCAGGGCCAATGTGTCCGACTGCGCATTGACAACTTTGACATACAGTTTTCGATGCGCTTCGTCGCGCGTGGTTGACTCGTAGACGCGCGGACCGGTATCTGCGAGCGTGCTCGAAACCACTTCCGTCCCCAGATGGGTCGCGAAAAGGACCTGCGCCCAGTAACTCGGCGAGCCATAGCTCGTAAGCGCATCGTAGCCGATCAAGTCGGTCTCCCACTGCATTCCACCAGGGTTCACGTTGACAAACAGCGGTGCGTAACTGGCCATGATGATCAGGTCGCTGTTGCGCTCCATGCCGGTCATCCATGCGGAGTCAGCGAGAGCCGCTTCGAGATTCGGCGTCGGCGAACCCTCGCGTGTCGCCCACTCGCCGACGAATATCTTCGGGCCGCTGCGGTCGGCCTTGTCGTAATGGCTGGCATCGGAGAACGACTTTTCGGCCGCCATATAAAAGTGCTCGTCGAGCACATCGGGCTTCACGCTCTTGATTGGAGCGGTCGCAATCAACTGCAAGTCCGGGTAGCGCTGCTTGATCGACTTGTAGTACTGCGCGTAACGGCCATCATAGGAACCGGAACGGTCGAAGAAGTCTTCGTTGCCGATTTCGACGTAGTGCAGCGGAAAGGGTGCTGCATGCCCGTCCTTGGCGCGTTCTGCACCCCACTTGGTGTTGGCGTCGCCGGTTGCGTACTCAATTTCATCAAGGGCATCCTGGATATAAGGCTCAAGTGCGGGGCCAGGCTCGACGTGCTCCTGCATCATTGAATAGCCCGCATACACGGCAAGCACCGGCTCAATCTTCAGGTCCTCGCACCACTCCAGAAACTCGAGCAACCCCATTCCATCCGAAGAGCGGTAATGCCAGGGACTGGGATGGGTCGGGCGGTCGACCCATGGGCCAATCGTCTTCTTCCACTCGAAACGCTCGGGGATGTGGTCGCCTTCGAGATAATTACCGCCCGGCAGGCGCAGGAATTTTGGATGCATCGCCGCCAGCTTTTCCATAATGTCGATGCGGTTGCCGTAGGGGCGGCTATGATAGGTCGGCGGAAAGAGCGAAACCAGATCGAACCAGACCGTTGCCGGACGCGGGATGGTCAGGAGCAGGTGATTGTCGGCAGAGACCGGAACCTGCGCGGTCTTGAGCGTAAAGGTATATCGCTTCCATTCGCCGCCAAGACCGGTGACTGTTGCGCTAGCCGCGGTTGCGCCCGTCCGATCGTTTACCAGGCTCACGGTGACGGGCACGCCATCCCTATCGGTCTTCGCGTAAAAGGACCCGGAGTAAGTTGTCAGCGGCCGCACCGGGAAGCCCCAATATCCATCGTTCTGCACGCCGGCCGGCGCAGTTTCCGTTGCCGATGTCACGCTGACCTTGAGGCTCCGCGGCAATGCGGCGCTCGGCCCGGTCGTGGCATCGGCCGAGATGGCAACTGCGGAGTTGCCGCGCGCCACCATCGTCCAGTGAGCGAGCGCCTGCCAGCCCTGGCCAACGGTGCGGTCGCGAACCAGTTCGCCGTAGAGTCCTCCGTCGTAGGAGAAATTGATCTCTTCGGTCATCAGGCCGTAGAGTGTTGGACTGACCTTGGCGGTGGGCTTATCTACCTGAATGACGAGCGAAGGCGCCTGTGCGGGAACGCAAGCTGGCAGTGCCAGGGCGAGAAACAGAGTGGACGTGATAGATCGTTTACGCATGGGAGGCAATATTATCGCAGGAACTCAACCCTGGCAATAGAGATAACGTTTTCTCGTCTGTAGGCTGCAAGGCTCGAATCGCATCAGGGTCTGACAATGTGCTTCAGATTTGGCCGGCGCCCGACTTAAAACTATTTCCAAGGGCTGAGAGCACCTTCTGGGAATTGCAAGCAACCAGCCTAGTTGGAACCACTTCCGCGTCGCTCCCTGGCCGCGCTTTCGACCAGCGCGGGCAGCGTTCCGCGCGGAAAGGCGGTGGACTGGCGGACCACCAGACGGGTGGGAATGTTCCAATCCATTCTGGAGGTCTTTGGGTGGTCGAGCTCAATTCCGCCGCGCAACGCTTCGACAGCCGCAGTGGCAAGGTCCTTGCAAGACATCTGCACAGTGGTAAGCGGCGGGAGCATGAACTGCGCCAGGTGAATGTCGTCAAAACCGACGACTGAAATCTCCTCGGGCACTTTGTGCGTCGTTCTGTAGAGGGCATGCAGAGCGCCGATGGCAGTCATGTCGTTTGAACAAAGAACGGCGGTGGGCAGTTCGGTGAGCGAGATCAGCACCTCCATCGCGCCCATGCCACCTTCCATAGTATGGTTGCCCTCGACCATGTGGTCGGTGGGAACGGTGAGCCCCAGTTCGCGCATCGATTTGAGGAATGCATCGCGACGGGCGACGGCTGAGCGCAGGCGCAAGGGGCCGCTGATGAAGGCGATGGAGCGGTGACCGAGCGCGGCCAGGTGCTGCACTGCCTGTCGAATCCCTTCACCATAGTTCACCTTGAGCACTCGAATGTTGGGCAGATTCGGCCCGGCATCCACAAAAACCAGCGGAAACTCTCGCTCCACCAGCTTTTGTACCAGTTCCTCTTCGATGCCGAAGGTCATGACCGCAACGCCGTCTACGTTGCGCTGCAGCATGCGGAGAATCAGCGATTCGGTTCGCGCTGGGTCGTAGTTGGTGGAACCGACGAGCACTTCGTAGCCCTGGGCCACGGCCAGGTTGTCAAACTCCTGCACAAGCTCTGGAAAGAACGGATTGGTGATCTCTGAGACGATCAGCCCCAACATGCGGCTGCGTCCGGAGACAAGCGCGCGTGCCTGGTTGTTGGGAAGGTATCCGACTTCCTCGATGGTTTGCCAAACCCGCTTGGCCAATTCAGGGTCCACCGTGGGAATGCGGTTCACTGCACGTGAAACGGTTGCGATGGATACGCCGGCACGACTGGCGACATCGCGGATGCTGACGCGCGGCCGTCGTTGGTTGGATGGATTTTGCCGTGGAGCGTTCACAGTGAAAGGCATTATACGCTTTCCGGTTGTTTCTCAATCACCGTTTGCAAGGAAATCTATCGTAACCTGCATTGAAACTGTTGTTTATATGGCATCACCCTACTCCGGGCAGAGGATCGGCGAAGCGATAAAAGGAGAAACCTTAAGCTTCTCGAAAGCGTTTACGCTTTGAATTAACTTTGAGAATCAGCCCAAGAACAATACAGCTCGGCTGAATTCTGTGCTGAAGGATAGCTTGGTGGAATCACCGAGACTAAAAGTGAGGCCCGACAGCTACGGTTCCGCGCTCCTTAAGCCCAAATTGGACCGGTAGACCTGAAAGGGCTGGCCCTCAGAATCAACGCTCTCTTTGAGTCTGAAATCCAAATAGGTCTCAGCTCAAGGTTTTCGAATTCGCATAATTGCAGAATCAAAGCAGCACGCCAACCCAAGGGGTGTAGGACCTAATGAGCGCACGCCGCGATCTGGCCCGAACTTAATCGTCATCTGGTTAGCCGGTTAGTGGTATTCTCGGCACTATCTGGCTGGCCTAGATTAATTATTGAATCAATGCGCCTTGCCATCCCTCAAAGCCTACGCAAGGACCGTCTCTAAGCACGATTGAGCTTATTGATTCGGAGGCATTCGGCTTATGTGGTCCAAAGTCATCCTTGCCCTCTTGGCAGTTACAACATTTGGCGCCACCGCCGGTGCTCAGGATATCACTGGAACAATTCTAATCAAGAGGAAACTGACCAGGCCCAGTGTGACGGCCTCGGTCTCCGTCTATCAGCGCGGCGCGGTTGTAAGGCTGGACAAAGACGGTGAGGACGATCCGATTGCGTATGAACAGTCGCGAGTTGTGGTTTATCTCGAAGGCGAAGGTCCGAGCGGAGACGATGCTGGAAGCCCGCACCCGCAGGTGCAACAGCTTGACCGCCGCTTCCAGCCCGACTTGGTTGTCGTACCGGCCGGGTCCGTTGTTTCTTTTCCGAATATGGATCCGATCTTTCACAATATCTATTCGCTTTCGAAGCCTAAGACCTTCGATCTTGGCAGCTACGACAAAGGTGAAACCCGCAAGGTAACCTTCCCCAAGGCCGGCATCGTCGATGTGTATTGTCATCTGCATCCGAACATGGCGGCGACTATCGTGGTAACTCCGAATCGCTGGTACGCTCGTCCTGACCGATCCGGGAAATTTCGTATTCCCGATGTACCGCCTGGGAAATACACCGTTGTCGCCTGGCATAAGTCCGCTGGATACTTCCGCAAGACGATGGTTGTCGAGAGCGGCCACGATTCCACCGTCGACTTTTTCATTCCCCTCGATATCGATCAAAAGGAAGAGGCAAAGGCAGCTGACGAACTCAGCCACGGCGGGGGAACACGGTGACCACGAGGTTCAGAACTCGTGCATTCCTGATTTGCTTCATCCCTTTCGCATTGCTGTTGGCAAGCAGCTTCTGGATGATTCAACGGTTCGTGCAATCGACCGTGCGCGATGGGCTGCATGCCTCGCTGCGCGAGAGCCAGGTCGCGATCGCGAACATCCACGCCAAGGGAGACCTTCAAAACAGCCGGTTCCTCAAAGTCGCAGGCGAAAACACGGCCTTGAAAGCCGGGATACAGTTGCTGCTTGACCACCCTCGTAGTGAAACTGCGCGCAGAACCGTTGAAGACCAGTTGCGTGAACTCGGCGAGCACATGGGATTTGATTTCATGCTCGTGTCTGCCCCTAATGGCTTGCCTGTGGCAGGCGTCGTCCGCCAGACTGCCCCGCACTCGCAAGCAGGCAGCCAGCTTGTTCCCTTGGCCGTTTCCCTCGTCGATCGAAAGAGTGCGGGCTTTCTTCTTCTCGGCGGGCGTACGTTTCAGGTGGCTTCCGTTCCAGTTGATCAGGGCGACGAGAACATTGGGCTGCTCTCCGTTGGACAGTATTTTGACTTTTCTGATCTCACTACACTGGTCGTTCTTCTACATAACCGAAAGGTTATAGACTCCAACATTCCCGGCGTCCCTTTCAACGAGTTGGAGCACGCCCTCGCCGGCTGCACGGAACAGTCGGAATGTGATCTACGCTTGCAGGGCGCCAATTGGATTTCGCTCCCCATGCAGTCGTACGGTGGCGGCTATGTTCTGCTCAGCCTGGAAAATGTAGATGAAGCGACTGGTCCGATTCAATCTCGCCTGCACAGGCTCTTTCTGACTTTGGCCTTCGTCTGCGTCCTCGTTGCCCTTGTGTGCAGCGTGGGTTCGTCGAGTTCGATCGTCAAACCTTTAGCCGCAGTCGTCTCGCACCTGCACAACGCCGTACAGACTGGAACCCTTCCTGAACTGGAGGGAAAGCCCTCGTCGATTCTCGAGATTCAAGAGCTGGCGGAAATCTACAACCGGGCAGCAACTTCGGTGCGCGCCGCGGGTGAGAATCTTGAGGCAGCGTATCTTGAGTTTGTCGGCTCTTTGGCCAACGCACTCGATGCCCGCGATCAATACACGGCGGGCCATAGCAGCCGGGTCAGCCAGTTATCGTGCGCTACCGCATGTGCTCTGGAACTTAGCCCGAGGGATGTCGAGCGCATCCGCATCGGCGCGCTGCTGCATGACGTCGGAAAGATCGGAATCGCCGATAGCGTGCTGCAAAAACCCGGCCGCCTTACTGACGAAGAGTTTTTGATCGTTAAGCAGCATCCCGTTATCGGTCGCAGGATTCTTGAGGGTGTTCAGGGTTTCGCGCCATTCCTTGGGGCGGTTGAGTTTCATCATGAGAACTGGGATGGGAGCGGATACCCGAAAGGCCAAGCCGGCACAGAAACTCCAATTGACGCGCGCATCATTCATGTGGCGGACGCGTACGATGCAATGACAACCAATCGCTCGTATCGTCGCGGAATGTCTCATGAAGTAGCGATCTCGATCCTTTGTAAATACGCTGGAATTCAATTCGATCCCAACATTGTGAAGCTTTTTGTGAACCTTCCACGCGAAGTCCTGACTCGGGACTCTGTCTCATCGGAGACGTCAGATCAGGTTGAGCAGGCGGGAGTGGCGGTGGCGTGATGAAAAAAACCATTCTCTGCACTATTCTCGCGCTAGAGGCGTATCTATTGACCAGCGGTCATGGCGTGTGCGCGCAGGAAGCATCATCCGGGTTCGACATCCGCGCCACACTTACCGCCCAGGCGGTTAGCTCCAATGAGTTGACGGAGGCGCCAAGGTCGGGGGCACCCGCGGCCGTGGGCTCTCGCGACGTCTTGTATCCAACCTGGAAGATCAGCGATAACTGGTTTGTCACGGGGGCGTTGCAACTCGCCACACGACCTTACTTCTATGAGGATCTCTCGACCCCAGGATATGGAGCGAAAGGATCCGTTCTTCAATCGACTTTGAATTATTCACGTGTATCGAGCCATGGTTCCATCCTGTTGCGCGCTGGAGAGATGTCGACGGCATTTGGCTCGTTTGTGCTGCACTATGACGATGCCGACAACGCGCTCGTCGATCTTCCCATTGAATACGGTTACTACTATTCAGCGGTTTCGACACTTGGCGTCGCGGGAGCGCAACTGGACGCAACACGCGGCAAGTGGGATGGCCGCCTGCAGTTTGCCAACTCCTCGCCTGCCAATCCGCGGAGCTTGTTCGCGCACGATCAATACGGTAACTGGGCGGGCGGCGCGGGCTACACCATTCGCCAAGGCTTCCGTGTTGGGGCTTCTGCATATTATGGCCCCTACCTCGACCGGCAATACGCGTATTTCTTCCCCGGCGAAGCGAATCCCAGTACGTTGCGGGCGCGAGCTGTGGGCCTGGATGCGAATTGGGCGCACGGCCACACCAGCGCCATGGGCGAAGTGCAGAGTTTTGTCATGCCATACAAGGCGATTCCAACGTTCCGCGAAACGGCGGGATACTTTGAGGTCAAGCGGGTCCTGAATCCGCGATGGTTTATTGCCGTGCGCAATGGCTATTTGAGTGCGAGCGCCGGGGGTAACCAGCAGACCCTCGAAACAGCCGCAGGATTTCGCCCCGACAGGTTCCAACTCATCAAGTTCGGTTATGAGTACGAACACTACAGCACCGGCGCAGAACGCGATGACAACACGGTGGCCGTCCAGTTCATCACCACACTTCACGCATCCGCCGGCCGCGAATAGGGCATCATTCCCCCTTTTGCCATATAGCGAGCCCGCCTAGCCGCAAAATCAAGAACGCGGTGCCCAGAGGGCGCCCAGGTGGGGCACCCACACTTCACGTCCTTAGAAGGAATGCTCTAATTGACAGATGCTGGGACTGTCTGTCCACGCTCAGGACAATGCCAGGAAAAAGAATTCCGGCCAGTCTGTTTGGCCTCATAGAGAGCTTTGTCCGCGGACTTATATAAGCTATCCTGGCTATCCCCTTCGGCAGGGTACCTGGCGATGCCTATGCTGCAACCGATTCGGAGTGTCGACTCCTTATATTGAATTGGCGCAGCGACAGCTTCAAGGAGGCGCTTGCAAAAGGTTTCCGCTCCCACGGCTTCGCGCACGGAAGAGAGCAAGACTGCAAATTCATCTCCGCCCAGGCGAGCAACGCAGTCAGAGTGACGAACCTGAGACTTGATCCGCGCCGCGGTCTCGACGAGCACTGCATCTCCAGCGTCGTGCCCGAATATATCATTTACTTGTTTGAAGAAGTCAAGGTCAATTAACAAGAGGACGAACGGCTCGGCAGACTCGGGGCTCGCCAGGCGCTTGCGGAATTCCTCAACGAACATGCGGCGATTCGGCATACTCGTCAACACGTCGCAATAGGCAATCTCTTCAAGCTGACGATGACTGGCAACAAGCTCTGCGGTGCGATCGGCAACCTGCTTTTCCAGTGCCTTTTTCTGAGCCTCCAGAATTCGAATCCGCAATCGGACGAGAACCGATCCGATCAGCAAAGTGAGAAGAGTGACCGAACTAAGGAACCACCACGAGAGCCACCAAGGCGAGCGAATTGAGAAAGCGAATCGCGCCGGGTTGGGGTTCCATGAACCATTGGGTCCAACGGCGGTAACTTCAAAAACATAGTGCCCCGGAGGCAATGCCGCGAAATGCACGCCACGCTCATTGGTTTCAGTCCAGGATTGATCGGAGCCCACAAGTCTATATCGAAACCGGAGAGTCGACAAAGATTCGTAAGTTAGAGCGGCATATTGGATGGAGAGAGCGCGCGCTGAATAATCAAGAGTAGGGTTATCGCTCGCCAGCCATTGTTTTGAAGTGCCGGTAATAGAGGTCAGTACAAGCGGCGGTGGCTGTTCTTCGACGGGGAATTCCGGTTGCGCGAATTTTGAGAGCCCACCCGAAGTTCCAATCCACACGTTATCCGCGGAGTCGATATTCAGCGCAAGAGAATCGGTGTCATTCCAGATCAAGCCGTCTTCGCTTCCGTAGTGTTTCCACCTTCCGCCTGAGAGGACGTCCAGCCCCATATCCGTGCTGACCCAGATCTGGCCCTTATGGTCGGACTCGATCCCGTATATCTGATCCGAAGTCAGGCCGTCGCGCATGGAGAAGTGCGTCAGCTGGTTTCCCGGGCTCTGAATGCGGGTCATCCCGAGGGCATCGCGATATGCGACCCAGATGGCTCCTTGTGCCTGTGCAACGACTCCAAGGTCCGATGACTTCAACCCATCCTGTGCTCTGATCAGCCGCCACTGCGATCCATTGAAGACCGCAAGACCGCGAGACGAAGCTATCCAGATAAGCCCGCTGCCGTCGACGACTACATCGCGAAAGAACGTATGCGACGGCATGCCGGGTATGTTCATCTGCTCGAAGCTGAGCCGGCCGCTCCCGGCTGCATTGCGGCTCCGAAAGCAACCGCCGACTCCGACGGCCCAGAGCCGGCCCTGCTGATCGAAAGCCATCGAGCTCACGCGCTCTGCGTGATATCCCGACTCGGCCTTGTAGGTGTGGAGTAAGACTCCCGCCGCACTGAATTGACTTATGCCGGCAACATCGTTACCGACGTAAAAGTCGCCGCTGGGACTCTGGGCAATGGACAAGACACGATCGCTCGCGAGCCCATTGCGATGAGTGAAGGAATGCCAAAGCTCGCCGTCTTTGTTGAATATGCTGAGGCCGCCATTCGTGCCGACCCACACGTTGCCTGAATGGTCGATTTGTATTGCCCACACGCTGTTGCGGAGAAGACCGTCGGCCTCGGTCCAGGCCAGCCATTCTCCGTGACCGAGCCGCCGAATCAATCCACCGCCATCGGTTCCCAACCAGAGAAGATCTTCCCGATCGATCAAGATCGGGCCAGATGGATCGGCCGGCAACCCGTGAAGCGCGTCGATCAGAGCGCTGGTCTTCCCCCATAACACGACGATCCCGGAGACAGTCGGCACAAAAACTCTTCCATGGTGATCGGGATAGATGGTGGCTTCGACCGCGTTAGGAATGCCCTCGGACCGGTCGAGGAAGCGGGTTTGTCCTCGCGGAAGTTCGTAAAGGTGAGTTCTACTCCGGATCCATTTGTTGCCAAGGCTATCCTGGGCGACCGATGCCCATCGATCTTTGGGAAGCCCAAAAGAGCCGGAGAATCGTTCCGCGTTGTTCCCGTTGAGTCGCCAGAACCCGCCATCTTTTCCGAAAAGCACTTCGCTGCCTTTGACAAATAGCCCGCTTACAGCCCCAGTCACGACAAGTTGAAACCGGTAGGGTGCAGAGTTCCCGGCCACGCCGCGGATGATGCCGGAGTCGTGTTCCAAATAAACGTTCCCCGCGGAGTCAAAACCGATGTGGTGAGTGGCTCCTTGCTGACCGATTTCCAGAGGTTGGAAATGTTCCCCGGAAAGAACGGCCACTCCGTCATTTGTTCCCACCCAGAGGGCTCCTGCGGGCGATTCGGCGAGGCTTATGACCTCAGTGTTTGACAGCCCATCGGAGTGGCCAAAGGCGCGAAACTTCCCGCCATCGTAGCGAAAGAGCCCGTTGTCGGTGCCAACCCATAAATACCCGGTTCGATCCTGGAGGAGGCATCTGACATTTAAATTCGTCAGGCCATCGGAAGAACCGTATTGGTGGAAGATCTGCCGTTGCGCCGAGAGAACGCCGGGAGCAAAAAAGGCAAGGAAGATCAGGATTGGTTCGAGTCGCAGGCGCGGCATCAAATTCGCGGTCCTCCTCAAAAACCTTCAGCAGTTTAGCAATGAAAAGGACCCAAAGGCCCCATTTTCAGATAGCCAGTTTGGCGCCTTTCCTCGGAGTTTTATTTCGCTTGCTCAGCTAATAAACAGCCGCAAGGGCGCTATTTCAATCTGAAAGGCTTAGCAAGAAAATTGAAACCACACGGAGGTGGATACGCCCAATCTTTGGTGTTAAAGCTCAGCTTGGCGCGAGACAGCGGACGGGCTGCTTTGAGTCTATCGAGACAAATATGGAGGGGCTGAAGGCGCCACAATTGCGGTGCAGACCTATCTTGCCGAGGTTAGCCATTTCCTCTGCGCGACCCACCTGCGAATAGCTTCTCCCGACATGGGGCGAGCGATGAAATATCCCTGCGCAAGATCACATCCCAGATTGTTCAGGTAGTTGAAGGTGTCGAAGTCTTCAACGCCCTCGGCAGTTGTGGTGAGGCCAAGGCTGTGACCGAGATCGATGATCGACTTGATCACCGTAAGCGCCTCGCGAGATTGTTGTGCATGCATCACGAAGGATTTATCAACTTTAATCTCAGAGAAAGGAAGCCTGACGAGTTGTACCATTGACGAAAACCCGGTGCCGAAATCGTCGATTGACAATTGAAATCCCTTGACGCGGAATCGCGTCAACAGATCCAGCGACAGCGTCGGATCTACCATGGCGCTGGTCTCGGTCAGTTCGAGAACAATTCGCTCCGAGTCGATCTGATGAGTCCGACAAAGCTCAAAGAGACTATCCGCCAGGTGAAGGTCAACGAGACTCTTCGCGGAAATATTCAACGACAGCTTCAGCTTGCCTTCTGGAAAGGCCCTGGAGAACCACTCAAGGCTTTGGTCGAAAATCTTGATTGTCAAAGCATCGATTAGCCCAGCTTCTTCCGCAACAGGAACGAAGCTGCTGGGCATAAGAATGCCCCGATCTGGACGCTTCCATCTTGCCAGAGCCTCAAAACCGGCTGGCGCACCGCTCTTGCAATCGATCTTTGGCTGGTAGACGACAACAAACTCATCGCGATCGAGCGCCAATTGCAGATCTTCCTTGGTGATTTCCGACTCAACCGAGATCGCAGAATGCTTTTTGAGCGATGGCTGTTGGCGGCGTTCACTTTCCTCGCCAATTAAAGTGCGCAGAGCCTCCTGTGAGATGGGTTTGGAGATGATTCCCACAATATCCAAACCATGCTCCAACGCCGATCGTTCCGCCGCGTCCAGTACTCTAGGACCCATTCCGCTGGCGATGATGATCTTCGCCCGGCATTTCCGCTCTGCCAGGAGCCGCATGATTTCGACGCCGTCGAGCCCTGGCATGATCAAGTCGATGGTGATGATGTCTGGGGAAAAACAGTCCAGTTTGCGAAAGAATGCGTCAGACTGGGAGACGAACTCCGCTTCAAAACCGAGACTCTCCGCAATCCATTGGAAGGTCTGTCCAATGGTTGCGTCGTCATCGAGAATGAGTATCCGCCGGTTCGTCATTTCACTTTTTCTCTTCAGTTGCACAGCTGCTTTCATGGGTCGCGGCGCGGGTTCTGAGCGCCGGTTCTGCGTGCGCGTAGAGCTTGGTTGGCAGCTTCGCGTCCCTGTACGGCAGTTGCAGGCGAGGAATCATGCCTTCTGTTGCGCGGCCCCGAGCCGAGGGTGGAATCACATAGGCTTAACACGTTTTGCGCATATTCCACAGGAAAGATCCTCCAGTCCTAGAATCAATTTGCGGCCCGCAACCCAAGCGGACAGGCTCGGATAGGACGCACGACCGCGTGCCAATCACTCTTTTGCATTGGCATTCAACGCACCGATCTGCTGGAATTTGGTTTCGCTTCAGTGTCGGGGGGCGAAACGTTACAGCGCGCCAGTCAGAAGCGCATCAAGCCTGAGGCGCAGGTCTGCTACGTTCTCCATGCTGCCAGAGCCGGTCCATCGTGGGAAGGTGGTTTTACTGTCATTTCACAGTTAAACCATGCAACACGTTTATTATCTGTGTGATAGTTCCTGACCTTCATGGAGAGGAAACCAGGTTCCAGCTTCTCAGGATGTGCAGGGAACTGACATGCTTGAATCTGTACGAGCAGCGGCTTAGGATACTTTGATCGTGAAGGCAACCGCGCGGGGAGAGAATCCCCCAACAAGCTCTATCGAAGACGACCCCCGCTGGCTGCTTGTCCAGCGGATCGTGGCCAGCCCGGGCTTCGTCAACTCGCATCGCCTTTCCTCGTTCCTTCAATACGTCAGCAAGCAGACCCTGGCGGGGGAAGGCGGCAGCCTCAATGAGCGAACCATCGGAGAGATAGTCTTCGAGCGCTCGGCGCAATACGACCCTCGTGACGACAATATCGTTCGCTCCCATGCATCGCGTCTTCGCCTTCGGCTGCAGGAGTATTTCGAAGCGGAGGGCGCCCAGGAAGAACTGAGGGTCAACATTCCACGGGGGAGCTACGCTCCCGTGTTCGACAAGGTTAAGACTTCTCGATTCGAACCCGAATTTTCAGACCAGGACGCAGGGGCAACATTGCCGACCGCCGTCCCGCGGCCAAAAGCTTCGAAGATCCTCTTGACGTTTCTTGTTCTGCTGGCACTGGCTGTCACGGCCGCCTCAGGGACTTTATATATTCGCTTTCGCTCATCCCTTCAGCAAACCCCGGCTCACAAGCTTTGGTCGCAAATGTTTCGCGGCGATCAAGAAACTATCATCGTTCCTGCCGACAGCAGCCTGGTGATCGCGAGACTGTTGGTGGGGCACCCCATCCCATTGTCGGAATACGCGGGGGGGCTTTACCGAAGCGCGAACAATTGTAACAAGCCTTGCGACCTTGGTTTGGCGCACACGGTCGAATCTCTCCGCTATACTTCCATGAGCGATTTGGAGTTCGCGGTCAAAGTGACCCACCTGCCGGAAGCTATTCAGAACCGGACGGAGATTCGCTATGCCCGCGATCTTGAACTGAAGGACTTCAAGGATTCAAACCTCATTCTCTCCGGCTCGCAAGAGGCGGATCCCTGGCTCAGTTCGATCAGCGGACAGATGAATTTTGTAGTGCACGATGACCCCGATGCCGGGCCGTTGCGCGTCGAAAACAAGCACCCAAAGGCCGGCGAAAAGAGCGAATATCTCTACGATCCACATGATCCGCAACATCGAGGGCTGGCGACTGTCGCATTTCTTCCCAACATTAGCGGCAGCGGAAACATGCTCATCGTTCAGGGCTTTTCGCTGGCGGGTACGCAAGCTGCGGCCGACTTCGTTATCAACGGAAAGGATCTGAACGCTCTTCTTCAGGCCTACGCCGGCAATGCCTCCAAATTGCCTCACTTCGAGATTCTGCTGGGAACGATGGAAGTCAACGGGATGGCCTCTCGACCTGTAGCGTTGGCCTGGCATACATACCCTTAGCGGTAGCAAGCTTCATACCGAGCGCGGCCCAGCACCCCTCTAGGTAATCCAGGCTCTGTGCGCCTAAAATGGACTCCACACTGCGCAGGGCAAACATCGACTTATGCAATCCCCCAATATCACAGCGTGTCTTCGGCTTTCTGCGGCCCTTTATGGGGTTATGGTTTTTGGCTGCCGGCTCCTTGCTCAACAACCCTTTCTCACTGAGACGCAGTGGGCTGCTATGCGCGATGAAGCCAGCGGGATGGCGCCCTATGAAAACCTGCGCAGCTTGACGCGGCTGCATCGGGTTCCAGCGACGCCGGAGTTTGACCAGGCCGCGGCGTTCATGCTGATGCGCGCCAAGGAGTACGGACTTGAGGGTGCCCATGCCGAGCAGTTCCCTATCGACGGCAAAATTCATTACGGGTTGATGCGCTCGCATTTGGGATGGCGCGTAGATGCTGCCAGCCTGTGGGAACTCGAGCCGGAGCACACGCCGCTGGGCGATTGGGCCACGGACCCGATTCGACTGGCGGACTATAGCCACAGCGCGGACGTGGACGCTGCGCTGATCGATGTGGGCGTGGGAACCAGCGAGGCGGACTATGCGGGAAAAGATGTGCGGGGAAAGATCGTGCTTGCCGATGGAGTGCTCTCGATCGTGCAGCGACTGGCGGTGATCGAGCATGGGGCCGCGGGCATTGTGAGCGATATGCCCAACCAGACGACGGCCTGGTCGGGGCTGGATACGACGGTGGTGCGCTGGGGTCATCTTGATGCGTACGCACCCAGGGGATTTGCCTTCATGGTGTCGCGCGGGACGGCGACGGCGTTGCGCGAGGAACTGAAACTCGGAAAAGTAGTGACGATGAGCGCGCATGTGAAGGCGGAGGTCGTGCCCGATCATTGGACGGTAGTGACGGCGACCATACCGGGAACTGACCCTGCTGCCGGCGAAGTGGTTTATAGCTGCCACCTCGATCATCAGCGGCCTGGCGCGAACGACAACGCGAGCGGGTGCGTGACGATTCTGGAGTCGGCACGGGTGCTCAACAAGCTGATTGGAAGCGGCAAGCTGCCGCGGCCGCGCCGAACGCTGCGCTTTATCTGGGGGCCTGAGGTCGAGGGCACGATGGCCTTTTTGAGCGGCCACCCGGAGATTCGCCGCGCGCTTCGGGCCGATGTGCACATGGATATGGTGGGCGGCGACCCGTACAGGAACAAATCCATTTTGCATGTGACGGAGACGCCGTGGTCGCTGCCAAGTTTTGTCACGGACGTGGGCGCCTTGTTTGCGGAGACGATCCGGGATGGCGCGGCGGTGTATGCCGAAGACGGCAGCCATGCGGAGGCTGCGGTGCTCGAAGATCGCAATGGCGCGCCGGGCACGCGGAACGAGTTTTTGGCCGATCGCACGCCCTATGCCGAAGGCAGCGATCACGACGACTATGACTCATCCACAATCGCCGTGCCCTCGCTTTACCTGCGCGACTGGCCAGACATTTATATCCACACCGATCACGACACGCTGGAGCAGATTGACCCTACCAAGTTGCGGCGCGTCGCTTTGCTGGGCGCGGCTTCCGGATATACCTACGCGGCGTTGGATGCGGCGAAAGCCGGCGCAATGCTTGCGCTCTTCGCAGCCCGTGCGCAAGGACGGATGGCCGAGGGATCTGCGCGCGCGCAGGCCCTTGTCGAAGACACGCAACTCGAGCCCCAAGAAGCCTGGTATGAGGCGCGCAACTTATTAACACAAATGCTGCGGCGGGAGCAGGCCGAGCTGCGTTCGTTTTCCGTGTATACAGGGAGCGATCCTCAAGAGACGGCTGCATTCAGCAAAGACCTGGAGGCTCAGGGCGTGATGCTGAATGGGTGGATCGATCGCAGCGCGGAACAGCGCGAGGCGCAAGGCTTTCCGGTGCAGCCGCCCTGGGACGGGCAACCGGATGCCGAGCGAATTCCAGTGCGGGTGGGCGAGTTTGGGCCGCTCACTTTTCAAAACGACGATGTGCTGCTGGACCGGCTGGGCAGCGAGCGGGTGAGCAAGATCAAGCTGCTCAATGTCGAGTCGAACCGGCTGATCCGCGTGCAGGACCGTGGTGCGCTTTATGCCTACGAGATTGTCAATTTTGTCGATGGCAAGAAGACGATTGGCGAGATACGCGATGCGGTCGCAGCGGAGTTTGGGCCGATTCCCATCGCTGTGGTGGTTGATTATTTGAAGGCTTGTGAAGAGGCGAAGATTGTGACTCTTCGTTAGAAATTGCGATCGGCAATGTGGGCTGCGGATATAGTTGAACTTCAATCCTGGGAGGCATCACAAATGGATCGACTTATTCGTTCCATTCGAGCGAACCGGCGTACCACTAGCTTCCTTGTGGCGTTTTTCTTCGTGGCGGCTTTTGGTTTGACGGAAAATCTCGCGTGTCAAAATGCCGTGCATGGCGCCCTTGAGCTGACCTCCGGCCTGGGCCGCAAGCTCTATGCGCTGCCCGATGACAAGACTGTGACTGACGCGCGCAAAAGCCTGGCGGCAGATCCCAAGAATGTGAGCCTGGTGCTGCAGCTTGCTCACGCGCAGGCGGCACGGCGCCAATACAAAGAGGCCGTCGCCACGGCCACGGCCGGGTTGGTTTTCGCGCCGGACAACGGAGACCTCTATCTGGAGCGGGGCCACCGCGAATTGGGGTTGCGCGAGTTTACTCGGGCCATGAAGGATCTGCAGCAAGCCACACGGCTTGCTCCCCAGATGTTGGACGCTCACTATCATCTGGGCCTGGCGCATTACTTTTTAGGCGAGTTCGATGCCGCGGCAGCTTCGTTTAACCAGGCTCGATCTCTGGCGAAGAACGACGACAGCTTGATCGATTGCTCGAACTGGCTTTATGTTTCGCTGCGACGCGCCGGTAAAGAAAATCAGGCAGAGCAGGTGCTGGCGCGCATCACGCCCGAGGTCAAGAACACCGAACCGCACCTTTACTTCTATCTGCGCCTGCTGCATTTTTATCAAGGAAAGCTCACCGCGCAGGCCGTGCTACCGCCGCGCCCGGCACCGGCGGACCTCGAGGCCGAGCTGGCCTTCGATACCGTGACTTATGGCGTGGGAAACTGGCGCGTCTACCATCACGACCGGCTTAGCGCTATGGACCTGTTCAGAAGGGTGATGGGAGGCGAGGCCTGGAACTCATGGGGATTTATCGGTTCGGAACAAGAGCTCCTTCATGGAAAGCAGGAATAGACTATGCTTCTGCGCGTGCTAGTGAAGAATATAACTCGCATAAGTCTGGTGCTATCCCTGGCGCTCGCGGCGCGGGTAGTCGTTGCGGCTCAAGCAGCAGGGAAGGATGCGGTATATTATCCGGCTGCAGCCGGGCAGCAAACGGAGACCGACGAATACACACGCTATGAGCTGCTTGAGCCGGAGACGGCGAGCTTCAAGATTTACTACGAAGTGACAGCGACGACCGCGGGTGCCAGGTTTTTCTATAACCCCATCCGCAAAGGCAGCGTGGCCAGCGATGAGAGCGTCTATGACGCGATGAGCGGCAAACCATTGCACTTTGAAGTGGTGAGCGGCGCCGAAGCACGCAAGGATGATTTGATGGCCGACGCCGAGCTTGATACCGAATACATTAAGGTCACACTGGCGCGTCCGGTGCCGGAGAACGGTCAGGGGCGAGTCATCATTGTCAAGACTTATAAGGATGCCAAGAGTTACTACGTGGATGGGAGAGCGATCGTATTCCAGCGGCCACTTGGAATCCAGCGCGATAAGGTTGTGTTGCCGGCGGGATATGAGGTGGTGAAACTGACCGTGCCGTCGCAGATTCTGACCGAGAAGGACGGGCGCATTGCAATCAGCTTTCTTCATGCAGGGGAGGGCCTGGCTCCGCTGGAAGTGCGCGCGGTTAAGGATGCGCAGACCGGCGCAGCGGCGTTGCCCAAGGCTTTGACGAATGAGCGAAGCTGGGAGTCGCCCTTTGTCGGAGAGAAAGAGGAGGACCGGCTTTCGGAGCGAGCAAAACAGGACCGCGATATTGTCTACTTCTTGCAGCAGCCGGAGACGCACGCCTTCAGCCTCTATCACGACTACACCGAAACCCGCGCGGGCGTAAATGGCTATGCGAATGTGGTGCGCGCGGGCAGCGTGGCCAGTCATCCTTCGGCTTACATCTTGGATACCGGCGAGCAGTTGAAGGCTGAAGAGATGAGCGGCGCGGAGATGATTGCGTCAAAGATCAATACTGGAGAAACGGTGGACGCTAAGGATCGGGTGGTAGTGATTCCCTTTGCGCCCGTGCAGGCAGGGCAATCGCTGCGGCTGCGCATTGCCGAGACCTATACGGCGCCGGTGAGTTACCGGCTGAACGGCGACGAGCTCGTGTTCGATCGCAGCCTCGGCCGGCCGCGGAATGCAGTGGTGCTGCCCTCGGGCTGGTACTGCACGGCCAGCGCTGCTCCCGCGACGGTGAGCCAGTTGCCTGATGGAAGAATTCGGCTCGATTATTGGGATGACAGGCCGGAGCCGGTCGATGTGCTGCTCAAGGCCAGGCGGCGCGCGGGCGTGGAGTGAGATTTGTTCGCTAGTTCAAGGCAGTAAATCTAAGTGCTGCGAGTCCCCGTCGACGAATCGACATCCGTAATCGATGCGCCGCCTAGATTCGAATGCTGCGAAAGCGGAGTGTCCGAATGGAAATACTTCTTGTACGCGGCAATCCAATCCGTAGAAATGTCGCGCTGCGCCGTAGGTAAATCGATAGCCCCGGAGCATACCAGCTGGTGAAGACGCTCCTCCAAGGCATCCTTCACCGAAGCGTTCCAGGTTTCGGATTTGGACGGCTCAGGCCATAAGTTGTGGATGTCTTCTGCTCCTCCGAGTCCAGGAGCAATCAGGTAATCGATCTCGTAATCGTCGGTGCGAGCATTCTTCAGGTTGTACTGCTCGAGCACCTGTTCACGCATTGATGGCGATACGTCGCGAATCACCTCTTCATGCGGCATGGAACAGACGTCGCTGATGGACACGCTCCGTGTGGCCCCTGGGGTAAGCATGCGTTCAGGCAGGGCTCGTTGCTCGAAGGAAGCGGCGCTCAGGTTCCTGCTGTGCGGGATTGAATAGCGAATCGTTACCACGGCGAGCAGTGCAATCGTCAGCGCTGATAGGCCAATGGCAACGATGCGAGGCGTTTGAATGTAGCGCACAAGCCACGGCCTGGAGTCGGCTCGCGGCGCGTGAGCCAGCTCCGTCAATTGGGCTCGCAAGAGCGCACGCGGGCCTTCGGCGGATGGTAACTGCGCATCGAAGACTCGCCGCTGGCCGCGCACAAAATCTCCAATGGCCGCTTCAATCTCGGCCATTCGGGCACGACAGTTCCAACATGCGGCGAGGTGGCTGCGAACCTGGCCTGCGCGTCGATTTGATAGTTCCCCGTCGGCGGCCTGAATCAGTTCCTGATCCAAGATGTGAAAGTCTTCGTTGAACACGGTCTTACCTCCCATCCGCACGCAGCAGCCGCGCGACCGATCGCGTGAGCGAGATCGATACGGCCCCGAGTGAGATTCCGAGCACCGATGCTATCTCCCGATAGCGCAGCCCCTCCGAACGCAACCGAAGGCAATTCTGGTCCGTTTCCGGAAGGGCGCGAACAACCGCCATCAAACGGTCTTGCCGTTGCGCGTTCGAGAGATGTTCTTCGGGACTGGCAGACATGTCGGGCTGATCTTCCGCGCTGATGTCGCCGAATCCCATCCGGTCGCGCGAGCCTCGGTTCGCATGACGCTGCTTCAAAGCCAGGTTGTGGGCGACACGGAAGATCCATCCGCGCAGATTCTTGCGCGAGCGATCCATTTGAAGGTGCCGGAACAGTGACAGGAACACCTCTTGGGTCACTTCTTCCGCGTCGTGTATCGGGGTACCAAATGAAAGTACATAGCGCAAAATCGGATCGCGAAATTGATTGAACAGGCCAATCACCTCTAACTCGATCTCCGATGGCTTCGCCGAGTCCGCCGCGAGTTGAGCGACATGGAGGACCAGCTCGTTGGTCGAATCGGCGCCCGGCATCCCGCAATCCCCCCTAACCTATATATTCCATTATTTGGGATTCTGTTCAATGTTTCTGAAGTGTGAACTAAAGTCTGCCGAAGATAAAAAAGCACTGAACAAGCCGGCCGCTTGCGGAATATCCAAGCTGAAAAGGCACAAAATGGGCGATCTGGGCTGCAAACGGTCAAGTGGACGTGTGCCAATCGCCGGTTAACGATTCAACAACATGTTGCGGAGACCAATGTTTAAGCACGGCATGATCCTCTTTTTCATGATTTCCATTCCCGCTTTTTGCCAGAGCAATAGCGGCGAAATGCGTCTCAAAGTCATTGACCCTTCCGGCCGCGGCGTCAAGACAACAGTGCAGATCATCAGCCGCGCAAATGGATATCGGAATGTGCTTGCAACAAACGACCAGGGCGACCTGGATGTGCAGCGTCTCCCATTCGGGATTTATCAACTCAGATTTGAGCAACCCGGCTTCGCGGCCAGGTCGGAGTCGGTCGAGATTCGATCGACGCTTTCAAAGTCAGTGAAGATCGAACTCCAGTTGGCCACCGTGAATCAATCCGTGACGGTAAGCGGGGCGGACCCGTTGATCGATCCCGATCAGCCGGGATCGGTGAGCCAGATTGGCACCGACTTGATCCAGGACAGGATCGGGTCGGTTCCCGGCCGGGATCTTCAAGACCTGGTGAACTCACAGCCCGGCTGGCTCTACGAAGGCAATGCGGTGCTGCATCCACGCGGTTCGGAATACCAGACACAGTTTGTCGTCGACGGCATCCCTCTTACCGACAATCGCTCGCCGAGTTTCGGTCCGGAAATTGAAGCGGACGATGTCGAATCGATGACCATTTTCACGGCTGGCATTCCTGCCGAATACGGCCGAAAGATGGGCGGCGTCGTCGAATTGAACACCCTGCAGGATGCCCAGGCAGGCTTTCACGGGCAAGTCGTCCTTTCCGGGGGCAGCTTTGATTCCAGTGGTGGATTCGCCAAGGGACAATATGTCTGGGGTAAAAACACCATCGGCGGCAGTGCGAGCGGGAGCACCACTGCTCACTATCTGAACCCGGTCGTTCCGCAGAACTTCTCGAATACCGGAACCCTGGGCGATTTCTCTCTCGACTACGCGCGTGACCTTACGGCCGACGATCGAGTGAAATTCACGATTCGCCACGAGCTTGCGCGGTACGACATACCGAATGAGATGGTGCAGCAGGCTGTTGGTCAACGCCAGAATGCCGACAACTTTGAAACCATGGGTACTGCCTCCTGGGACCACACTTTCTCTCCCAGTACAACCGGCGATCTGCGCGGGATGGTTCGCGACAACGCGAATGACTTCTACTCGAATCCACAATCGACCCCAATCATCGTTTCTCAACACAACTGGTTTCGCGAGGGGTATTTCAAGGCCAGCGTGACCACGGATCGAGGCCGCAACGAATGGAAGGCCGGAGTTGAGTCGGACAACGTCTTCCTGAATGAGATGTTGAACTACATCATCACTGATCCAACACAGTTTGATCCTGGCTCACCGACGACATTTGCGTATCAGGCGAATCGTCCGGATTTGGAGCAATCGGGCTTCGTCCAGGACCTGATCCGGTTGCACAACTGGACCATCAGCGCAGGTCTGCGCTGGGACCACTACCAGTTGCTCCTCAATCAGCAAGCCCTGCAACCGCGTTTCGCCGTTTCGCACTACTTTCAGAGTCACGACGCAGTCATCCACTTTTCCTATGACCGGATCTTTCAGACGCCTTCATTCGAAAACATCCTGCTATCGAGTTCTCCTTCGGTCGCATCCATCGATCCGACGGGCTTTCTGAACCTGCCCGTCCGTCCATCAAAGGGCGACTACTACGAGGCAGGTTTGACGAAGGCTTTCATGGGGCGCCTGCGGCTGGGAAGCAACTATTTCAGAAGGGTCGTGGATAACTTCGCCGACGACAGTCAGATCTTCAACACCACGATCAGCTTTCCGATCTCATTCAGGAAAGCGATCCTCTACGGCATCGAAGGGAAGATAGACGTTCCGGAGTGGCATCGCATTTCGGGGTTCGGGAGCTACTCATATATTGTCGGCAATGCATGGTTTCCAGTCACCGGCGGGCTCTTCTTCGGATCGGACGCCAGTCAGGCCGCATCCCAGTTAACCGGTCATTCTCCTGACTCTCAGGACCAGCGCAACACGGTGAGAGGGAGGGTCCGCTACCAACTGACCCGGCGGGTGTGGACCGCGTTCGGAGCGCAATTCGACAGTGGCCTGCCCTTCGACTTCGATGGGGATCCGGCTACGGTGCTTGCCGAGTATGGGCAGCAGGTCCTGAACCGAATCAATTTTGATCGGGGCCGAATCTATCCCGCCTTCCAGGCAAACGCTTCTGCCGGGGCGGAAATCTATTCATCGGATCGCGTGAAGGTCCGCTTCGAGGCTGATGGCCAGAACCTAAATAACATTCTCAACGTCATTGACTTCGGGGGTCTGTTCTCCGGGAACGCCATTGGCCCTTCGAGAAGCTTTTCCTTGCGCCTGGCGACCGAATTTTGAACCCAGTTACTTCTCACGGCTCGTTCTCTGGCGTGCAATATGCCGGTGGCAATTCTCTGCAAACTTAACATTATTATATATTTATCTGGTTAGACTCGATTCGGAAACAGATCGGTTGCCTTCTCACAGAACCAGTTGCAAACTGCAGATGGTTCAAAGGAGAACCTCAATATGCGCAACCAGATCGTCAAGATTTCTTCCCTCTCACGTCTGCTGGGAGGCCTTCCGATCCTAGCTCAACAGAAGCTGTCACACCCGAACGAAGGCGGAACCAACTTACGGTCTCGCCTCAAGGCGTCCTTTCTGATCCTGCTGCTGGGACTGACCGCCCCCGCCTGCAGCTTCGCCACGGAGCATTACTGCATCGCGACGGCCGGCGGCTTTGGCCATGGCGGCACGACTTTCATCGGAACAGGCTTTGCCGTGCCGGCGGAGGGCGACTGCACACCATGGTCGGGTTTCACGAAGACCGCTGACACCGTCGTCTTAATGACGAGCGGTGCCGGGTGCCTTTCCAGTGACGGCAAGGTGCTGACGGTCAGCGTTTCCAGCGCCGACCCAGATTTCCTGGGCGCGGGCAGTCTAGGATCGGATTACATCCAGCTATCCCGAAGTGAGTCAAAAGGGTCGTTCACCGGCGGAACAGACAACGGTGAATTCGGAGGAAGCGCCGAACCGGTGACCTGCACTTCCAGTCTGGAGAACCTGCCGTCGTCGCACGACTGAGAGGTCCAAGACGATGTCTTTTCGGCGACACGCTCGTATCGAAGCGATGATCCAGCGAAGTTCAGACACGTGCAAAATTACTCTCTCCGGCTAGAGGTTGGCCGCGGCAACGAAGTACTGGCCGGAGAGGTGAAAGAATATCGTGCTCTTCCGGCAGACATAAAGCGGCGGCTGCTTCAACCTCGGATTTCTAGAAAGGAAAACTACAATGACTGGCAAATTCAAAATCCTTCTCTGCGCCGCGCTCTCTAGTGGAGCGATCTTGGCTCAATCCCAACCAGCAACCGGTTTCAATATTGCCTCTCTCAGCCAGGAAGACGAAAGCGCTAACCAGAATGCCGGTGCAGCGCCTGTTGCCTATGTTTATGTGACGAGACCGACTCACGTTGACGGCTTCGCCACAGCTTCAAACGGCAGATTGACGCCAGTACCGGGTTCACCCTTCGCGGACATCAGCCTGACTCACATGTCGGTGAACAAGAACTATCTTTTTGGCCCGGACGCCGATGGCGAGAACATCAGATCTTTTTCTATCGCGCCCGACGGCGCTTTGACGCAGGCGAGCGTCCTCAATGCGCAGCAATATAACCCGGGCAACTGCGGCGGTTTCGGGCCAACCGCACTGGATGTCACAGCTACGACCATATATAACATCATCAACTCGGAGTGCGAAGTTGAGATTCAGTCGTTCCATATCGAGGCCAATGGCGATCTCCAATTTTTGGGAGTCGTAGACTCGGGGTTGACCTCGGACCTTTTTTCTCTGAGCAATATCGTCGTTTCGAGCAAGAACAACTTCGCATTTCAGACAGGTTGCGGAGGAGACTCGTTTCCGGATGGAGGCATGCTGGAATACAAACGCGAGAGCAACGGTTTGCTCACCAGCTTCGGAGACGGCATTCCAACCCCCGCCACGAAAAACCCCGATGACATCTATTGTCCCTATCTGGCCATTGCCAGCGATCCGTCGGATCATTTCGCCGTGGTTCTTCAGCCCCTTGACGACACCTTCAGCCAGGACGGCCCAGATGCAATTGCGACGTACACGGTTGGTTCAAACGGCTCCGCCACCACCCAAAGCACTTATGAAAATATGCCCAGCGATACAGTGGACTTCAACGATTCGATGAGCATATCTCCGACAGGCAAACTGCTCGCCCTTGCGGGAGTGAATGGATTCCAGATCTTCCATTACAACGGGAGTAGCCCAGTGACAAAGTACACTGGGGCAATTCAAAAGGGTGATAGTTTTATCCAATTCTGCTGGGACAGCGACAACCACCTTTATGCGTTGAGTGGTAACGGCAAGCTGTTTGTGTACACCGTTACCCCCACGAGCATCGCCGAAGCGCCTGGTTCGCCCTATTCGATACCGGAGGCGTCAAGCATCATTGCATTGTCAAAGTAGAGTATTGAATCCTTTATTGCAGATAAGCAGACGTTTTCTCTCCGGCTAGGGTTTGGCCCAGGCAACCAGGTGCTAGCCGGGGAGCTGAGAAGCATAGCGACATTCAAGCGCGAAGAGCTTCTCTTGGTCATGTCATGGACTATTGCAGTTTCGAATATTCCGCTTTTGATTCCTTGAGGGCTTGTATCCTCGGGTCGGCGTCTTTCCAAACGTCGAAGAATTCGCGGTAACTTTGACGCGCCTTCTGATTGTCACCAGCGAGCGTATAGGTGCGGCCGAGCTGGGCGAGCGCCAATGGTCCCAGTGGGTAGTTGGCCAAAGAATCTCGGTGGTCGCGCAGCTTCTGAAATTCAATTGCCGCGTGTCCAACATCGTGTGCAGCGAGGTACGCCTGGCCTCGAATGTATGCCGGGTAAAGCGTCGCGACAGAAATCGGAGGAGGAGCAGCGAACTCCAGCGGCGCACTCGGGGAGCTAAGTTCCTCCAGAGCTTTCAATGGCTTCCTTCTTCCCAGTTCGATCTGCGCCTTAATCACGGGCAGCCAATACTTCTGCGCGTAGGTGCCCGCAGGCCATTCAGCATTCAGTTCCCTGCACAGCTCTTCCGCCTGACGAATATTTCCCAACCTGGCCATGGTCAAAGCAGCCAGCGTGACGACGCCGGACTCGTGCGAGAGCCTTTGCGCCCGGGAGATGAGTTCCTGGGAGCGGCGCGCGTCTCCGATCTCGGCCTCACGAAGCGCCGCTTGCCCCAGGTATCGCGCCGCCGAGGGCCGATCTCCTTCGTGTTCCATCAGAGTCGCAGCCTGGCTCGATAATGCGGATGCCTTTTCGAGGTGCCCGTAGTATGCCTCGGTATTCGATTCCTCAGCCAAGAGCAGCGCCTGGGTCTCCGGCCGATTCGATGATTCCTGAAGCAATCGCGCCATCTCGCTGTTGTTTCCGCGCAGGAAAGCGACCCAGTAGTTCACTTGCAGCAACGCCTCAGTTTGCAGGGATCGCTTATTTGCGTCGGCTAGAACGGCAGACGCCTCATCAATCCGGTTCAGAGCGAGCAGCACCGTTGCCAGGTCGGAATGCGTGCCGCCTCTGGTGGGGTCAACGGCTAGGGCTCGACGGTAGTCCTCGACCGCTTGGTCGTAACGGCCGAGCGCTTCGTCAGCGTTCCCAACGTGATTCAGCGCGCCGGCAGACTCGGGATAGTTTTCTACCAAGAGAGAGCGAACCTCGGCTTCCTTCTCCAGCTCGCCGGTTACAAATTCGAAGTAGCGCGCTTCGATGGAACTTCTTTCGGCCTGGGTCACATGCGCGCGAAGTTCATAAGCCTTGGTGGCATTCTCGCGGGCCAGGTCGGCTTGCCCCAGGTTGTAGTAAATGGTGGCCAGGGCACCGTAGGCCTGGGCAAAGTTCGGATCCAGTTCAACCGCCTTCTTCAAGATCGGCAGCGAGGCGCGATCGCCTTTCTTGTCCCAGGTCACCAGGCCCAGGCCATAGGCGTTGAGGGCATCGAGCGATGAAGTCGTAGCTTGATCGAGCGGAGCGTTGTATTTCTGAATGGAAGGCAGCGATTCGCCGAGCCGCGAGCGCAGTTGAGCCGTAACGTGGCCGAGGACATCGACCACTTGTTCTTTGTGGCGAGCCTGGGCCTGCTCATTGGCAATGGGCTCACCGTTGTCGCAGCGGATCGCCGCCAATCCGATGAGATAGACTGTACCCAGGCTGGCGATCGACCCTTGTATCGTCACCTTTCCGCCGGCCCTTTGGCAGACTTCAATCGCCGTCTTTCCCGTCATGCGGTCTTCAGCGGAGCGGCCCATCTCGGTCATGATGAAGGACGCCTTGCGCTCCGGCATGATCTGGATCGAGGGGGATTGTTCCAATCCAATCTCCAGCGCCTGGCGCAGAGCATCGTCGAAGACCGTTTCGCCGGTGGTGTTCACGAAATCGGCGACGATGACAGTGTCTCCCGCATTGGTCTGAAAGCCGCGGGAATGAATCCTCGTGTAAATGCCAATGGTTGCTGCGACAATCGCCAGCACGGCCACCGAACCAAAGGCGTACCAGCGCCACATAGGTTTATTTGTCGCCACCGGCGCAGGCAAACCGGGCACAGGCTGTGCCGCATTCGCAACCGCGATTGGAGGGGTTTCTGATGGAGCAGACGGGATCGGGTCCAGCCGCAACTCGAGCCGCGGTGGCCCTGTCACGGGAGCGATGAAGCGGTACCCGCGGCGTGGCACAGTTTCGACGAAGCGGGGGTTGTCCGCCGTATCGCCGATTGCAGCGCGCAACTTCCCCACCGCCGTGTTCAGCGCGTCGTCAAATTCGACAAATGTCTGCTCCGACCAAAGCTTCTGCCGGATCTCTTCGCGGGTAACAACTTCGCCGGGCCGCTCCAGCAAAAGTGCAAGGATTTGAAAAGGCTGCCCCTGGAGGCGAACGCGTAGCCCGGACTTGGTGAGCCTGCCTTCGAGCAGGTCCACTTCAAAGGTTCCAAACCGAACGATCCGGCTTGTTGATCCTTGCGTCGGCATGCATATCGCCTCGACAGGCAGAAATGTTTGAATGCAGTATACACGTTAGAAGTTGCCGCAGCCGTCTCATTCCTCAGCGGTTAGCTGGTTAGATGCGATTGGGGAACAGTTTTGTTGCCATCCGCGTTGAAGTGGGGCAAGTTATCTATTGTCGCAACCGTAAGCGTAATAAGGAGGAACCAACTATGTTTCGCTTCAAGACATCGCATCTGTTTCTGCTGCTGGGGCTGACTGCCCCCGCCTGCAGCTTCGCCACGGAGCACTACTGCATCGCGACGGCCGGCGGCTTCGGTCACGGTGGCACAACTTTCATCGGGGTGAATTTTGCCGTGCCGGCGGAAGGCATCTGAACACCGTGGTCGGGCTTCACCAAGACCGCTTCCACCGTCGTCTTAATGACGAGTGGTACCGGGTGCCTTTCCAGTGATGGCAAAGTGCTGACCGTCAGTGTTTCCAGCGCCGACCCAGAATTCCTGGGCGCGGGCAGTTTGGGATCGGATTACATCCAGTTGTCCCGGAGCGAGTCAAAAGGATCGTTCACCGGTGGAACAGACAAGGGTGAATTCGGTGGAAGCGCCGAACCGGTGACCTGCACTTCCAGCCTGGAAAATCTCCCGTCGTCGCACGACTAAGTGCAGGAAACGGCGTAAGGCGATTCGTTGTCTGCGCCTTGATCCGTCACCCTGGGATTCGTCTCCCTGGCTACTGAATCGTGAGGCTGACTTGTGCCGAGTGCGACAAAGCGCCCGCCGATGCGGTGACTGTGACTGTATCGGTTTGGGGATCTTCACCTTTGTAGTTGGTGCTGGCTACGCAACCGCTCATGGCGGCCATGGCAGACAGGCCCGCGATCAGCACGAGGAGTACGGAAAGCATCCCGCCGAGCTTCTTGCCGGTGCGGCGTAAGCGTCCTGCGAACGGAAGCAGGATGAAGGCCAGAGAGAACGGCGCGAGCCACCCGGCCAGTTTGGCTGCCTGGCCGTTGCCCGCTGGACGCGCCGCGTGATTTGCGGCCATGTCCGTGTTCGTCTCTGGGCCCATCTCTGTGCCCATTTTCTTGCCCGGGTGAATCGTCAAGCGGCTGACGCCGGCACTCGACTGCGCGAGATCCACGGTCAGTGTCACTGTAGTTGGACCCGCACCTGCGGGAACCGAGGTTGGAGAGAACGTATAGGTGGCTCCGGCCGGCAATCCGTTCGCCGTCAAGTTAATCGCCGATGGGAACGTGCTCCCGTTGACCGGGGTGATGGCGAAGGTGAGGACTGCTGTGCCTCCCGGCTGCGCGGTTACGGTAGGTGCGCTGGCGGTAATGGTGAAATCCTCTATCACTTGCGGCAGCGCGCTGCTTGAAGAGGCGAGAAAGTTCGTGTCGCCGCTGTAGTTCACGGTGATCGACTGCGATCCTGCGGCCATGTTCGAGGTGGTCAACGTGGCCACGCCCTGGGATAGCGCGCTGGTGCCCAACGAATTTGTGCCATCGAGGAATGTCACTGTGCCGGTCGGCATGCCCGCTGCGGCCAGGACCGTCGCGGTTAGCGTAACCGGGCTTCCAATCGCGGTTGGGCTGGCGTTGCTGATCACGCTCACGGTGGTTGGAGCTTGCGCGATTACCAGAGTGCCGTTGGCGGTGCCGCTCCAGTTCGGGCTGCTGATTGTGGCCACAACCGCGTAGCTCCCGGCTGTGGTTGGTGCCGTGGGGATACCGTTGTATGTGACGGTGACTGCCAGGTTTGACGGAGTGGTGATGGTGGTGACCGCTTCCGCAGAACCGTCATACGTCTGGCTCAGGTCGCCCAGAGCCACTGTCCCGGGCAGCCCGGCGATGATCAGGGTTCCGGTCGCTGTGCCCTGGTAGTTAGCGTCGTTGATAGTGGCGATGACGGCGTAGCTGCCTGCCGTAGTCGGAGCGGTGGTGCTGCCATTGTAGGTAACAGTGACGGCCAGGTTGACCGGCGCAGTTGTGACTGTCACCGCTTCCGGATTTCCGCTGTAGTTCTGGTTCAGGTTGCCCAACACCACAGTTGCCGTGGCCTTGTTGACGATTACCGACACCTGCGCCTGGGTTGCTGCGTTGTAGTTGGCATTGCCCGCCTGGTTGGCGTCGATCACCAGAATTCCGGCGCCTGTGACGCTGACCAATGTGCCGGAAATCGTTGCCGGCGCGGTGCTGCTCCCATCCACAGTAAAGACGATTGCGCTGCCCGATCCGCCGCCCGCCGCGCTGAGAGCAATGGTAAGACCTGGCGTATAGGTTACGGGCGAGGTCGGCTGCGTGAAGGTGATGGTCTGCGGTCCCTTGTTGACGATCACTGTCACTTGCGCCTGGGCTGCGGCGAGGTAATTAACGTTGCCCGCCTGGTTGGCGTCAACCACGATTTTTCCGACGCCGGTTACGCTGACCGTGCTGCCGGAGATGGTTGCCGGCGCGGTGGTGCTCGCGTCCAGGGTGTAGATAATTGGGCTGCTGGATCCGCCACCCATTGCGCTGAGAGGAATTGTGAGCCCGGCGGCAAAAGCCACGGGCGAGGCCGGCTGCGTAAAGCTGATAGTCTGCGATGCTTTGTTTACCACCACCGACACCTGAACCTGGGTCGCTGCTGTGTAGTCGGTGTTGCCTGCCTGGTTGGCATCGATCACCAGCGTTCCGGCACCGGTCACCGTGAGCATGCCGCCCGATATGGTGCCCGTCCCGGTGCTGGTTCCATCCAGCGTAAAGATGATTGCATTGCCCGATGCGCCGCCGGTCGCGACTAAAGGAATGGTCAATCCCGGCGCATAGGTCACCCGGCTCACCGGCGGAGTGAAGCTGATGGTCTGCGACGCCTTGTTGACCTGCACCGTCGCCTG
This sequence comes from Occallatibacter sp., assembly GCA_049513795.1. Lineage (GTDB taxonomy): Bacteria > Acidobacteriota > Terriglobia > Terriglobales > Acidobacteriaceae > Telmatobacter. Next base: position 16,192 of record JBEKVS010000001.1, on the reverse strand, counting down.
CACCTGGGTTGCCGCGGCGTAGTTGGCGTTGCCCGCCTGGTTGGCGTCGATCACCAGCGTTCCGGCGCCCGTAACGGTCACCGTGGTGCCGGAAATCGTGGCTGTTCCGCTGCTGCTCCCATCGATGGTGAAGACGATTGGGTTGCCCGATGCGCCTCCGGTTGCGACGAGAGAAAAATTCAGACCTGGTGAATAAGTCACCGGGCTGGTCGGCGGCGGGTTGAAGGTGATGGTCTGCGAGGCCAGGCTGATTACTACCGTGACCTGGGCCTGGGCCGCTGCGGCGTAGTCGGCGTTGCCTGCCTGGTTGGCGTCAAACACCAGCGTCCCGATGCCCGTCACGGTCACCGTGCTGCCCGAAATCGTGGCTATCCCCTGGGTGCTGCTCGAATCGATGCTGAAGACGATAGGATTGCCCGATGCGCCCCCGGTCGCGCTGAGATCTATTTGCAGCCCCGACACGTAGGTCTGCGGCGTGGCCGGCTGGGTGAAGTTGATGGTCTGCGATGCTTTTTGAACTGTCAGCGTGTGTGTGCTGTCGGAGCTGGTAAGGAAGACGCCGCCGGCATTGTAGACAGCCTGAATGGTGTAGGTGCCGAGCGCAGTAGCCGCGGGCAACGCATAGCTCACGCTGGCCGATCCGCTCGAAACCGTTCCGCTGGTCGTTGCAGTACCGATCACGGTGGCGCCTTGCATCACGGTGAACGTCACGGTACCCGCATCGACTGTGCCATCGGCGCTGGTGACGGTTGCCGAGAGAGTCACATTCTGCGCGCTCGCACTGTACGGCGCCGTCGCATTGGCTGCTGCCGTTGTCGTCGGGTCGGGATTTCCCTGACCCGAAAGCGAGATGGTCTGAGTCGCGTAACTGGGCGTTAAGGCGTTGAGGTTATTGTCGAGCAGCGTGAGCGAGCCGCTGTCGGTGCCCGTGCTGAGAGGTTCAAAGCTCACCGGCAGTGTGCAACTGGCTCCTGCTATCAGAGGTTGAATTGAGCCGCTCGAAGCGACGAGGGGACAGTTGCCCGCACTGCCTGAGGTCAGATCGAACCCCGCCGCAATGCTGGGGTTGTTGCCCGTGGCAGGAACTTCAAACTCCAGGGTCGCATTGCCGGCGTTCTCCACCGTCACGGCCTTCGGACTATCCGAGCTCGTGGTGCCCACGAGAGTGGCGGCAAACGAGAGACTCGGCCCATCCGAGAAGTCGAACTCTTCCACGCTGGTCGTGGCGCCGTCGGCTACATACAGGTTGCCCTTTTGGTTCAAGCCGATTCCGTTCGGTGTGACGCCGGTCGTGATCGCCGTCTGTGTATAGCTTCCCGAAGAAAGAACCTCTTCGACGATCCGGGTATTGCCGGTATCGGCGATGAAGACCGAGCCGTTGGCGGAGACCGCTACGCCGTAAGGTCCCTGCAGACCGGTGCCGAGAGTGGTTTGCGTGTAGCTGCCGTTTGACGGCGTTTCCATGAGAACCGTGCCGGCGCCGGTGTTGGCGATGTAGATGTTGCCGCTCCAATCAATGGCAATCTTTCCCGGCTGATTCAGGCCCGTGATCAGGGAACTCGGGCTTCCATATGCGCCTTGCGAGAGGGGTACTTCGTAGATGGCGTTGTCGGTAGAGCTGGAGAAATAGACGTTCCCGGCGCCGTCAACGGCCACGCCCGTTGGGGCATTCAAGCTGCTCGCGACTGTTGATTGGTTCCAGACTCCGCCCGCAGGGGTCATCTTCAGAATCACACCGGTTCCGGCGCCGTTTCCGTTTTCGGCGATGTAGACATTGTCGGCGCCATCCAGAGCGATAGCCTGGGGATCGACCAACGCGTTGACCACAAGACTTGAGGTGTAACTGCCCCCAGACAGAACCCCTTCATAGACTGCGTTGCGCGTAGCGTCAGCGATATATACGTTGCCGCTGGCGTCCACGGCTACGTCGAAAGGATTCATCAGAGTGAAGGGACCCGACGTGCTGGCGATTACCGACTCGGTTCCCGGCGTGAAGTTGACCTGCGGACCGGTGCCTACACCCTGGAGATAGCCATAGGCGGCCACGCTGCCGCTGACGAGAAGCTCGACCGCTCCAAGCCTCTGCCCAGGGTACAGCGGTGTCATGGTTACGTTCACGTAGCAGACGTCGCCGGCAGAATAGGCTCCGGCTGCGCAAGTTCCTGTTCCGGCATCGGTGAAGTCCAGGCCCGTTGCGCCCTGGGTTACTACCGAAGTGCCACCCAATGTGACAGTGCCGGACCCGCCCGCGAAGCTGAACAGCATGGAGACGGGCTGACTGGCTGACCCGACAGCTACTACACCGGCATTGCCGCCGGCCAGAGTCTCCTTCTTGATGTTTTGACCTATCGTGTCGGCGATATAAAGGTTCCCGCTGGTATCCACGGCCACGCCATACGGGCCAACAAGATTTGCGGTGGGGAACACGCTTTCCGTGTAGGTTCCGGGGGAGACATAGGTCTCTTCGACAATTCGCGTGTTGCTGTAATCCGCGATATAGAGATTGTCGTTTGCATCCACGGCAACGTCGAACGGATAGTTCAGGCCGCTGGTTGGAACCGTAATCATGTTGTAGGTTCCAGCGGAGTAAGTGAATTCGTAAACGGCCATGTTGGTGATGTCGCTGACGTACACATTGCCGCTCGAATCGACCGCGACTCCAACGGGTCGGGGTAGTCCGCTGCTGGCGATCACCGTCTCGTTATAGGCGCCGCCGGAAAGAGTCTCCATGAGCAGCCTGGTATTGCCAGTATCGGTGATATAGAGATTTCCGCTTGCGTCTACGGCGATTCCGCTGGGGTTGCTCAGCGCGGTCGTGGACACAAGACTCTGTATGTAACTTCCGCCTGAAAACGTCTCTTTAAGAACCCGATCGTTGCCACTGTCGACGATGTAGACGTTCCCGCTCGAATCCACTGCAACACCGTAAGGCGTGTTGAGCCCTCCGGAAGCTGCGGAAGCGACGACGCTCTCCGTATAGACGCCCTGGCTCAATGTCTCCTTGAGTACTTCGTTGCCCTGGCTGTCGGAGATGTACACATTGCCGATCGAATCAACGGCCACGCAGTAGGGAAAGTTCAGGGTGCTTGACGGGACCACGGTCTGCGCCGCCCAGAACTGCGGCTGCGGCGTTGTTGCGTGTGCCGCGGGGCTCAGCCAGGCCGCAGCGAACGCGACGAGCAAGACCGCGAAGGCTTGAACCCTGAGACGGCGAACGAAGCCTTTTTGCGTGCATCCGGCAGCGCGGGAGGCAGAGCGTTCACGGTTCCAAACGGGCAGGACAAGCGGATTCGCGGACACGCGCAGTGCGGGGATGGTGGCCATTCTCCGATTGTGCGATTCTGAATCACCGGGACACCATACGTCGAAAGCTCTAAGCAGCACACCACGTTAGGGTCATGGCAGTTCAATCTGGGCGCTTCCGCTCGGGCAGTAGGCGGCTAGCCGATGGGATCGCCCGCAGATGGAGTCGCCCGGGCGTGGGCTCTGCTGGTCTAAGCAGCCACCCACCTGCCAGATTACTGCCCTCTTCTGTCGGGAGGGATTTGCTCCTTATCCGCGGAAGCTGGATCCGCGGCAACCGGATCCGCGGCGACTGGGTCCCCGGCAACTGGAATGGTGCACACCGCATAGCCGCGTTGCTGGAAAGGACAGCTCATGCCGTCGGGAGCAGGACCGTGAATGGCGGCCCAGGTGACCGGGTAGCGCCTGGCCAGGCGAACGAAATCCTCTTTGCTGAAGTGGTTCAGGCCATCGGTGGCGCTGCTCATCTGCTTCCATTCAGTGGCCAGTTGGGGGAAAATCGCAACCACGCCGCCATCTTTGAAGTAGTCGGCCAAAGCCGCGCGCTGGCTGATGGCTCGGAAGCCGTGGGCATCTATACCCCGCTCCATGAAATAGCGCGAGTCCACCGCAAAGACCGCCTCTTCGGGGGTATTTTTGCGAATCCATAGCAATGTACTTACCCACGGATTGGAACTGGCTCTCAACCATGGCCATTCAATGTGCGGGCTGAATGGATAGGTCTGCCGGGCGACGAAGAACATGCCTGTGGCCAGAGGCAGGAATATTGCCGCCAATACCCAGGAGCGGCTCCGCGCGGCATATTCGCCGATGACGCCGCCGAGAAGCAGCATGAAGACCAGCGTAATGAGATGGAAGCAACGCAGCGGCTGCAGGCGGGCAAACATGTCCATCGAATGCGAGCTGGTGAAAACCGCCGCAATGAGGATCGAGACCAGCCCAAAGGGAATGAGAGCGCAGCAGAGGCGCTCAAATTCAGGTGTGACTCCGCGCAATTTTCCCTTCCAGAACCATGCCAGGATGGCCAGCGGCGCTAACATTCCGAGCCAGTGATACCAGGTCCAGTTGGAGAGAAAGAAGAAGTCGCGGGCATAGAGAGCTTCCCGGTAGGGATCGGATGCGGGGCCGAAGCGGAATGTGGCGGGCAGGGCGACAGTCATCCCAGCCAGCACCGGGACGCGCTCGCGCACTGCGGGTGTGGACTTTTCAATAAACCAGATGACTGTTGCCAGGAAAACGAGATAGGCGGCCATCTGCGGATGGAGGGCAGCGGTGAGACATGCCGCAACGGCAGCGAACGCGTATCGGCGGCGAAGCACGCAGACCAGCGCAACCAGCGTGAGTGGGGTGGAAAAGGAGCGAGGCGTGAGATAGGGGTCGATCAGAAACAGGCCGGTATTGGTGGCCGGCATGGTCAGCACCGCGGTGATGACCAGCATGGAACCCCATCGCGCTCGCTGCGAGCGAAAGCAGGTTGACGTCAACAGCCAGCAGGACGCGAGCATGGCAAAGAGGCTGACGATGTACCAGAGGAAAACGGTCCAGTCGATCGACAGGTGAAGGAGCCGAATGGTCCATGCCAGGATGGGACTGAAAAGAGACAGGTGTTCATGCGTCTCAAAAAACTCGGCCGCGAAGGAATTCAAATTTGGATGGATAAGCTTCCCGGCAGCGGGAATGAAGATCTCCCCATCCTCAACACCAAAGTGATAGCCATGAATTACGAAAGCCGCAATAGTCAGCAGTCCCAGGCGAATGACAGGCATCCGCCGGCCCGACGCGATCCGATTCATTGCATCTCCGTCGACGGCGTTCTGATGGGCGTGCCCACGGGCGCATCGGACTTCACTCCAGCCGTGTTAGCCCGGGAATATCCCGGCTCATGAACGGGCGACTTTGGAAAAACTCGCGCGAGCCAGGGCAAGTCGACGAAAGAGGTTACCACCAGCACGACGGCGCAGGCGGTGAGCAAGGCCATCAGCCGCGGTTCGCGGTAGAGCTTCTCCGGGTGCTGCACCGGGCTATCGGGGGCAAAGGCAAGATCGAAATAGACGGCCATCAGCAAAGCAACAATTGGAAACGCCAGGACCATCTCCATACGGTAGCGCATGACAAATGCGCCAAAGAAGAGCATGGCAGTAGCCGCGTAAAAAACGACGGAAGTAAGCAGGGCCTCTTCGGTGTAGAACTCAAAGGACCGTCGATAGCGCATGGCCGGCTCGCAGCCGATCTGGCGATACTCGCTGAAGCGCTTGAGCGCCATGAAATAGGCGCCGAGCATCCAGTAGGCAACCAGCAGCGAAACCGGCGGGACTACCGTGGCGGACACGATGTACCACCCCACACAGAGCCGAATGGGGTTGTTGATGGACTCCGATAGTACGTCCAGATAGGGGATGTCTTTCATGCGGATCGGCGGGATGTTATAGAAGCAGCCCATGATCCAGAGGCTCAAAACGCTCAGGAAGACTTCGACCGAGACCTGCTCAGCCAGCAGAAATCCCACGACGGCGCAAGCAATCCACTGCAGATAGGCGAGCGGGATGTTGATGCTTCCTTGAGCGGCGGGGCGAAAGCATTTTGTGGGGTGCAGCCGATCGAACGGCGCATCCAGAAGCTCATTGAGCACGTAGTTGCTGCTGGCGACTGCCACCACGGCCGCCAATCCGACCGCGATTCGCAGGAACAATGCAACGCTCGGGGCGGTATCCGTCAGGCTTGCGGCGATCACCATGCCGGGCACGACGAATATCTGCTTGATCGAATGATCCAGCCGGAACAGACTCACATAAGGCGCGAGCCCTCCTCGGGAAATCCTGAGCGGAGTGGTCGCACTTGTCAGGCCCATGGGACTCTCATTCGGTGAGATTCAGAACCGCTGTCATTCCTTGGAACACTATCTTCCATCATGAGTTGCTCGCAAAGCTGCAAAACACCGATTCATCAGGCTTCCCCTTGCCCGAACCCAATCATTCGCGCGACCAAGGGCTCCGCCTCACCCGGAGGGCACTCTATAATAGGACGAGAAAATGTTCGTTCGGAGTACTTACGGTTTCTTGGTTCCGCTACAGGATCGTTGAATTCCTGTAAACTCGCTTCCAGGTTCGCCGTCAACGCTATCATAGTTTTGGGCTCCTTGCCTTCACTGAGTGCCGGAAGCCAGATTCCCCTCGCGGAGCCGCACCTGGCCAAGATGCATAAACTCGCACATACCACCTCGATCATGTTAATTGTTGCGGGCGCGATGCTGCTCTTCCAACAGCGCGCTTACGGATACACGGACCCAGGGTCGGGATTTCTGTTGCTTCAGATCGTTGGATCCGCTCTTGCTGCAACCGGATGGTTCTTGCGCCGGAAGTTCCATTCGCTTTTTCATCGCGGCGCTGCAGCCAAACAGCCTGAGCAGATGACCTCTGTGCAAGAAGACAAGGGTTCATCGCCCCATTGAGCGGCCAGGTGGATGTTTCCGTGCTCATGCCCCCGGACCCGGCAGACTCCATGCCCGCACACAGGCCAAACGACCCGGATTTTACATTTCGGGATCCAGCCGGGCAACTGCGGCTCACCCCATCCCATGCGTTGCGGCGCATTCAGCCTGCGGCCGTGGAAGAGACGGTTGCTTTTCTTGATTCTCCTCTGCGCGCAGCGCTCGAACGCAGCGGCGATCTGATTTCGACCGAGGTTGTAGATGCGGGCAACCTTCCGTCAGTCGATCCCGCGTCGCGAGGGCTTCGCGAAGGGCTTTGGCTGCAACATCCGCGCATCGATCCCATTTCCTACCCATGGGAGTGGACAACCGGTCAGTGGCGTTCCGCCGCCGAACTCACGCTTCGCATGGCTGGCCAGGCCATCGACGCCGGTTGGAACCTGAAGGATGCGACCCCCTTGAACATCCTCTTTGTTGGTTCCCGGCCGGTTCTGGTAGACGTGCTGTCATTCGAGCGGCGCGACCCGCACGCCACCATCTGGCTCGCTTACGGGCAATTTGTCCGCACATTTCTTCTTCCGTTGCTGGCGGAAAAATTTGTCGGCTGGTCGTTGCAGGCGACTATCTTTGCCCGCGACGGCTATGAGCCCGGCCTGCTCTATCGTGCGCTGCAACCCTGGCAGCGCCTCTACCCCGATCTGCTGGATGTTGTGACTCTGGCCACTGTTTTCGAGGGTTCCGGCGGCAAGCCGGGCAAGATGCGCAAGATGCCGTCTACCTCCGACCCTGAACTGGCCACTCATATTCTGCATAAGCGCCTGGACCGTCTTGGCAAGCAGATTCGTCGCGCCGCACCGCCCCCGCGTACCAGCAACTGGAGCGAATATACCCAATCCGCCAGCCACTACAGTTCAGCGGATACGAACGACAAGCAGCGTTTTCTCAAAGAAGTATTGGAGCGCTGCCGCCCGCGCCGTGTGCTGGATATCGGCGCCAATACTGGAACCTACTCGCTTCTCGCCGCCGAGGCTGGCGCAGAAGTGGTCGCGCTGGACAGCGACGCCGCGGCCATCGACACTCTCTGGCGATCGGTGACCCAGCGTCACTCGATCACCGCTCTTGTGGCCAACATCGCGCGCCCCACGCCTGCGGCAGGATGGAGGAATCGCGAACAGCTGTCGCTTCTCGCGCGCCTCGCGGGGAACTTCGACCTGGTCATGATGCTGGCGGTCATCCATCACCTGATCCTGCGCGAGCAGATTCCCCTTGCGCACATCGGCGACCTTTGCGCCTCTCTCACGCGAAGATGGCTGGTGCTGGAGTGGGTGCCACCGTCTGACCCCATGTTTCAGGAATGGCTCCGTGGCCGCGATCATCTCTATGGACAACTGTCCGAAGATGACCTCAAGGTGGCGTTCGCTCCGTTCTTTCGCGTCGTCGATCGGACCGTTCTCGGCAATCAGAGAGTTCTTCTGCTGTTCGAGCGCAATCAGGAATCTGTTCCGCATTCCGGAATCGACCGGCCATGATCAAACAACTCGCCCAGGCCTGGGCTTTCGCTGCGGTATTGCTGCTGCCGAACTACATCGACCTGACATCGGGCGCCGGCGATGCGCGCATGCGCTCACCCGTGCCGCTCACGCGAATTGCCCTCGCGCACCTGACCGACATGGCCATCGTGACTTTGCTCTTCTTCGGTCTGATGGCTTTGCTGCGCCGCCTTCCCGCATGGCCGAAACTGCGCTGGGTGCTGATGGCGCTTTTGCCGCCACTGTTGCTGGCGCGCAATCTCAACGTAATACCGTTCGACGTGCCTGCGATTGCGGTTCTTGCGCTCGGTCTGGTTTGGACGGGCTTCCTTCTTTTTCTAGCAATGAAGCATCCCAAGGCTGCCTCCAAGCTCAGTAACGCCGGAAGCTCTCTGCTCGCCGGCTTTGCCGTCTTCGCTCTGGTGATGACCTTCCAGCTTGGCCGCGCAACGCTATGGCGCCCAGGTCCGCAAGCATTTACATCGGCAATCCCCGTCGAAGCATCGAACAAACCGCGACTGGTCTGGATCATCTTCGACGAACTCGCGTATCAGCCCGTCTTTGAAGCGCGAGATCCTTCGTTGCAGCTTCCCAATCTCGATCGACTGCGCAACGAAAGCACTCTCTACTCCGACATGACACCGATCGCCTACCGGACGACGAGGGCTGTTCCGAGTCTGCTGCTCGGACGCGCGGTAACGGATGTCGAATACACCGCGGACAACCGGTACCTGGTTCAATACGACAACGTCGACAAGTGGAATCTGTTTGATCCGAGCGCCACGCTTTTTGCCATGGCCGGCCAGCATGGTCTCACCACTTCGATCACCGGGTGGTACATTGCGTATTGCCCGATCTTTGCCCGCATCGTAACGGATTGCTATTGGGCCAATGAAGACGCTCAGGACCGCGGACCTACGTCGACTGGCGCCAGCTTCGCTCAGAATGTCTGGTTTCCGCTGCGCATGATCGTCGAACAGGTCATATCGCCCAGTCGTGCCTGGGCCGATGCCGCGGCTTGGAATGCAGAAGGCCATGAAGAAGCTGTGAAGGACCTGGAGCAGCATGCGCTTCAAACGGTTGCCACCAGTCAGGCAGATGTCATTTATCTTCATCTCCCTGTGCCCCATCCTCCCGCAGTCTGGGACCGCCGAACGGGCAAGTATGCGCTGGGAGGGTCGTACCTGGATTCTCTGGATCTGTCAGATCGCCTTCTCGGCCGAATTCTCGATCTTCTTGAGGCACAGCCGCGCTGGTCCGAGACAACGCTCGTTGTGCAGGGAGATCACTCCTGGCGGACAGAGATGTGGCGGCCCTTGCCGGGATGGAGCGCCGAGGACGAGCGCGCCTCTCACGGCGGCCAATGGGATCCGCGGCCGGCCCTGTTGATTCACGCCGCAGGGCAAAATGAACCGCAAACTGTCTCTGCGCCAACCAGCGTCATGTACGTGCATGACTTTGTTGCCGCACAGATAAAGGCTCTCGGGAAATAGCGTAAGGTTCGGTTCGATCGATTCAGTCGACCGGCTCATGTCTTCATCCCAACGCGAGTTAGAAATGATGCACGAAACGGATGAATGGCAATTTTCGCACAGCCTCTTGCAATATTCTTATTTCTTCGCTATTTTTGATTAAATGCGAGAGCAAACCTATCTCGGCGAATTTGAACTCATGATTCTTCTCGCGATCATCCGCCTGGGCGACGCCGTGTACGGAGTTCCGCTTTCCAGAGAACTGTCCACCCTGAAGAGAAGAGATGTGCCGGCCGGAAGCGTCTATGCGGCGCTCGACAGGCTCGAATTGAAAGGGCTGATTGCCTCCAGCCTTGGCGAGCCCACGGCAGAGCGGGGAGGCCGAGCCAAGCGCTATTTCCGCGTGACCGAACAAGGCCTCCGCTCGGTTCATGAAACGCGCGAAATGCTCACTGAGCTATGGAAATCACTGCCGGCCGCAGGAGGGGAATTCGCATGAGGCCAATCAAGTTCATCACGCTTGCGACGTGGATGGTTGAGCACCTGACCTTTGGGCCGAGGAATGAGGCGCTTTCAGGTGACTTGCTGGAGGAGCTTCAACTCGGCCGCTCCGTCGCGTGGTATTGGCGGCAGGTCTTGATCGCAATCGCCATCGGAGCTTCGAATCTGGCTAGCGAGGTTGCCCTGCCGGCGGTTTTTGCGGTGGCGTGGACCATGCTCTATCCGGCATGGAGATTCGCTGGCGGAGACATTTTCTCTTTCGTGGTTTCTGATCCATGGAATGCGCACTCCTGGCCGAGTTCCGCGCTGCTTGAAGTTGGCCTTGGCGTCATTCCCGCAGTCACCTTCGTCTGGGCTGGATTTCTCGTTTATCTTTTGTGCCGCAGAGAGCTCATCAGAGAACTGCTCCCGATTCAACTCGTTCAGGCCTTATCGACGAGCCTTACGGTGTTGCTGGCGGTTACGCTCGCGATGGTCAAGCACTTGAGAGATCCGAATGTCGACCTGATTCTTGTCACCCGTCCGGATTTCTATGCCAGAATTCATTTCTTCAACGTCAGCATTCCGCTATGCTTCAGCCTGCTCGCGGCACTTCTCTTTACCCTTTCGCATCGGCCTCGCGCAAGGCGAAGGCAACATCGCTTGCATAAACCGACCCTTACTCAGACCGATCCTATGCTCTGACTGGTTCTTTGAAACATCGCGTCGCCTGGACATTTTGCGCCGCGTTGGTTTCCTTTCGGCTCCCTCATCCCCAGACTTCGCGGGCGGTGTCGACCACCAGTTGCAGCTTCGCCCACTGCTCGTCCTCGGTTAACAAGTTCCCTTCCATGGTCGAAGCAAAGCCGCATTGAGGACTGATGGCAAGCTGTTCGAGGGGAAGGAAGCGGGCCGCCTCATTGATACGCCTGATTACGTCTTCTTTGCGTTCCAGTTCAGGCCGCTTGGAGCTGACAAGTCCAAGCACGACGATCTTCCCTTTGGGTACAAAGCGCAGAGCCTCGAAGGTGCCGGAGCGCTCATCGTCGTATTCGAGTAGAAAGCGATCGACCGCCAACTCGTGGAAGAGACGTTCCGCAATCGCGTCGTATCCGCCTTCGGCATACCAGTGACTGCGATTGTTGCCGCGGCAAAGATGGATGGCAAGAGTGACTCCTGGATTTCGAGCGGCCCTGAAGCATGTGTTGTCGGCGTTGAGAGATGCGGTCAGCATCTCCGCGGGATCGACGCGCAATTCCTTCTGCATCCACGCAGTCCACGTGGGATCGAGATAGTAGCTGTAGCGCGGCGCATCGATCTGCAGATAGGAAATTCCGCTTGCCGCGAAGCCGCGAATATCCTCAGCCATGATCCCCGTAACAGCGTGGAGGAATGCGAATGGATCGTGGTATACGGCGTCAGTAATGCCATATTTGAATGAGATGGCCGGAAACTGCGTTGCGCTGGGCAGTGTAATTTTGATGGGTCCGGAAGCGTGTTCTCTGAGGAAGGTAAGTTCGCGCCCGGTCAGGGGCTGCCGTTGCTTGAGGGTCGAAGTGACGATTCCATTGACACGGCTGATGGTTGCGGCAGTGTGTTGCACCTTCTCTTTATCGTCCTTCCAACTTCGCGAAACGGAGTCGCCGAAGTCGAAACCTTCAACGGCATCGGTGAAATCGCTCATGAAGTTGGTGCGGCGCAATTCACCGTCAGTGAAGACGCCTAACCCGATCTCCTTCTGACGTTGAAGAACGCGGAGGACATGCCGGTCCTCGATGGCCTCAAGTTCCGCGGGAACAATGTGCTCGGCGCGTGCTCGGAGCAGTTCCGCCGGGCGAAGCAGGCTGCCGACGTGGTCGGTGCGAATGGGAGAAGACATGTTCAATTCCTTTCATGATCCCTGATCGATCGAGTCAGGATGGTCGAGTGAGGATCGGTCGAGTGAGGCTCAAATGAGTATGTGGCGCAAGGTTCGCGCGCCCTCCTGCAATGCGGGGAGGCAGCGTTCGGTAAGTGTGGCGCGATCGACGCGCGAAATGTGAGTCCCAACGTTGATAGCCGCGACCACCCGCTTGCTGCGGGTTGAAACGGGAACGGCAATGGATCGCAAGCCGGCTTCGAGTTCCTCGTCGACGATGGCGTAACCGTCCTTTCGCACCTGCAGGATCGCCTTCCTGATCTGTGCAATGCGGGTGAGCGTCTTGGGCGTATAGGCGCGCGGCTTGAGATCGCTCAGGTACGCAGCGAGTTCTTCGTCAGGCAGCGCGGCGAGCAGAACGCGCCCCATCGATGTGCAATAGGCAGGCAGGCGGCTGCCGACAGAGAGCCCCGCGGCGAGTACTCGGCTGGCAGCCGATCGGGCCACGTACACAATCTGGCCGCCGTCAAGCATGCTCATGGAGGATGACTCGTGCACCTGCTCGGTGATGCGTTCGAGCACCGGCCGGGCGGCCTCGACTACGGACGAAGAGGAGAGAAATGAGAAGCCGAGTCGCAAGACTTGCGTTTTGAGTCGATGTACCTGACGGCTGCGCTCGACGTAGCCGAGCAGTTCAAGGGTGAGCAGGATGCGGCGGACGGATGCTCGGGAAAGGCCCGTGGATTGGGAGATTTCGATGATGCTGCGTCCGTCGTGGTGGCCCTCGAAGCTTTCGATCACCCGCATGCCTCGAGCCAGTGAAAGCACGAAATCGGGGTTTCCCGCCTGCGCGGCGAACTCATTGGCCGGGGTTTCAGGTACTTGGATGACGGCGGATCGGGCGGCGCTCATCGCGGAATCTTTCCTGGAAATCTCGAGGAATCGTACGCGGGCGATTATCGCACACCTTGTACGACTTTGCATCGCCGGGTAATAATATGGCGATCAGTAAAAGGGGCTCGGATGGCGGAGTGGCTCAGTTTAGCCGAAGCAGTCGCTGCGCATGTCCACGACGGTGACAGCGTCGCCATGGAGGGGTTTACCCACCTCATTCCATTTGCGGCGGGCCACGAGATCATCCGCCAAGGACGGCGAAACCTCGCTCTGGTTCGCATGACTCCGGATCTCATTTATGACCAGTTGATCGGGGCCGGATGCGCGGCCAAGTTGACTTTCTCATGGGGTGGCAACCCGGGCGTCGGGTCGTTGCACCGTTTCCGCGACGCCGTGGAAAATGGCTGGCCCCTTCCGCTTGAGATTGAAGAGCGGAGCCACAGCGATCTGGCCAATGCGTATGTCGCGGGCGCAGCAAACCTGCCGTTTGCCGTTCTGCGCGGGTACGCGGGATCGGATTTTCCCCGCGTCAATGACCGCATACGTAACATCACCTGTCCCTTCACCGGTGAAGTGCTTGCGGCCACGCCGGCGGTACGGCCAGACGTCACTGTGATCCACGCACAAAAGGCGGACTGGAAAGGCAATGTGCTGTTGTGGGGAATTCTGGGCGTCCAGAAAGAGGCGGTGCTGGCTGCAAAGCGAGCAATCGTCACGGTGGAAGAGCGCGTGCGCGCGCTGGACGCGGCGCCAAATGCGTGCATTCTGCCCAGTTGGGTGGTGACTGCCGTATGCGAAATTCCGGGCGGAGCGACTCCGTCGTACGCGCACGGATACTACGAACGCGACAACGTGTTTTATCGGACCTGGGACCAGGTTTCCCGCAATCGAGAGCATTTCGCGGATTGGGTACAACGACACATCCGAAGCACGCAGAACTTTGATGAGTATTTGAAACTGCAGCGCGATGCGAAGGCGCAGGCGGTGTACCCGTGAGCACTGCGTATTCCTCCGACGAGATGATGACGGTGGCTGCAGCGCGCATGCTGCCGAATGGCGCAGTCTGTTTCGTGGGGATCGGAATGCCATCGACCGCCGCAAATCTCGCGCGGCTGACCCATGCCCCGGATGCTGTGCTGGTCTACGAGTCGGGACCAATTGGCGCCAAGCCCCCGGTTCTGCCGCTGTCGATTGGGGACGGCAACCTGGCCGAGACGGCCGACACAGTCGTGTCCACGCCGGAGATCTTTCGCTACTGGCTGCAGGGCGGGCGCATCGACGTGGGGTTTCTCGGCGCTGCACAGTTGGATCGCTTCGCGAACATCAATACCACAGTCGTCGGCCGGTACGAAAGGCCGAAGGTGCGCCTGCCGGGAGCGGGCGGCGCGCCGGAGATAAGTTCCTCCGCGAAAGAAGTGCTGATCATCGTGAAGCATTCGAAGCGCACGCTGGTGGACAAGGTTGACTTTTTGACATCGGTCGGATTTCTCACTGGAGGCGATGCGCGCGAAAAGCTCGGCCTGCCCGGGAAAGGACCGGTCGCGGTGATTACCGATCTCTGCATTCTCCGGCCCAACCCCGAATCGCATGAGTTGGAAGTTGCGAGCATTCATCCGCGAGTGGATCGAAAAACGATTCGCGAGAGCACAGGTTGGGAAATTCGGTTTTCAGGCGAGTGCGGAGAGACAGAGATTCCGACAACCACCGAACTCGAAGTGCTTCGCGAACTCAAAGCGCGGACCGCGGTGGCTCATGGCGTGCAAGGGGAAGAGGCATGAGGGCCGCGTACGTGTGCGATGCGGTGCGAACGCCAATTGGCCGCTATGGCGGCGCGCTGGCGCATGTACGCGCGGATGATCTGGCGGCGATCGCGATTCGCGAGTTGATGAAGCGCAACCCCGGCGTTGACTGGAGCGCTCTCGATGATGTGATTCTGGGATGCGCCAACCAGGCCGGTGAAGATAACCGGAATGTCGCGCGCATGGCTTCACTGCTGGCGGGGCTGCCTGAGAGCGTTCCGGGGGCGACAGTGAACCGGCTTTGTGGTTCAGGCATGGATGCGGCGGGCACGGCGGCGCGCGCCATCGCCTGTGGCGAAGCGGAGTTCATGATTGCGGGGGGAGTGGAGTCGATGTCGCGCGCGCCGTTTGTGATGGGTAAGGCGGAAGCTGCGTTTCAACGGTCGGCTGAGATCTTCGATACCACAATCGGCTGGCGATTTGTGAATCAGCAAATGCTCGCGATGTATGGGACCGATTCCATGCCGGAAACTGGAGAGAATGTGGCCCGCGATTGCTCCATAGAGCGAGCCGCACAGGACGCGTTTGCGTGGCGCAGCCAGATGCGCTCAGCCCGGGCGATGGAGAGCGGATTCTTCGCGGAAGAAATTGTATCGGTGGAGATCTCCTCCAAAAAGAATACGATGGTCGTTTCCCAAGACGAGCATCCGCGGCCCGATACAACCCTCGAAAAGCTGGCCGCGCTCACGCCTCTGTTTCCAGGCGGCACCATTACGGCGGGCAATGCCTCGGGCGTGAACGATGGCGCTGCCGCCATGATTCTTGCCTCCGAAGATGCAGCAATTCGACACGGACTTCGTGCGCGGGCACGAATCCTGGGGATGGCCACAGCCGGTGTACCTCCGTGCGTAATGGGGCTTGGGCCCGTACCAGCGACCGAAAAGCTGCTGACCCGACTGGGAAAGACGATTCGCGATTTTGATTGGATCGAGTTGAATGAGGCATTCGCAAGTCAAGCGCTTGCTTGCCTGCGGAAACTTGGCCTCCCTGATGACGCCGAGCACGTGAATGCAAATGGCGGCGCCATTGCGCTGGGGCATCCGCTGGGAATGAGCGGTGCGCGGCTGGTGATGACGGCCGTACATCAATTGGAGAAGCACGGCGGGAGACATGCGCTGGCGACGATGTGCATCGGAGTCGGCCAGGGTATTGCGCTGGCGTTGGAGCGCGTTTGAGGTGATATATGATTGACCCGTCCATGGTGGAGCTAGCCGTACCGGGTACGCAGCCTGCGTATCACTTCCCTGCCTACGTGTCGTCCATTGCGCGATCGCCGCGCATGCCACTGGTTCTGTTGCCCAAGACGTTGTCAGAACAGACTGGTCCGGTGTTCGGCCATGGATTGATCAGCGAGTGCGATAACGACCTGACCGGGCAGCACAAGGGAGCGCCGATTGGAGAGCGAATCTTGGTGCATGGCCGCGTGCTGG